>JBFWQT010000159.1:0-12746 GCA_050249295.1 Planctomycetota bacterium
TTCAGGACGGTGATCGACGGTTGGTTTTTTGGTCTGGAAGAGGACGTGCTGGCCTCGGGCACCGTGGACCCGAATGATTCCGAAGCGCTGGCGGCCGAGGCGGACAAGCTGCTCGAAGAACGCCTGGGAGAAATCACCAGGGCCACGCCGCAGTTCGCCGCGGCGTTGCGGAGCTACCGGACCGCTCAGCGGCACAACGATCACGCCGTTGCTGAGGGCCTCGCCGGATGGCTGGCAGGGCAGCCGCACATCGCCGCAACAATCAAACGCGAGGCCGGCATCAAGGGCGACGTGGATCACTTCGCAGCCCTCTCCTTCCTGCGAGGGTTGCTCCTGATCCTGAAGGACAGTGGCTTCTCGGGGCTGGTCCTGGTGCTGGACGAGATCGAGACCCTGCAGCGCGTACGAGGTGATGTCCGAGAGAAGGGCCTGAACGCGCTGCGGCAGCTGATCGACGACATCGACGGGGGGCGCTTTCCCAGTCTGTACCTGATCGCCACCGGTACGCCGGCCTTCTTCGACGGTCCCCAAGGCGTGCAACGTCTCGAACCCCTGGCCCAGCGCCTGCACGTAGACTTCCAGACTGACGCCCGTTTCGACAATCCCCGTGCCGTTCAACTCCGCCTTCCATCATTCGACCACGAGCGGCTGTTGGAGGTCGGCATCAAGGTCCGGGACCTGTTCGCGGCTGGCTGCACGTCACCCGAGCGGGTTCTCGCCAAAGCAGATGATCGCTATGTCGAAACGCTGGCCGGCGCAGTGGCCGGCAAGTTCAGGGGGAAGGTCGGTATCGCCCCTCGGCTGTTCCTGAAGAAGCTGGTCGCGGACGTGCTCGACCGCATCGACCAGTTCGATGACTTCGAGCCCACGCAGCACTACAAACTCACCGTGAACGCAAACGAGCTGACTACGGTCGAGCGAGAAGCGCAGGCGGTGTCTGTGGATGACATCAACCTGGACCTTGAGCTGTGACCTTTGATCGGCTCCATCCGGCCCTGCAGCACCACATTGTCAACTCGCTCGGGTGGTCAGACCTGCGTGAGGTCCAGACGGCGTCCATCGACGCATACCAGCGTGGTGCGAATGTCGTGCTCCTTGCACCCACCGCGGGCGGCAAGACCGAGGCGGCTTTCTTCCCAGCGATATCGGAGATGCTGGCCAAAAGTTGGGTCGGGCTCAGCGTCCTGTACGTCAGCCCGATCCGTGCGCTGCTCAACAACCAGGAGGAACGGCTGCGTCGGTACTTTGCGCTGGTGGGCCGCACGGCTGCCTGTTGGCACGGCGATACGTCCGACGGCGACAAGCGACGCATGCATGCGGAGCCGCCGGACTGCTTGCTGACTACTCCGGAGTCGATTGAGGTCCTGCTGGTGTCGACAAAGATCGACCATCGGCGCTTCTTCCAGAACCTGCGCGTGGTGATCATCGACGAGCTGCATGCATTTGCCGGCGACGATCGAGGGTGGCACTTGCTGGCGGTGCTGTCCCGCCTTGCCAAGCTGGCGGGGAGAGACCTTCAGCGTATCGGGTTGTCCGCGACGGTGGGGAATCCCAGCGAGATGCTGGACTGGGTTGCAGCGGGTTCTCCACGACCAAAGGCGTTGATTCGACCCGGCTACGGGGAGGTCAAGGACGCTGACGTTCAGCTCGACTATGTGGGTTCCCTGGCCAACGCCGCAAAGGTCATCAGCCTGCTGCACCACGGGGAGAAGCGACTGGTCTTCTGCGACAGCCGAGCCCGGGTGGAACAGCTGGCTCAGCTGCTGCGTGACGCGGGCATCGACACGTTCGTGTCCCACAGCTCTCTCGCCGTAGATGAACGACGTCGCGCAGAAGAGGCCTTCGCGCAGCGGCAGAACTGCGTGATCGTCGCCACCAGTGCATTGGAGCTTGGGCTCGATGTCGGGGACCTGGATCGGGTCATCCAGATCGACGCGCCTGCAACGGTCTCGTCGTTCCTGCAGAGAATGGGAAGAACAGGACGAAGATCCGGAACCCGCTCAAACTGCCTCTTCCTGGCAACGCAGGACGAAGGGCTGCTACGGGCCGCGGCCATCATCGACCTGTGGGAAAGCGGGTACGTCGAGCCTGTCCAACCGCCCCCGATGCCGTTCCACATTGTGGCCCAGCAGCTGATGGCCCTTGTGCTTCAAACGGGAGGAGTCGGTCGCCGGGCCTGGTTCGAGTGGGTGTCCGGGGTTCCCGCCTTTTCTGTGATGGAGGATCAAGACGTCGCAGCCCTCGTGGAACACATGGTCGCAACAGGCATCCTCTGGGAGAGCGACGGGATCCTCTCGTTTGGTGTCGAAGGCGAAGCGAAGTACGGACGCAAGAACTTCATGGAGCTGCTCTCCGTGTTCACCTCGCCGCCACTCTTCAAGGTGGTTACCGGCCGGAAGGAACTCGGGCATGTGCACGAGTCCACCTTCTACAAGCGCGGAGACGAGGCTCCGACCGTTCTGGTCCTCGCTGGGCGCAGCTGGTTGACCAACCACGTGGACTGGAAGCGCCGCATCGCCTATGTCGAACCCACCCGGGATCGAGGTAGATCCCGATGGACCGGCGAGGGCCAGTTCCTCAGTTTCGCCTTGTGTCAGGCCATCCGCGAAGTACTCGAGGCTGACGCGTCGCGCCCCACCTGGTCCAGCAGAGCCGAGGCGCAACTCGGGTTGGTCCGTGAGGACTACCCGGTGGTGGCCGAGGGAACAACTTCGCTGACCCAACTTGCCACCGGAGAGCTGGTCTGGTGGACCTTCGCCGGAGGCGTGGCCAACACGGTGATCTCAGACGCACTGGTGCACACCGGGGTTCCCGAAGCCCGTCCGGAGAACCTCTCGATCCGCATATCATCACGCCCTGGCGGGCTTGAGGAGATGCAGCGACGTGTGGTTGGACTGCAGGGGGAAAATCGACTGGAGCCCGTCCACAGGGAGGACGCACTGCGCGGGACGAAGTTCGGCGAATGCCTGCCAGTAGAACTCGCGGAGCGAGTGTTCCGGACGCGGTTCAACGATCCGTCCGCGGTCGCCCAGACGTTGGCAACTCCGGTGCGTTTCGGGGCCGACACAACCACGACGTGAATCGACACTGCCGTGCTTGCCACCTCTGATCCCAGAGCCCATCTCTGGCAAACTCCGCCTCGACGATCCCGGGCGCATCTTGGAAGGGCCGGCTGATGAAGCGCGAGGCAAAGCTCCTCCTCGGCAAGGCCAGCGACGCGCTGGTCCTGAGCATCGAACTCTTCAACCGGCCGCACGACCGGGGGCGCGTGAGCGGCACGCTTATTCTGCTCGACCACGGCTTCGAGATGCTGATGAAGGCCTCGATCCTGCACCGTGGTGCTCGAATCCGCGAGAACCGCGCGAAGGAGACAATCGGATTCGATGCCTGCGTGCGGCGCGCGCTCAGCGATGGCACGATCAAGTTCTTGAGCGAGGAGCAGGCCTTGGTTCTACAGACCATCAATGGGCTGCGTGATGCAGCGCAGCACCACTTGCTGGACATCTCCGAGGGTCAGCTCTACCTCCACCTGCAGTCGGGCGTCACGCTCTTCCGTGACATCCTCAAGAGTGTCTTCGATCAAGTGCTCGCGTCCCATCTACCGACCCGAGTCTTGCCAGTCTCCACGTCACCACCGACGGATCTTGCAACACTGTTCGACTCCGAGGTCGTCGAGATAGGGAAGCTCCTTCGGCCGGGGAAACGGCGTCGGCTCGAAGCACTTGCACGCCTGCGGCCCCTCGCAATCCTGGACGGCACGATCCGTGGAGAGAAGGGCCAGCCCAGCGACGCAGATTTGCAGCGGCTCGGGAAGGACGTCATGGCAGGCAAGGTGTGGACCGATGTGTTCCGAGATGTGGCCTCGGTTGAGATTAGACCCGACGGAACCGGCCCCGGGTTGTCACTGCGGCTTTCCAAAAAGGAAGGCATCCCGATCCAACTCGTGGCCGAGGGGACACCGGGCGCGCACGTGGTCGCGGTGAAGCGCGTCGACGAACTTGGCTTCTACAACTTGGGCGCAAAGCAACTTGCCGAGAAGGTCGGCTTGACGATGCCAAAGGCCGTAGCCGTCGTCGATCACCTCAGTCTCCGCGACGACCAGGAGTGCTACAGGGAGATCAAGATCGGGAAGTCCATCTTCAAGCGCTACTCTCAAAAGGCCATCGAGAGGATCAAGCTTGCTCTGGAGAAGGAGAGCGCCGACCTTATCTGGGCAAGCGCCAGGCGGGGGCGATGACGGAGCGAACTTCAGCGCTCGGTAACAGTCGAGGTTCTGCCCGACGGCGGCAAGTAGCTATAGCTATGGCGCGCAAGCTGTTTTGGTCGAGCATCCGAGCGGCGGAGGGTCCGCGGACGGGATTGGCCGCGACATTGTACGGGCCTTGCGGCGCAACGCATCCCACACCCCCGGACCGTGGTGCCGTTCGGTGAGTAGCCTCACTCGACGCGCTGCACAGCCCGCCTCGGTTTTGGCACTTGGGTTGTCTGGACCAGTTCACGTCAGCCGCAGGCCGGCCTGTTGTGTGCGATACACTCTCCCGAAGTCGCTGGCGGGGAGGGGAAACACGTCGCTGATCCTGTCTGGATTGCGCTCGCTCAACTCTTTCAGGAGTTGCGGCAGCAAGAGCGGCCTTTCTGGTGCAAAGACCTGGGGCTCTTCCTTCCTGAACCCCCTTGCCGAGAAGCTCCTCCACAGACGTTGTTGCTGAGAAGTAGTGACACAGCCCAGTTCGCCGGCGCGGAAGATGATCGACGCCGCGCTCGTGTTCCAGTGACTCTTGAGCCGAAATGCACAGTCAACCGTCAGCTTTCCGCTGCGTTTCAGTTGGGTGCGGAAGTCGGATGCGGGCATCAAGAACGCGCCGGCGAAGTGGTTCGCCTCTGCCTCCAGATCGTCCGGCATTCGGCCGGATCGCATGTGAAGGACAACATGGGCAACTTCATGTGCGAGCGACATCCGGCGCCGATCGGCCGGCGAGGTGTGCGAGACGAAAAACACCGGCGGCAGATCGCCAGTCCACACACCCAGCGCGTCCACCTTGTCCGTACCGAAGTCCATCAGCATGACGATCGCGCCGTGGCGCTCGAGCAGGCGAGTAACGCTGGCGATCGGCCCGGCAGGCACGTTCCATAGTGCACGTAGCCGGTCAGCGGCGCCCTCGACACCACCACTCCGATCCGTGTCGATGGGGAAGAACATCGGCCCGTCGTCGGCGGCGTTGAAAAACCGCAGGAGGTTGGACAGTTCAAGCAGGCGCAGATTGACAGCGGCCTCGATCTGTCGAAGAGCGGTCTTGCCGGCCGATCTGCGACGGCGATAGTGCAGCTCGCCGACGCCAAGCCCGGTGCGCTCCCACTGCCGGCAGAAGAATTCCACCGGGTAGTCCAGGGCGCGCGAAAGGCGCTGCAGAACCTCAGAAGACGGCGACTTGCTGCCCTCTTCCAGCTGTGAAATGAACGGCTGCGAAACCCCGGCATTGCTGGCCAGCCAGGTCTGGGAACGCCCCCGACTCTCCCTTGCCAGGCACAGCAGGTGCCCGTTGAATTGATCGTTGCTCATGCGGTCTGGTCGTCAGCAGTGCCGTTGATCTCGCGCTCGTCCGCCGGCTCGGTGTACGAGTACGGGAAGTTCTCGATGGCCTCGTCGTCGGCTCCGAGGTCGACCGGCACCATCTGCGGCAGCGCCAGCGACTCTGTCCATTCCAGAACGTCGCCGACCCAGTGGACGAAGTGAATACTCCCGATTCCGAGGCTGGCTGGCCTGCGTGCCCGGTAGCCGAGCACGACGCGGGGCAGGTCCTTGAACAGAGCGAGCTGGCGATGCTCCCGGTAGTCGCGATCCTGATCCGTGCGCTGGCGCGGCGGCCGCAGAGTTGAATCCAGCTTGTTCACGCGCACCTCGACACTGTTGGCGAAGATGAACCCCGGCTGCCGGTGGCCATTCCGCTCGATGACCGACACGTCGGGGTCGCCCGCAAACAGATCGCTCAGGACGGCAACGATCTGGTCGTTGATCGCCGAGGAGATGGTAGCGGCCCGAAACGAGAAGGCCACCGGATCTGCCATGAACTGGAGAACGCTGTCAGCAGCGCCAACAATGGCCTGCGCGATGGCGTCGTAGCGGCAGGACATCACCTCGCGGAAGGCGGTCTGGCCGATGGGTTCGATGTTGCCGAAGAGGGTCGGCTCGGGGCCGGTGGAGGATGTCATGGTTCTGAGTTATCCCTTTTACTGCCATTCAGATGCGCCACGGGGTGCAAAGTCACGACCTGTGTTATAACCAATCTCATAACCAGACTGCAAGCCCCGCTACCTCGCGCCCTGCGGCGATCTACGGTTCGCCTCCTCCGGTCGCCAGCGGCTGCCGAGTAGCGGCACAACACCCTGCATCTCGTCGCGCACCGCCTGGCGGATCAGCGATTCCAGTCCCTGCGGGACGAAGCCGGCGGAGGCGCCAGCGAGATCCTCGCCGGGGCGGTGTGCTCGGGCGTGGCCATCGTGCCGCCGGGCCGCAATCCGGGTGCATCTCCCACGCTCCCATTCGGTCGGGCGTCGCCGCATAGGCCGCTGTCGCGACTCCCGGTAGCCGCGGTCGAGGTCACTCGCGAGGCCGCGGTCGGCGAACTCTGTCATCACGCGATGCACGGCGACCGCCGGTGTTCCTCTGGTGCCGATATCTGGCCGCATGAGCAGCAGGGCCCTGTGGCCGGCTGCCGCCTGTTGATCGTCGGACCGGGGCACCGTGGGCAGAGCCAGTGAAACAGGCTGTCGCCGCTGGCGTCGAACAGTGGGTCGGCGTCCATGGGTTCCGTGGTCGTTCGGGCCATCTTCACAAATGGTGCCCGGCTGGCGGTCGAGCACAGTGCGCTCGGCTGCCGCTGGCTCCGGGTGGCCGGGCCATGAACGTTAGCCCGCTGTCCCGATTGCGTTAGGCTGGCGGCGGGCCACCTCAAACTCCACCCACCCGTTTCTGGTGGCCGGAGTCGTGGGCCCACTCCAGTGCCGCGTGGGCCAGCCGTCAGACCAGCTCGCGTAGATCGGGCTCCCGCTGTCCCACATCCCGGGACTGATGATGCATTGGATCCCGCGGTGCAAGAGCGTCGCTGGCGTCAGTCGCAGATGCGCTCACGGCGGGTCATCAGTGAGGCGGCCGCGGGAGACAAGTGAGGTTCTCGAGTGGCCGGTGATGGGCTCGACCAGAGTCAGTGCCAGAGCCGGTCAGGCGGCGGGGCCAGATGAACTCCCTCGCGATAATGCCGATTGCATCGAGGTGGCTTGGTGGCCTCGACGGTAACGGGATACCTTGAGGGGCGCGCTTCTTGTTGGTAGCCGATTATCGTGAGTGGCTCGGCACGATCGACCGATGGCCCGATCCCAGACAAACCTTCTTTTTTCCGTGGTCTTGGCTGCTTCCCCTGCCGGCCATCGCGCTGGCGACATGTGCCCAACTAAAAGGGATTTGGTTTCGCAGTTCATGCACGAGATCGGCTCGTGCCGCACGTTCATCGCTGTACTCTCTCCGAGCTACGTCGACTCCACGATGTGCTTGAATGAGCGGGGGCGATGCAGCCCCGCGGCGTGTGCGAGCGCGACTGGCAGTTGCTCTCGCTGATGCAGCCGTTTGTCAACTGACGGTGGGACATGAAGATTACCGCCACACCTGCGCCGCCACGATCCGGCCACGAGCGCTCAAACAGGCAGTCGACAAACTGCCCGGAGCAAGGCGACGACCGTGGGCGGCGGGTAAAGTCGACCGGCACGCCATCAGGCGTGCCGGTCAAGAGCAGAGCATCGTTCTACATGCGCCTTGAGCAGGCGATGAGCAACAAGATCGCCAGCACGAAGCACGCGAACGATCCGTTCATCGGGCGGCCTACGCCGTGCGTTGCATCGCATCCGCCGCTTCCTTGCGCCTGTTCGGTGCCTCCGCCGACAGCGTCATCGTCGCCTCCATAGCCAGTGCCGCCGTTGGTGAAGTTTGTGGAGTCGGGGTCTGCGTCCACGCCCAGAGTCACGAACCCGTCAATGGGCAGGATGCGCACCGCGGCTTGGCTGTCGGGAAGCGTGTGATCCCAGATCTGGAAGTGCAGGTGTTCGTGGAAGCCGGCCGACTCGGGGGTGTTGCCCGAGATGCCGATGACGTGCCCGCACTGGACAATGGCACCCTCCATCATGGCGCTGTCCAAGCTGTCGAGGTGGGCAAACCGCATGCGAAGCCTCGGATCAGAGGCCACATCGGCGTCCACGTACAAGCCATAGGCCTTGGTCCGGTCGCGTTGCACCTTCACCACAATCATCGCGCACGGCGCGAGAATCGGAATGCGCGTGCCGAACGGCATCGCGAAGTCGATCGCTCGACGTTCGAGGTTGTACAGGTCGTGATACTGGTTAGGGAGAGAGTTTTCCCACTGCGAGATGCGCGCAACCCTGGCGTTGTCGGCTGCAGCCCACGGGAGCAGCAGCTCGGCGTCGTACTCCGACAGGCTGCGCTGGTCCGAGTAGCAGCAATCGAACTCGTGGAGGAGCACGCCTTGTGGAGAGCCTGCGTTGCTGGCCCAGACTCCGAGCGTGTATCCGTTGAGTACGAGGGCGAGGGGAGCGAAGAGTTTCGGGTCGAATTCGACACTGCCAAGGTCGAATGTCTGCGCGTTGACGTTGGCGAAGCGATAGGTGCTTCCGTCAATCGCGCCGCCCGGCTGGGAGACCACGACGGTCACGGTCTGCAGATTGCCCTGTGCCGATTGGATGATGCCCTTCAACTGGCAGGTCTGGTCGCGGGCGATATAGGTGTCTCCGTTGAGCGCTCCGACGATCGTCGGCGGAGGCTGCGGCGCAGAGTTGAAGGTCGCCATGATCGTCGCATTCATGAAGTTGGCCCGGATGTACGTGCTAGCGCTGGCGGTGTTGTTCACGGTGCAACCCGCTGACGACCAGTTCGAGAACTGGTGGCCAGCGGCAACGGACGCCAGGAGGTTCTCGGTGACGCTCCCGGGGACGAACGTCTCGCCGAGGCTGGCCGTCGTGCCGTTGACGTTGATCGTCCCTGCGTTGGCAGGCGCCGTGCTGAAGCGGAGGCGGTAGTTGTCCGGCGACCAAGCGAGCGTATCGTCCTGGAACTGGACCATGCGCGTGCCCCCCCAATCGGTCAACTTGAGAGTCAGGCGATACGAGCCTTCGGGGATTGCATCGTTCGTTGTGATGACCAGCGGGATGCTGATGACCCCGGTGCTCTGCCCGGCCAGAATGCTGGTCCAGGTGGTCTGGCCCAACCAATACTGACCGAGATACGCGTTGAGGGTAATGGTGCCGGTCGCGGAGTTGGCATTTGTGTTGATCAGGGTGCCGCGAAGGCTGACGTTCTGGCGGCCGTTGCCCCTCCAGAACGGCCCACGCCCGTCTGAGCTACCGGCACCGCCGGAAACCGGCGAAGCTGCGCTGAACTCGAAGTCGGACCACGAGTCTGCGGCTTGGACTATGCTCGGCGCCTGCAGTGCGAGTACGGCCAGAACCGTCAGCAGCGAACTCCAAAAGATGTATGCTTGTCTCATATATAAGCTCCATGCGTTCCTTGATGTTGTCGAATGCCGGCAACACGAGATGCTCGTTGCCGGAACTGCAGCAAGCCGGCGCTCGCCTTGGAACGAGGGGACCGCATCTTGAATGCCAGACAACCGACCGAAATATTATCTTTCCTTCTTTTTATATAAAGCTAGCATCCGGTTGTATTTGGACCGAACATTGACATCTTGATCCCGTCTATAAAGAAGCAAGAAAGATAAAAAGTGCTACCGTCTGTGGACCGGCATTGCTACAGCGTTACCAGATGGTAGCAGCACGAGCGGAGGTTGGTGATGGACCGCACGACCCGCACCACTCGGCAATGCGCCGAAGAAATGGGCGTCGAGTACGCCGCTTTCCAGAAGATGATCGACGATGGACGTCTGCCCGCGCCCCCTGTGACTGGGCGCAGCCGGGACTGGATGCCGAGCGATTTCGAGTTTGCCGAAGGCGCCTACCAACTGAGAAAGAAGCTCAACCTGCAAGAGGGCGGGAAACGCACGGCCGACCAGCAGCGCGCCGAAGCCGTTTTCCGGCGCTGCCTGGCAGATCTCATTGCGGAGTCCAGTGGCGAAAGCGTGCATCAGCAGCGCCATCCCGCCGACGCCATCCAGGCAGAACTGGCGAGACGGGGAGTGAGTCTGAAACAAGCAGACCGCCTGTGGATTGCCGTTCTGAGAGACCTCTCCGATCTCGCGCTTACGAGCGCGTTCCGGGAGCCGGCCAAGCACGGGCTGCTGCGGGAGAATGATCAAACGGCTTCAGCCGGCAAGATGGCGTGGACAGCACGGACATTCCGCGCGAACATCGGCGACTCGCGATACCTGAATGCGGCGCTGCTGCAGACCAGCACCAAACTGAATCTGCAGTTCCAGTGCTTTGATCACGGCCAGGCGCGCGATCCTTCCGAAATGATCATGCTGCGCAACGACTTTGCAATCGACCCAACACCGCCCGTGCACGTCGCGATCGGCCAGGATGGCCGATCTCCGGAGTTGTTGATTGGCGAGCCCGACGCCTTCTATACCACCATCGCCGCCATGGACGCCGTTGGCCAAACCGTGTGGTATGTCGATTTGCCGCCGCTTCACAGCGCATGACCCTCACGGGTTTGGGGCATTGCTCGTACGCCTGCTATAATTGCTTATGTGCCGCCGGTTCGGCTGGCTTTGTGGGTGCACCATTCATGCATGGATTCGATCCAGATTGGTCGCCGCCACGCGGGCGCTACCCGTATCTCGGGCAACTCGACGCGATTCACGTGGGGCCGGACGACGGGCACACTCGGCTGTCTGCGGACTGGCTTCCGTTCCGGCCGGGCACGCGCGAACCGTACCTCCCAACCGTGCCCGGCTACACCATGCTGGGCGTGGCAGAGTTTTCCTGCGCCAACAATGTCGAAGGCGAAAATCGCTTTTCGTGCGCCGTCCATCAATGCGACGCGTTCGTCGAAGCTTTGCTGCGTGACGGCTATCTCCGCGAACGACCCACCGCGATATACGAAGCTAGGTCCACTGGCGCATTCGACTTGGACGCCGCGCTGGCGGCACGTGGCGCTACGCAAGATGAACCATCCACGGCCTGGATGCTCGGTGCGATGCCCAATCAGCAGCCGGTCTCGACTGCTGTGGACACCGAGTTTGTACTGCTGCCTCCGCTGGGCTACGGCAACGCGGAGCCAAACTGGAGCGGTAAGCCGTTCCTCATCGCCCGGACCTGCGTATCGCAGCGAGTGTACGACGCGCTGAACGGCGAGCATGACGACTACGTTTGGCCCGGGCCGCTGCAGCCGGCGAACCAGGTCTCGTGGAACGATGCGCAGGCGTGGTTCCAGCAGAACGAACTCGCGGCGGACGGGCTGCGGTTGCCGAGCGAGGCGGAATGGGAGTTTGCGTGTCGGGCCGGGACGCAGAGCGATTTCTGCTTCGGCAACGGCAAGAACGCTCTGGCTGACATCATCAATTTCAACTGCAGGCATACAATCGGCCACCCATCAAAGAGGCCAGAGCGGACCATTGAGGTCGGCAGCTTGCCGTGCAACGCCTTTGGCTTGCACGAGGTGCATGGCAATTTGGAAGAGTGGTGCGAGAACACGCAAGAATCCCGAGCGATTCGCGCCGTCCGGGGCGGCGGTTGGGGCAACAACGGTATAGCCCGCTCGGTGCAAAACCACCAGGTAGTGACCACCTACCGCCACCGCCACATCGGTTTCCGCCCTGCCAGATCTGTCGATTGATCCCGTGAACGCCGCGCGCGCACAGACGGTTACCCACGATGAGCAAGCCGGAGTGGTCGCCGCTCCGCGGGCGAGACGAAAAGCTCGGACAGCTTGATGCGATTCAACGGACACACGCGGCTGTCTGCGGACTGGCTTCCGTTCCGTCCCGGCACGCGTGAACCGTACTTCCCGACCGTGGTTGGCTACACCATGCTGGGCGTGGCCGAGTTTTCCTGCCCCAACAATGTCGAAAGCGAAAAGCGCTTTTAGTGCGCCGTGTATCAATGCCACACATTCGTCGAAGCATTGATGCGTGCGGGCTGCCTGCGCGAACGGCCCACCGCGAAACACCAAGCTGGGCTCACTTGCGCATTCGACTTGAACGCCGCGCTGAAGGCATGTGGCGCTACGCAAGATGAACCGTCTACGGCCTGGATGCTCGGCGCGATGCTCAGCCAGCAGTCGGCCTCGGCTGCTGTGGACACCGAGTTTGTAACTGTTGCCTCCGCTGGGCTACGGCAACGTGCAGCCGAACTGGAAGAGCTGGAGTCGCCAGGATGACGGCTCGAGCGACGACCGGCCGTTGGCGCAACCGCACCGCCCGCGCGGAAGCGGTGCCCGCCTACGCGATCCTCACCAACCAGCAACTCGTGGATCTGGTGCGGCGCGCACCCAGCACAAAGGCGGGTGTGCAGCAGATCGAGGGCATCGGCAAGAAAAGGGCCGAGCGTTGGGCTGACGCGATCCTGGCGATCACCGCCGGCAACGACACGAGCGCCGGCGGGTCCGACGCTCCGCCGTTCGAGGTGGCCGCGTCATGAGCCATCGACGTGCCCCGTCTGCCGCGAACCGGCCCGACGAATTGCCGGTGTTCACACGCTTCTACGACCTGCTGGTCTGGTCGCTCACCCGCGCCGACGACTTCCCGAAGGTGCTTCGGCCCACGTTGACCGGTCGGTTCCTGGTGTTG
>JBFWQT010000160.1:0-12701 GCA_050249295.1 Planctomycetota bacterium
CTGCTCATCCCGCGTGACCCGGCCGCGCCGGTCGGCGTGCCGCAGCAGTTCCGCTTCCGCGCGGTAGAAGGTGTGAGCGCCGCGTACTCGGTGTCGCCGGAGCCGATCAACGAGTTCTTCCGCAGCACCGGGTGGCCCGGCGACAAGCCGATGAGCGCCGCGCCGGCGTTCGTGTTCTGGCAACTCGAGAGTCAGCTGCGCCGCGGGTCAAGCATCATCGGCGACCGCGTGGCGCTGCGCTTCGATGCCGGTGTGCCGGCCGACGCGCTGCACCGCGGTTTCGATCTGCTCGCACGGATCAACGACGGCGTGGAGCCGCGCGACCAGAAGCAACTCGCGCTGCAGATCGAGGTCGCGCCGGCGAGCAACGACGACAACACCGGCGACGCGCCGCTGCCGCGGGTCGTGCCGGGTGCCAACGCGCTGACTGCGCTGCAGGTTCGCGCCACGCACCGCGTCATCGTGCAGGCCGTCGAGCCGGATGCCGCTCTGGTGCCGCCTTCGCGACCAATTGACGACAGCGCGACGCCCGCACCCGCCGGCGACGTGCGCCACTCCGGCCAGCACGTGCTGCTGGCGCTGAAGTGGCTGCGCGATCACCAGGCCGACGATGGCTCATGGGACCCGGTAGAGTTCGGCGCTGCTGGCAATGCGCACGGCCGCACCACCGGCCGCTACGGCAACGTCAACGGCACCGGCGACACGGGCTGGAAGCAGGCCCGCGCAGGCGTCACCGGCATTGCCCTGCTGGCCTTCCTCGGCGCCGGCTACACGCACACCGAGGGCGAGTTCGCCAACACGGTGAAGAAGGCGCTGCGCTACCTGAAGCTCATCCAGGACAACGACGGCGTGTTCGACACCACCAACCGCGCCGACACGCACTACATCTACGGCCACGCGATCTGCAGCCTGGCGATGGTCGAGGCCTTCGCGCTCACCGGCTCGAACATTCTCAAGGGCCCTGCGCAGAAGGCGCTCGACTTCATCGCGGCGGCGCAGAACAAGGTCGGCGACCTGACCGGCGGATGGCGTTACGGCATCCGCCCCGGCGACAGCGACACGTCAATCACTGCCTGGATGGCCCTCGCGCTGCACTCCGCTCGAGTGGCTGGCCTGAAGGTGCCGGCAGACGGCATGGCCGGGGCCGTGCGGCACATGGAACTGATGACCGCGTCGGTCAACGGCTACCCCAAGACCGGCTACATCGCGGCCGGTGGCAGCAATGCGCGGCTACAGGAGCAGGCCCGCTTCGCGCCCAACCCCACGACGGATGCGATGAATGTGCTGGTCCGCATTCTGGCGAGCGACGGCGAGGCTCGCGAGAATGCCGTGCTGGTCGCGCAGTCGCGCGTGATCACGTCGATCGACAACCGGCCCACGCTGCGCAATCCGGACAAGATCGACTACTACTACTGGCACTGGGCATCCCTGGCGATGTTCCAGATGGGTGGCGAATACTGGACCGACTGGCAGCGTCCGTTGGCCGATGCGTTGGCCCGCAGCCAGCGCCTGGAGGGTGGCCGCGAGAGCGACCGTTGCTACGGCTCGTGGGACACCAACAGCGCCTGGGGCGTGGCCGGCGGCCGCGTGTACACCACGGCGATCAACTGCCTGACGCTGGAAAGCTACTTCCGGTACGAGCGCATGGCCGTGCGGCAGCGCGCGGACAACAACGCTGATGGCGGACGCTGAGCGCGAGAACAGGGCAGGCCCGCTACAATCGGATGGCACCGCTGCTCTGGCTCGACCCGGCCCATGACCGACACACCGCAACCCCCGGGCACTGACGTGGCGCCAACGCCAGAGGCGCCGCGCAAGCTGGTCAGCCTCCGCCGACTGGCAATCCTGCTGTGCGGACTGTTCACCATCGTCGGCACCTTCCTCGGCGTCGGCGGCTGCATGGTGATGTCGATGCCGGGCACGTCGTACCAGGGGCCGCTGGCCGAACTCACCGAAGACGAAACGCGGATCGCAGCCGGGCTGCAGGCGCACGTGACCGCGCTGGCCGCCACCATCGGACCGCGCAGCTTCAAGCAGGCGCCACAACTGGCCGCAGCGGCTGACTGGATCGAACAGCAGTTCGGCAGCCTCGGCCTGTCGCCACACCGCGAGCCGTACCAGGCGACGTACCATGGCAACCTGATGGACACCTGCAACGTCGTCGCCGAGAGCGCTGGCGCCAGCCAGCCCGCCGACATCCTGATCGTCGGCGCGCACTACGACACCGTCTACATCACGCCCGGCGCCAACGACAACGCGAGCGGCATCGCCGTGATGCTGGAGATTGCCCGCCTGATCGGTAACTCGCCGCACAACCGCACGGTGCGCTTCGTCGCGTTCTCCACCGAAGAGCCGCCGTGGTTCAAGTCCGACGAGATGGGCAGCTGGGTGCACGCCCACGGCTGCCAGCAGCGCGGCGAGCAGATCGCCGGGATGATCTCGCTGGAGACGATGGGTTGCTACCTCCAGACGCCGGGAACCCAGAAGTACCCGAACAAGCTGCTTGGCAACTTCTACCCGGACACCGGAGACTACATCGCGTTTGTCGGCAACCTCTCGTCCGGCGACCTGGTGCGCCGCGCGATCGGGTCGTTCCGATCGCACACGCAGTTCCCGTCGCAGGGCATCGCCGCGCCGGACTCCTTGCCCGGCGTGGACTTCTCCGACCACTGGAGTTTCTGGCAGCACAGCTACCCGGCGATCATGCTCACCGACACGGCCATGCTGCGCTACGCGCACTACCACCTGCCGACCGACACCGCCGACCGGCTGGACTATCCACGGCTGGCGCGGGTGACAGCCGGTCTGGCGCGCGTGGTCGCCGACCTGTTGAAGTGAGCAGAGCGGTCGATCAATCGCTGGCGCTTGCCGAGCCACCGTTCGTCGGCGCTCAATCCATCAACGAGTCCCAGTCGATGCCGTGCTCGGCGTCGTGCAGCAACTCGGCATCGGTCGTGTCGCCATGCGTCGTACTCTCGCCGCTCGCCGGCGTCGTCGCGGCCGACGGGCTGGCTGGCGAGGATGGTTCGTCGTTCGGGTCGGCAGCCGGGCGGGCCGGCACATCGCTGGCCGTGCGGCGCATGCTCATCGGACGGTCGCGGCGCGTGGCCTGTTGCAACGCCGCGGTGAAGCGCGGATCACCCTGCAGCGCGTCGAACGACGGCTCGGCCGTGACCTCGTCAGCCAGCGTCTGATCGAGCGCGATCGCGCGCGCCAGCTCGTTGCAGGCCTCGATGTGACGACCCATCCGCGCCTCGGCAGCCGCACGCAGATAAAGGAAGTCGGCGCGACTGGCCCACGCCTCGCTGCGGTAGCGCGTGAGCAACGCGAGCGCATCGGCTGGACGATTCTCCTGCACGGCCCGCGCGGCCCGCAGGAACACCGACGCCATGCGGTAGTCGCGGCGCGCCTGCTGCGCCTCGCGCTCTTCGCCCACCTCGCGCATCAACTCCACCTTCAGCGCAGCCGCATGCACGTGGTAGGCGTCGGTCGCGAGAATCTCGTCGGCCGCCTCCAGCGCGAGGAAGGCATCGCCGCTGCGCCACGCCAGCCGGGCCTGCAGCAACAACGCCTCGAGCAGGATCTCGTCGCGACGCGGCGAGCGGATGATCACGCGGTCGAGGTATTCGCGCGCGCGCGAATCGGCCGAGCGGCGGAACTCCAGGTGCGCGCGCGCCAACAACTGTTCGCGCGACTGGCGCGGCTGCGCGGACGATGCGGCGGCCAGCAACTCGTCGGCCTCGGCGAACTCGCGCTGGCGGATCGCGACGGTAGCAAGCGCCGTGCGCAACTCGGCCACGAGGCTCGCGTCCACGCCACCGAGCGTCTCGGCCTCGGCCAGCACGACCTCGAACTGGCTGCGCGCCTCGTCGAGCCGGCCGAGCGCGAGTTGCGCCTGGCCAAGCAGCAGGCGCACTTCGCCCGCATCGACGTCCGCCTCTTCCGACGTGTCGTCGCCACGCTGGCTCAGCGCATGCGCGAGCGCATCGCGGTCGGGCCGGATGCTCGGCTGTTCGCCGGGCGCCGGCGCGTCCAGTGCGCGCTGCAGGTGGTCGATTGCAGCCAGCGGCTGGCCGAGCGCGAGGCGGATGCGGCCCAGTGCCCACTGCAGCGGCCCTTCGAAGCGCTCGCGCAAACCGACCGACTGCAGGAACTGCTCGTGCGCGCGCAGGTGGCCGAGCGCGCGAACCGGGTCGCCGGTCTCGTCGTACAGTCGCGCCAGCGGCTCGTGGCACCAGCGGTGTTCGTTCGACGCGGCGAGGATCTCCTCGTAGCAGCGGATCGCGCCCTCGGCGTCGTCCAGTTCGTCGCTTTCGAGCAGCCCGGCCTTCTCCCAGAGCAACTCGACGAACGACGGCCGGATTGCCAGCGCACGGTCGATGTGTGCGACGGCCGCGGCCGGGTCGCCGGTCTCGGCGGCGCACACGGCACGCAACGCCCAGGCAAACGCGTCGTCCGGCGCGAAGTGCGTGTAGCCGTCGAGCACCAGCGCGGCGCGCGAGAACAACTGCATGCGTACAAGGTGCACGGCCAGCATGATGCCGAACGGCGTGGCGGTGTCGTCCAGGCTCCACAGGCTGGCGTACGCCTCGATCGCCGCCTCGTGGCGCGCCTCGGACGACGGGAAGCCGGGCCCGGCGGCGTTGTCGTCGATGCCATCAAGCTTGTGCTCGTCGACGTTCACCAGGTCGGGCGCGAGCTCCATCAGCATTCGCAACGCGTCGGCCGCGCCGCGCCAGTCGCCCGCGGCCTCGAGCGACAGCGTCTGACGATTGAGCACCTCGCCGGCACAGAGGATCGCGTCGGCATGCCCCGGCGCAACCTCCAGCACCGCTTCGATCTGTTCGAGCGCGGCGCGGAACCGGCCGGTCTGCAGTTCGTTGTCGGCAATCTTCAGGCGGGCGTCGATGTCGGTCGGGTCGATGCGCACCGCCTCGCGGAAGTCGTTGGCCGCTTCCGCCCCGCGGCCGAGTTCCTCGAGCGTCAGCCCGCGGTTGAACCAGGCGACCTCGTGGTCGGGGTTCTCCTCGATCGCGCGCGTGAGGTGGTGCAGCGATCCCTTGAGGTCGCTCAGTTCGCGCAGCAGGTTGCCGTAGTCGTTGTGCAGCGCCGGGTCGTCGGGCTCGGCCAGCAGGCCGGCCTCATAGACCTCCTTCGCGCGTTCGAGGTCGGCGTCGGAGCGTTGCGCCGAGCGCAGCAGGTCACCGAGTTCGGCCACGGCCGAGATGTAGCCGGCGTTGGCCGAGACGACCTTCTCGAGACGGTCGCGCGCCGCGTCGATGTCGCCGTTGGCGCGGTCGATGCGGGCCAGCCAGTATTCAATCTCGAACTCGCGGTCGGGGCTCTCGCCGGCGTGGTCGCGCGCGATCGCGAACGCCTCGCGCGCGCGATCGTGCTCGCCGAGTTCGACCAGCGACATGCCGCGGTTGACGTGCGCGTCGATGTTGCGCGGGTCGACTTCGAGCACGCGGTTGAAGCAGGCGAGCGCCGCACGGAAGCGCTTCATGAGGTGCTGCGCGCGGCCCTTCCAGAGCTGCACGTCCGCACTCAGCGGGTTGAGCTGTCCGGCCCGCGCCAGCCAGTCCACCGCCTCGTCGGGCTGCTTCATCTCGAAGAGAATCTGGCCTTTGACGAGGCAGATGTCCGCGTCCACGTGCATCAGTTCGAGCGCGCGATCGATGTGGTACAGCGCGTCGCGGAGCCGGCCCTGTTCGAAGAGCTCGACGCCCCGCTGATAGTGTTCCGACCCGGTTACCGGCCCGATACCGTCGTCCGGCCCTTCCGGCATATGCCTGTCGTCGTGGGTCACCTCGACCTCGTGCTGGGATTCGTCTCGGCTGGCGTCATTCGCGTCGTGGTGGCGCGCCGCTATGCGCCTCCTTCTGTCGCCCGTACACACCGGGCCGGCCAGCCGCTGCGGAGTGTACCCGCGGAATGGCGGCGCGGTCAATGTCGGCCACGGCCGAGCGGGCGGCGCGGTGCGGCTTTCTTCACGCTGCTGGCCACCGCTGCGCGGATTTCCACGCGGCCACGCCCATGCCGATCTCGACCAGGCCGACCGTGGCAAACACCGGCTGCAGCCAGCTGAAACCGACCACGGCGACTTGCACTGCAATCCAGATCACCATGGCCACGCCGAGCACTGCCGTCGCGATGCCGCCGTGCCGCCAGCCGTTCAGGCTCGCGACGCCGGCTACGATGCCGGTGCCGCCGTGCAACAACAGTAGTACGAGGCCGGGGATCATGAAGTCGTTGAACGGGCTGCCAGCCAGCAGGGCGGTGGTCATGCCGAGCGCGCCACCCCCCGGATCGGCCACGAACGCGGCGCCGGCGGGCGCGGCCATGAGGCCGACGACGATGAGCATCCATGCGGCGATGCGGCGTGACAGTGTCATGGGTCGGTGCCTGGGTTGCGGGCGCGATCAGCTGTGTTCGAGTGGTGCGAATGTCATGCCGTGGTTACGAGCCGGTTGGATCTGCCTTGCCCTTGTGTGGGGTGCGTCCTAGAATCCGCCCACTTGCCGGCCTCGTGACGTCGTTCCCACTTGCGACGTGTTTGTCGTTGGCCAGGCTCCCCGCAAATCTGCCCGATTCGGTCGCTCACGTCCCCCTCTCCCGGGTCGCGGCCACAACCTCCCTCTCCGGACGGAAGGCAACCCATGGATCGCCGTTTCACCGTCAAAGACTTCTTCGTGTTCGTGTTCCTCTCGGCAATTCTGGTGTCGTTGTGGCTCGGCAAGATCCAGTACGACTCGTTGCAGTCCTGGATGATGAAGCTTGACGCGCAGAACCAGAACGCCGTGAGCGATATGGTGCGTGCGCGCGACGACATCAAGAATCTGTCGCGGATGCAGGACAAGCTGATCGAGACGATCGCCAATAGCGGTGGCGGCGGCGTCAGGATCGACCCGGCCCAATTCGTGGGCGCCGACACAGTTGCGCCATACTTCAACGGCCCGGCGGGCGCGCTCAAGTTCCCTGACTTCGCGCCGGGCGACGAGTTCGTACAGTCCATCCCGTCGCGCGTGAAGACGCTGACCCCGCGAGTCTCGTCGGACGCCTATGCGGCGCTGGCGCAGGCATGGGTGATGGACAGCCTGATCGACCGCGACCCGGACAACCCCAAGGTCCGTCACGGCGTCGTCGCCGAGGAGAACGGCTGGAAGATCGAAATGCGCAAGGTGCCGTTCCGCAAGGGTGCCGAGGGCGGCGACCTGGAGTGGGAAGTGGTGGACGCGGGCAGCGACGGCGCGGAGGTGCGCGAAGTTCCGGTGATCACGTTCAAGATGCGCAAGGACGTGCATTTCTCGGACGGCGTGGCGATGACCGCCGAGGACGTGGTGTTCTCGTACGAGTTCACGATGAACAAGAAGATCGCGGCCGCTCGCTCGCGTGCGTACCTCAACAACATTGCCCGGGTGGTTGCGCTCGACATGTACACGGTCGAGTTCACGTTCGTGAAGCCGTACTTCGAGGCGCTGGAACTGGCCGGCGGGCTGTCGATCCTGGCGAAGCACTTCTACGGCAAGTACCTGGACGATCCGGAAGCGTTCAACCAGTCGAAGAACCTGCTGTTCGGCTCGGGCCCGTTCATGCTCAAGGACATGGCGACCTGGACGACCGACAAGGACATCGAGTTGATCCGCAACCCCCGCTACTGGGGCGACATCAAGCCGTGGATCAACCAGATCCGGTACACCACCATCACCAACGACAGCGCCCAGATTGCTGCCTTCCGCAACGGCGAGGTGGATATCTATGGAGCCCGCCCGATCGAGTACCGCGACCTGCTCGCCGACAAGGATCTGATGAAGGGCTGCAACAACTACGAGTACATGCGCCCCACCGCCGGCTACTCATACATCGGCTGGCAGCAAAAAGATGCGCAAGGCAAGGACACGATGTTTGCCGACAAGCGCGTGCGCCAGGCCATGACATTCCTTGCAGACCGCGAACGCATTGCAACCGACGTGTTCCTCGACAAGGCGATCCCGGCCAACGGCCCGTTCCATCCGGCCGGCGAACAATGGAGCCCCAACGTCACGGGGCGCAAGTACAACCTCGAGAAGGCCCGGGCGCTGCTCGCCGAGGCCGGCTGGAAGGACTCCGACGGCGACAACGTGCTCGACCGCGACGGAATGGTCTTCGAGTTCAAGTGCATGTACCCGACGGGCAGCGAAGACTGGGAGAAGGTCGCGTACTTCCTGCGCGACAACTTCGCCCGCGCCGGCTGCAAGATGGTGCTCGATCCGCTCGAGTTCTCGGTGATGATCCAGCGTCTGGAGAATCACCAGTTCGATGCGATGATGCTCGGCTGGACCAGCGACTTCGAGGTGGACATCTACCAAATGTTCCATTCGAGCGGTGTGACGCCGGGTGGCGACAATGTGTGCTCGTACATCAACACGGAACTCGACGGGTACATGGAGAAGGCGCGCGCCGAGATGGATGAAGCGAAGCGCATGGAGTACTGGCACAAGTGCCACGAGATCCTGTTCGAGGACCAGCCGTACACCTTCCTGATGCGCCAGCGATCGCTGGTCTTCATCAACAACCGCTTCGAGAATCTCCGTGTCACCAAGCGCGGCCTGAACATCGCCGTCGCGGGCCTCCCGATCGAGTGGTATGTGCCGCTGGCCCGTCAGAAGCAGAAGTAGCCGAAGCCGTCTCCGGTCCGTACCCGGCCTCTCCGCCCGCAACCGCTGGATCGCATGACCACCTACATCATCCGACGACTGCTGCTGATGTTCCCGACGCTGATCGGGATCACCATCGTGGTGTTCTCGGTCATGGCGTTCGCCCCCGGCGGCATCGTTCCTCCCGAACTGATGCGCTCCGCCGATGGCGGCGGGATGCGGCCGGAGGAGCGCGAGGCGCTGAAGCGCGAGTTGATGCAGCGCTACCGCCTGGATGCGCCGCTGTACGTGCAGTACGCCACCTGGCTCAACAACGTTTCGCCGCTGGGATGGCGTACCGCGCAGATCCCGGCTGGCGACGAGGCGGACAGCGTCGAACCGGGTGTCGCGCTGTCGTCACGCGACGCGGCACACGTGGCCAACGTCGAGCCGATCCTCGTGTCGCCGTGGGGTTGCGTGGAGAACGACCAGCACGAAGTGATCGGCTATGACCCGTCGAAGACGTGGATGCCCTGGTTCAAGATGCCGGATCTCGGGCAGAGCCACGACTACAACCGGCCGGTGATCGACGTGATTGCCGAGCGCCTGCCGGTCACGCTCCTGCTCAACCTCATGACGATTCCGCTGATCTACTCGGTGTCCATCCTGATCGGCATCTACTCGGCGCGCAACCGCGGCAAGACCTTCGACGTAACCTCCGGGTTCGTGCTGCTTGGAACGTGGTCGATCCCCACCATGCTGGCGGGTGTGATGCTGATCGGCTACCTCGCCAACGTGCAGCACTTCCACTGGTTCCCTGTCGGCAAGTTGCATGATCCGGGCTACGAGAAGATGCTGTTCTTGCCGTATTCCAGTGATCCGCTGAACGCGATCCAGCTGGTCATCGCCGCAGTGCTGCCGTTCCTCGTGTTGATGATCCTTGCGGGCAGTGACGTGAGCGTGCGCACCCGCCGTGTGCTGGCCGGTATCACCGCGGGATGCCTCATCTACGTCCTGTGGCTGCTCAGTCACGTCGAGTACGGCCTCGGCCAGCAGGTCGGGACCGTCGTGGCCACGCTCCTGTATGGCGGCACGATTTCCGGGCTGCTGCTGGCGCGGAACTTCCATCTTCCGATCAAGGGCGCACTCGGTACCTGCCTGTTTGTTCCGTGGGCGTTCTGGCTGGCAACGCAGATGCAGAACCCCGCGTTCAGTCGCGGCTACCTGCTGGACACGGTGTGGCACCTGATCCTGCCGGTGCTCACACTGACATACGGCAGCTTCGCGTTCCTCTCGAAGCTGACCCGCACGGCCGTGCTCGAGAACTCGCTGGCAGATTTTGCGCGCACGGCGCGCGCCAAGGGTGTCTCCGAGAACGCCATCCTGTGGCAGCACGTGTTCCGCAACAGTCTGCTTCCGTTGATCACCGTGGCCTCGTCGCTCCTGCCTGCCCTGCTGACCGGCTCGGTCATCGTCGAGCAGGTGTTCAGTATCGACGGCATGGGCAAGCTGGCGTTCGAGGCCGCGCTCAACCGGGACCGCGAGATGATCCTGTCGGTCACGCTTGTCGGCGCGCTGCTCACACTGGTCGGCTACCTCATCGCCGACATCTTCTATGCGATCGCTGATCCACGGGTGAGCTATGACTAGGGCCACTACATCGCCCTCCACGAGTGCCACGAAGATTACCGGCACCAGGCTGGTGTCAACGCCGGAGTCACGCGGCGAGCGCGCTCGCGCCCGCACCTTCGCGTCGCAGGTCACGCGCGAAGCGTTCGCACGGGTCGGTGCCCGCCTTGGTCTGGCCTGGGTGATCATCCTCGTGCTGGCGTCAGTGTTCGCTCCGTTCCTCGCCAACAGCCGGCCGCTGGTGATCAAGTGGACCGACGGCACGATCAGTTACCCGGTCCTTGACGGTCTCACGCCGACCGACGTCACGCTGCTCGGCATGTTCGGGCTGCTGCTGGTGTTGCTGCTGGTTCCGCGCATGACCATGTTCATGCGATTCCTGATCGTCGGGTGTGCCGGGTTTGCCTGCTACCTGCTGTGCGCGCCGAGTGTCGGCGTCCCCTACGTGTTCTACGAGACGCGGTCGTTCACCGATCCGAACCTGATGCAGGACCGGCTGCTGCTGGCGGCGTGCATCCCGATCATCATCGCGTTGCTCATCAGCCCGGTGGTCCACTGGGTGTTCAAGATCCTCTTCACGCTGGCGATCGGCGGCCTCATGGCCGCGCACCTGATGAACGTCAATCTGGTGCGTCCGCCGGAGAACGTCACGTACGAACAGTGGCGCGTCGCGTCTGAGGAGGGCCAGGTGGAGTGGATGGTCCTGGCGCCGGTGCCGTATTCGCCGCGCGACCGCGTACGCGATGTCGCCGGCTCGGCCAGCCTGCTCAAGCCTGACGACCTCCATTATCTTGGCACCGATCGTAACAGCGCCGACGTGTTCAGCCGGGTGATCCATGCCTCGCGAATCGCGATCAGTATCGGCTTTATCTCGACCGGAATCGCCCTCGTCATCGGCGTCTTCATCGGTGGCCTGATGGGCTACTTCTCGGGCGTCGTCGACATGCTCGGCATGCGCCTGCTGGAGATGTTCCAGGCAATCCCGCCGTTGTTCCTGCTGCTCACCTTTGTCGCCTTCTGGGGGCGCAACATCATCATGATCATGGTGATCATCGGGCTGACATCCTGGCCGGGGTATGCCCGGTACATCCGCGCCGAGTACCTCAAGCTACGCTCGATGGACTACGTGCAGGCGGCGCTTTCGACTGGCCTGCCACTGAACTCGATCCTGTTCCGTCACATGCTGCCCAACGGCGTTGCGCCCGTGCTGGTCACGGCGAGCTTCGGTGTGGCAGTTGCCATCCTGTCGGAGGCCTCGCTCAGCTTCCTTGGCCTCGGGGTTGTGGACGAACCGAGCTGGGGCCAGATGCTGAACCAGGCAGTCAACGCCGGGCAGTTCTCGTGGTGGCTCGCATTGTTCCCCGGAGCGGCCATTTTCTTCACCGTATTCGCCTACAACCTGATCGGCGAGGCGCTGCGCGACGCGATCGACCCGCACCTCAAGAAGGTGGCTAACTGAGACCGACCCGATGAACGAGCAGCCGACTCCAGATCACCCGGATCAGCCGGAAGGCGCGGCACCCCTGTGGGAACTGGGGGGCAGCGATGCGCCACCACCACCGCCTCCGCCGGCGGCAACGCCCGGCGGCAACGCCAATTTCGGCGACGACGATGCGCCCGGCAGCTGGGATGCCGGCCAGGCAGCCTCCGCGGCCGGCAACGACGGCTGGGACGACGGTCCGTCCGCGGGCGCTCCGCCACCGCCGCCGCCTCCGCCGCCTCCGCCCGCACCGGGTGGTGGCGATGACGACGATTTCGGCGCTGCGGACTTCGGCGCTCCGGGCGACGACGCACCCGGGCTCGTCGATGATGGCGGGCTCGACGACGACGACGAAGTCCTCGAGACGGCCGAGCGCGTGGAGTCGGCGGCAGACCTGGTCGCTCCGCCCGGCGCCTGGCAGGAAGACGACGATCCGCCAGTCGACGATGCCCGGCCCGACGACGACCTGATGTCGCGAGCGGGTCCGATGCCGTCGTCGGCCCTGCCGGCGCACGCGTCGTCGATGGCACCGGGGCCGGCCGGTGCGAGCCAGCAGCCGCTCCCGGTGAGCAATGCGCACCAGCGCCCGGCCGAGGGTGCGGGCGGCGCAAGCAAGGATCCCGACGCGGTGATCGCCTCCTACGAGAGGTCGCGCGCGGCCATTCCGTCGGCATCGGGTCGCGTCGCGCGCGCCGCCGTGCTCAACGAAGGCATCGAGCGGCTCAAGCGCAACAAGATCAACAAGAGCATCGGCGAGAACCTCGTCGAGGTGCGCAACCTCAAGACGCACTTCACGCTCGGCACCGAGACGATCAAGGCGGTCGACGGCATCACGTTCGACATCCGCAAGGGCGAGACGTTCTGCCTCGTCGGCGAGTCGGGCTCGGGCAAGTCGATTACCGCGATGTCGATCATGCAGCTGATCCCGAAGTCGATCAGCAGCCATCCCGGCGACGGCCGGATCGTCTTCCACCACC
>JBFWQT010000161.1:0-12694 GCA_050249295.1 Planctomycetota bacterium
GCGCGCGCGTCGACTGGCACGAGTTGCAACTGCGCGGCAAGCGCGGCATCGGATGAACTCTCCAGGCCGAGGCGTAGCTCGTTGTCGCGCTGCACGGCCGACACGAGGTTGACCGGCTGCATGCGCAGCGCGCTTACGATGCGCCACGCCGCCTCGCGCGACGCCACGTGCAGGGCGACGGTGGCGCGCGCGGCGGGCAACGGCGCGAGCTTGAAGTTGGCGCGCACGATGATGCCGAGCGTGCCGTGCGAGCCGATGTGCAGCTTGCCGAGGTCGTAGCCGCTGACGTTCTTGACCACCATGCCGCCGGTGTGGATCAGCTTGCCGTCGTGGCGGATGATTGTCGCGCCGATCAGCCGGTCGCGGGCGGTGCCGTAGCCGAGTCGCAGCGGCCCGTACGCGTTGGTGGCCAGCACGCCGCCGACTGTGCCGCCGGTGATGCGCGCGTCACCCGACCGGTGCGGCGGGTGCGGCGGGTCTGGCGGGTCCAGCGGCACACGTTGCCCGGCCGTTGCCAGGGCCTGCTGCAGACTGCTCCACGGCATGCCGCATTGCACGGCCGCGACGAGATTCTGCGGGTGGTGTTCGATCAACCGGTCGAGTCGCGCGAGTTGCAACACGATGTCCGCGCCGCTGCCAACGTGCTGGCACATTGCCTGGCGGGTGCCGTTGCCCTGCGGCTGCACGGTCCAGCGGTGCTCGTGCGCCAGCGCGACGACGGCCGCGGCCTCGTCGATGCTGCCCGGACGGACCTGCGCGGGACCGCCACCGGCCACGACATGCGCGGCGCCAACGATGCGAGCCAGTTGTGCGGGGTCTGCAGTGTGCACGTGGTGGCTCGTCAGTCGTTGTAGCCGTGCCACATCGAGGGCATGATCTCCAGCGCCCTGTCGGCGTCATCGAGTCCGCAGACCATTGCGGACTGCGCTGCGGGCAGGTCACTTCGCGCGCTGCTGCTGCTGCGGCTGAGGCGCGGCCCACGACTCGTCGCGGATGCGCTTGAGATCCTGCATCGCCGGCGAGAAGCGCGGCTCGATGAGCAGCGCCTGGATCAGGTGGCCGAGCGCGAACTGCAGCTCGCCCGCAACCAGTTGCTCGTCGCCCTGCGCACGGGCGTTGCGGGCGCGCTCGATGTGCATGTGCGCCAGCATGTGGAAGTGCGCGGCCTGCAGCAGTCGCTCGCGCTGATCCTCGTCGAGCGAGTCCCACCGCGAGTTGTGAGCGCGCGGCGTGCGCCACGAGTCGTACCGCTTGCTGGCGGCAGGGTCGTGATCGGGGTCGTTCAACTGCTCGAGCTGTTCGACCTGCTGGCCCTGTTCGACTCGTTGTTCGACCCGTTGTTCGACCTGTTGGCTCTGGCCGTTGGCGGTGCCCGGTTGCCGGTTGGTGCTGGCGCTATTGCCGTAGTCCGGCGCGACGGCCACGCCATCGGGCAGCGCGAGATTCTCGCCGGCCGGGCCCGCCATCTTGCGCAGGAACTCCACTACGTCGAGTTGCTCCTTGCGATCCAGCACCGTCGAGTTGTAGCGCTGCAGCGCGTCCTGCAGATTCAGGTTCGCCTGTCGAAGCCACCCGGGCGCGGCTTCGCCCGTTTCACCGTTGCCCTGCAACTGACGCAACGCCCGGCGGAGCGAGCGCTCGGCCCTCAGCTGCGGCGTCTCGTCCGCCTCGGCGTCGGCCGGGGCCGGGGCCGGGTCGATCACGGTGGTCGCCGCGCTGCTGCTCGAGCCGACGCGGCCCGTGCCACGCGGTTCGCGGCCAGCTTCCTCGGGCCGCATCGCGCCAGCACAGCCGGGCAGCTCTTCGCGCAGCTTCTCGCAGGTCTGACGAACCTGCTCGGCCACGGTCTGCTTCGTCCCGCCGGCCTCGAGCAGCGCCTCCCAGCCTTCCTTGCGCCGCTTCTCCACGACCGGCTCGCCAAGCGACCCCCACCCGTTGATCGCCGAGAGCGACTCCGGCGCGTAGCGCTCGGCCAGGCTATGGCGAATCTGCTCGGCCAGCTGATCGACAAGTACGAAAATCTGGTTCTCGCTGCCGGTCACGCGCACCGTGCCAAGCCGGTCGCCGCTGACGGTGTCGTCCATGCTTGCGTCGATCACCAGCACGTTCTCGAACACCAGGAACTGCCCGCGCACGATCACCTCGGCGTGCAGCGCGCGCGCGAGCCGGTCGAACTGCACCGGGTCGTTGGCGGGGTCGGTCAGGCCGAGCTGCGCGGCCATGTGCGACTGCGCGTCCTGGTCAATCACATGCAGGAACGCAGTGCCCTCCTGGTCGGCCATCGACAGCGAGGTCGCCATCAGCGAGGGCACGATCAGGCTGATGCTCTGCATCGCATCCAGGCCGTTGATGTTGTTGAAGCGGCGGATCAGCACGCGCGTTTTGGGCCGCTCGATCGGCTGCGGCGCGGGCATCGGGCGGTTCACGCCGGGCGTGACCTCGCCACCCGCGTTGGCCGGGGCGGGCGTGTTGCTGGCCGAGCGGTTGCCGGGCCCGTTGCCGGCCGACTGGTTGACCGCCACGTAGATGCCGATCAGCACGCCGATCAGCAGCAGCGCGGCTGCGCCAACGATCAGGCCGACACGCTTGCGAGCGGGCTCGCCGGTGATCGTGGCGATCAGCGACGTGCGCCGGCTCATGCCCGTCTTGCTGCTGCGCGGCAGCTGGACGGTCGGCGGGATCGCAGCGCTGCGCGCGCTCTCACCGGGCGGCAGCTCGAGTCGCGCCGAGCCATCGAGCACGCGCAGCAGCTTCTCGCAGTCGGCCACCACCTCGTCAGCGCTGGCATAACGCAGCGCCGCGTCGCGCTGCATCATCTTCTCGATCACGCCCGCGACGGCCTCGGGCACCAGCGGATTGATCGCGTCCGGGCTCGGCGGCGTGTCGTTGAGAATCGCGTGGAACAGCTTGTACGGCGAGTCGGCGCGGAACGGCGTCTGCCCGGTCACCATCTCGTAGAACACCACGCCGAGCGAGTAGATGTCGGCCCGGCCGTCGACCTCGCCGGCCTTCACCTGCTCGGGCGAGGAGTAGACCGGCGTGCCGATGTACATCCCGGTGTCGGTGATGCGCCCGGCTGCGCCCGGCTTGCTGTCGGAGCGCGCGAGGCCGAAGTCGGTGATCTTCACCTCGCCATCGACGGACAACATGATGTTGTCGGGCTTGATGTCGCGGTGGACGATGCCGGCCTTGTGCGCGTGGTGCAGCGCGAGCGCCACGTCGCGCACGATCGCCACCGCCTGCACCGGCGCAATCAGCCCGTCCTCGATCACGTCGCCGAGCGGCCGGCCGTCGACGAAGCCCATCGCGATGAAGGCGATGCCGTCTTCCTGGCCAGCGAAGTGGATCGGCACGATGCCGGGGTGCGAGAGCTGCGCCGCCGACCGGGCCTCGCGCAGGAATCGCCCGAGCTTCTGCTCGTCACGGGCGAACTGCGGCGGAATCAGCTTGAGCGCAACGTCGCGCTGCAGGGCGGGGTCATACGCGCGGAAGACCACGCCCATGCCACCGCGACCGACTTCCTCGATGATGGTGTAGGGCCCGAGCTTTCGACCGGCCGTGAGGTCGGCCGGGAGCGTGGCGGCCGGCTTCGCCTTCTTCGGGCTGCTGCCGTCGCCGCTGCTCTCCAGCGTCTCGGTCGGGTGGTCGTGCTGGCTCATGTGGCCTGCCCGGCGGTTCGAGGACGAGTTGTCGATCGATCAGGGTTGAGTGTGGGACGCGCCGGCTGGCCGGATGTCCCACGGTATATGGTTCAGAGGACTGGAACGTTGAATGTTCGCCCCGGGTTCGCTCCGAACGAGCACTCAACAACTATATACGGCCAGGTGGGCCAGCGGGATGGATCAAAATATGAGGCGGCCCGGTGAGGCGGATCGCCGGCGGGCCGGCAACGCGGAGATTCGCCCGACGCCGCACGGCTCGCGTCGTCCCCGGGGTCGCACGGACCGGCTATTTCCACGGCGGCGGAAGAGACGCAATTCCGGCGACGTTGATGGAGTGGCCGGGTCGCGTTCCTACAGGAGGCGCGCGCGCTTGCGGATGATCCACTCGCAGCCGAGCAGGATCGCCACGAGGATGAAGATCAACGGCATGTCGCCGAGGTCTTCCTGCATGCTGCGGTCGCCCTCCGGTTCCTCCAGGGTCACCGGCTTGACCTCGATGTTGCGCGCGTTGGGCGGCAGCATCGCATGCAGGCGCTCGGGCCGCTGGCCGGGGCGTGCGTGGGCGAGCTCGGTCATCAGCTCGAGGTTCATGCCCAGCGGCGCCAGTTCGGTCAGTGGCGGCACCACACGGAACTGGTGGTTGTAGCGCGGGAAGTTCTTGACCTCGATCTCGTGCACGCCGGTGTCGGTCGGGAAGAAGCTGCCGCGGAACTGGCCGTCGCCACGTTCGTCGTGCAGCTCGATCAGCTGCTCGGCGCGCTGCGGCAACGACTGGTTGCGCAGGCCGATGCGCAGGATGTTGGGCTCCGGCGCACGCACCACCAGCGTGCCGGCCTCGCGCAGCTGGCGCTCCAGGTTGCTGCCACGCACCACCGCCTCGATGCCGATCGGGCCTGCGCCGTACTCGTACACCGGGTTGTTGCGTCGCGTGGTGTAGAGCTCGACCGTCTCGTCGCTGCTGTCGTAGCGGCGGCTCGCCATCTGCGCGATAACCTGCGACCACATCGGCTGGTAGTAGCGCTCCGGCGGCACCTGCTTGCCGCGGATGTACCAGAGGTCGTCGGTGCCGATGTAGAGCACCGACCCCTTGGCGAACTCCATGAAGACGATCATCGGGTAGCCTTCGCCGCCCGTGGTCTCGACCTTCAGCGTGTTGTTCTGGCCGTATTTCGTTTCGATCGGATGGCGCATCAGCACGGTCGCGCCCTCCTTGGCCTCCTGGAACGGCGCGAACCAGAAGAACCCGTGCACCTGGCGCTCCCACTTCGTGCGGTTGCGGTTCTTGTCCGGATCGAGCCGGAACATGTCGCTGTCGAAGCCCTCGGTGGTGAACGTCCACGGCTTCTCGATCGTGGTGGCGACCTCGTGGTTGCGGTTGAGCGACGCCAGCTTGACCGGCACGAGGTCTTCCAGCGGCGACCCCATGTAGTTGTACGGGTTCTGCGTTTCGCCGGCGACGAACACCACGCCGCCCTTGTACTTGCCGACGAACTCCTTGAGCATCTTGCAGAACTCGTCGCCGAGGTCGGTGCGCTTCACGTCGCCGAGAATCACGACGTCGTAGGTCTTGTAGAACAGCTCCTTCTGCTCGGGTGTATCCACCGCTGGCAGCCGTTCCAGGCTCTCGACCGGCGTGTCGCCGTCGAGGTACCGCGAGTGCGGCTGCGGCACGTCGCGGTCGTAGCCGAAGCAGTAGCCCTGGAAGCGGATCGTGGAGTCGCGCTGCAGCATGTTGCTGAGGTAGCGCCACTCGTAGCGCTGCCGGCCGTCGATCAGCAGGACGGTGGTCTTGCGGTTGGTGAACCGCACCCAGATGTCCTTCCAGTTGTCCTCGGCAGTGTCCTCGTCGACGTACTTGAACCCCTTCTTGTTGATGCGCACGCGCAGCCGCACCGGCACGTCGTACTCGAAGAAGTGGCCGTCGATCCTGGCGTCCGGATCCGACTTCACCGGGTCGATCTCCATGATCACCTGCTGCCCGGAGCTTGCGCGGTCGCCGTGGTAGAGCTGCAACAGCCGGTTCTGGCCCTTGTACTGCGAGATCGGCGGCGGAATCACGGTGTTCGGCGTCACGTCCGCGTTGGTCTGGTCGTAGATCGCGTTGTAGCGCAGCGGGATTTCCTTCTCCTCGCCGGGATTGGCCGGGTCGGGCACCACGCGGAACAGCAGGACCTCCACCTTCTTGCCGCCGGGCGCGCCGGTGTTCTCGTCGAAGCAGTAGTCGCGGTCGGCCTGGACCCGGATGTTGAGGTTGAGCAGGTTGCCCTTGTTGACCGCCTCGGGCCCGTCGAGCTTGAACAGCTGCAGCTTCTTGAGGCGGGTGGTCGAGCCGACACCGATCGTGTCGACCTGGACGTCGCCGAGCCGGGTCTGGCTGGGCGGGCCGTGGTTGTTGTTGCCGTCGGAGATGATCAGCACGCCGCCGATCAGCTCGGGACGGATGTGCCGGCGCTCCAGGTCATTCAGCGCGGCCGCGGCCGAGTCGCCGACCGCGGTGCGCTGGCCGGTGGCGACCAGCATGTCGAGCGCGCGGCCGAGCTGGATCGGATCCTCGGGCAGCTCGGTCTTCGACAGCTCGTCGGAGAACGTGCGGATGTGCAGCGAGTTGAAGGCCTCGACGGTCTTCGCGATGCGCTCCTTGAAGGCCTCGTTGGTCTCGTCGGGCTGGCGGCTGTCGGCGAGGCTGACCCAGTCGCCCCTCTTGTAGCGCAGCTGTTCGAGCAGGGCGAAGCGCGGCTGCTGCATCAGGTCGTCGAGCTTCGCGGCCGGGTGCAGCAGTTCCAGGGCAACGTCGATGCGACGCATGCCGGCCGCACAGTCGAGCAACTGGTCGAGCTGCGCGGTGACGAGGCGGCGGTCCTCGATCGTGGTCGGCAGCATCGCGGCGGTCGCGTTGTCGACCATGCTGGCCACCGTGCGCGCAGACTCGAGCCGGGCGAGGGCAGCGGGCGAACCACCGGCCGCGTCGCGGGTGCGGGAGGCGACAATCAGCGCGAGCTTGTCGCGCGCGATGCGCAACTGGCGGTAGCGCGCCAGGTCGAGCGCGCCGGGCGGGCACAGGTCGCGCGCCGACTGCCACAGGCGCATGCAGCGGCGCAGCTGCAACTCCATCACGAAGTTGTCCATCGGGCCGAACTTCGGCGTCTGCGACTGCGACGTGCCGAGCGAGGCCGGCGTCGCGCCACTGCCGCCAGTGCCGTCGTCGCTGCCGGGCGTTCCGCTGACCGGCTGCGAGTCGCGCACGACCTCGGCGTCGTTGTCGGCAATCGTGCGGCGGCCGTCGTTGAGCAGGTCGGAGTCGAGCACCTTCTGGATCGTCGAGTCGGCCGTGATCAGGCCGCTGGCGTCGGGCACGCCGCCGTCGCGCAGCAGCATCAGCAGGCGCACGTAGAAGCTGCGCACCGGGTGCGGCTGCACGGCCGGGTTGCGGCCGGCAATCATGCTGTCGAATCCGTCGATCTGGCCGTCGCTGACCTCGCGCTGCAGCGTGCGCCACGCGTTGCCGCCGTCGGGCACGTTGGTGGGCTCCCAGTGCTGCACGAAGTCGGCGGCCAGCGTCTTGTAGCGGTCCTCGATGCGCTGCTGGATCGACTGCACCTGGCGGTCGCGCCGGGCCTCGCGACGTTCGAGATCGCCGAGGTCGCGCAGGATCTGCTCGAGGTCGGCGTCGGCACCGACGTTGAAGTTGCCGAACACGCGCGGCCGTTCGGCCCCGCCGCTGTTGAGCCCGGCCAGCGATTCGAGGATCAGGCGGTCGACGATCGCGTCGCCGAACCCGTTGCGCGCCATCTCGGTGCGGATGCGCGTGCGCTGGCGGACCCGGTCGCCGTCATCCTCGCGCCACGTGTTCTGGTAGATGTCGACCTTGTTCATCGACTGCGAGGTGTCGAGCAGCACGAGCACGTGGGAGTGCATCACCTGCTGCTTGCGGATCCTCCATGTCGGTTCGAACAGCGCCAGCAACAGCAGCGCGATGACCAGCAGGCGCAGCACGACCAGCACCACGCGGGTGCCCACGCCGGCCGTGCGCCGTTCGTTGGCGTAGATCGCGATCACGAAGATCACCGGCAGACCGATGATCAGCGCCCACAGCCAGCGCTGGCCGCTGTCGTCGACCGGCATGGAGTGCCATTCGGTCTCGGCGTGCGCGCGCTGCTCCCAGACCAGCGGATCGACGCCGAGGGCCTGCTGCCACGCGCCAGGGTTGAGCCCGTTGGCGCCGAACGCCAGCGCCACCACGAACCCGGTCATGCCGAGCACGAGGCACAGCGAGCTGAACCAGTTGGCGCTCTGGAATCCGAAGAACGCGATCAGGCCGATCACGAACAGCGACCCGCCGATGACGATGAAGGTCAGGTCGGTCTGGCTCAGGTCGGAGTACGAGTTGCGACGGACCAGCGACGCCAGCTCGGGCCTGGCGGCACGCAGTGCCTGGTAGGTGCGCTCGCGCTCCGGGCCGGTGACGAGCAGGTCGACCGGGCGGATCTCGCGGGCCGGGCGCGCGTTGAGCTCGGCAGTGCGCTGCGTGGCAATCGTCGCCCAGCTGGCCCGCGTGGCCTGCTCGCTGGAGGTGAGGTACTCGTGCAACCAGCCGTCGAGCGCGCTGCGTGCCGCCTGGATGTCGGGCTCCTGGCCGGCCTCGGTGGCTGCGACGACGCGGTCGGGGTCGATCTCGAGCTGCTCCGGCCCGGTCAGCTGCACGGTGTCCAGGCCGATCCAGAGCATCAGCGCGGCGGCCGGCACAAACACCGCGACGGTCATCAGGCGGCTGCGCATCATCGCGCAGAGCGCGATCAGCTCGATTGCCACGACCATCCGCGCGAGCAGCCAGTAGAGCTGATGCAGCGTCGGCTCGTCGTGGATCATGAAGTTCGAGAAGATGCCCATCGGGTTGAGCATGTACCCGATGCCGAAGACGAGGATCATCGCGGCGCCCACGCCGGGGATCATCAGCATGCGCGCGAGCACCGTGAACGGCCGCACGGCCGGCAGCGTGGCCACCACCGTCAGCAGCACGGCGCTGAGCGCGAGCACGGTGTGGATCACGGTCGAGGTGCCGCTGGCGGGCAACCACCAGGCGGTCCAGTTGAGGACGTCCACGCCGGCCCAGACCAGCAGGCCCCAGAAGACGATCAGCAGGGCCGACGACGCGTAGCTGGCGCGGAAGATCGTGACGATCGCGGCGAGCAGCACCATCGCGACGCCGATGCGGGCGAGCAGCAGCAGCATGGTCAGCAGGTCGCTGCCCATGATCGGCATCGGCGTGATGCCGGACGGGTGGAACTGGTAGCGCACCTGGCGGTCGGCCGAGCGGACCTGCACGTCGAGCAGGCGGCCGTCGCGGGTGATCGTGGGCAGCAGTTCGAACTGCGCATTGAACAGGCGCGGCCGTTCGGTCGTGCCGCCGACCTCGACCTGCCCACCGAGCTGCAGCCGGCTGCCGCCGGTCTCGGGGCCGGGCACGTCAATCGTGACGTTGCCGTCGGCGGTCAGCGCGATCGTGCCGGTCTTCTCGCCTTCGTTGAGCGTCCAGTCGCCGACCATCATGCTGGCCACGGGCACCTGGCGCGGCGCAACATCGGACATGCCGAGATAGAACAACAGCACCAGGGTGGCGAGGGAGCCGACTGCGCAGAGCGTGGCGGCCAGCGGCGCCATGCGGCTGCCACGCCGCTGCAGCACGATGGCCGCAATGCCGCCGACAACGAGTGTCAGCACGGTCGCGGAGAGCGAGACGATCACCTCGGGACTCGCCCACGTGAGACTGGCAGGAATCTGACTCATGGTTCGCTCGGGATCGTCGGTCGGTCGGTCGTTGAGTCGTTGGGTGTCAGCGCTGGCGGCTGGTGAACAGCAGGGCGACGATCATCTCGAGGCCGAGCAGCACCAGCAGGGCGAACGCGATGAACTTCCAGATGCGCGACTCGCGTTTGACGAGCACGCTGCTGCCCGAGCCGGTGCCGGGGTCGCCGGGGCGGCGGGCATCGACAGTCAGTGATACGCCGGGGAACACGCGGTTGAGTTCGGCAAGGATCGCGTCGCGCGTGGTGCCGATCGGCTCCAGCTGGCCTTCGTCGGCATCGATGTTGACGACGAACTTGTCGACGATCGTCTTCTTGTCGCTGTTCTGCGCGAACATCTGCTCGCTCTCGATCGCGATCCGCGTGGTCAGGCGCGTCACGAGGTCGGGATCGAGGCCGATGAAGAGCTCGCGCAGACGGACGCGCAGCGCCTCGGTGCGCGAGGCGATCGTCGTATCGCCCTCACCGGCCTGCAGCAGGGTGTCGGTCAGGCTCTGCACTGCGGCACGCCGGCTCTGGGGTGGCAGCGCGGGTTCGTCGTCGAGCGCGTTGCGGACCATGCCTTCGAGGTGGTCGCGCCGCTTGATGATCTTCAGCGTGTAGACGCCGGGCTTGTCGGTGTTGGTGTAGTAGAGCACGTCGCGCGTGGTGTCCTCGCGCTCGCCGCGCACGCGTTCGCGCACGCTGACCGGCCGGCCGTTGCGCAGGTCGTCGGGCGACACGCCGGGCGGGAACACGAAGTTGTTGAGCGCCACTTCGGTGGTCGAGCGCGGACGCTGGAACGTGTCACCGACGTGCAGGCAGCGGTACTCGGTCGAGCTCTCGGCCAGCGCGTAGACCATGTTCTGCCAGAACGGCACGAAGCTCGGCTGCGACGGCATCGTGTTGGCGAGTGCCGGCGCGCGGTTCGCGTCGGTCGGGCCGGGGCGGTCCCAGCGGCCGTCCAGCGCGCTCGTGAAGACCATCACGTTGCCGCGACCGTACTGTTGCAGGAGCAGCAGCGCCGGGATTTCGCTGAAGTCGTGCGACGTGTCGGTGCCGTTCCGATCCGGCCCGGCACTGTCGCCGCCACCGTTGTCGCCGCTGCCGCCACTGCCGCCACTGTCGCCGCCGTCGCCGCCGTCGTCGGCGGGGCCTGCCGACTTGTACGCGGCAAGGTCCACCACGCGGCGCAGCCCCGGCCGGCGCGTCGTCCAGTCGAAGTCGTAGAACTGGTAGATCGTCGGCCGGTCGAGCAGGTGATCGTCGACCTGTTCGGCCAGCGACCGGATCGAGCGATGCCACGGCTCGACCGCCAGCATCTTCATGCCGTCGGGCCGGATCTCGCGGACCGGGCCGCTGGTGTCGGTGCGGCTGCGCAGGCGCATCGGGAAGATGCCCTCGCCCTGGCGCCACAGCTCGCTGTTGTACTTCTCCTCGTCGATGTGATCGCCGAGCGTGAAGATCACCGAGTGGCCCGCCTTGACGTAGTGCTCGAGCGCCAGCACGCGCTCCTTCGAGAGCTTCGTCACGTTGGCCAGCAGCACCACGTCGTAGTCGAAGAAGTTGACGCCGTCGATGCCCTCGGTGGTCGTGCTGGTCACCTGCACCGGCGTCTTGGCCACGTAGCCCTCGCTGTCCGGGCCGACCAGATTCACCGCGCGCGCCGCCATCACGAAGTAGAACACCTCGTCGCGCGACGACATCCCGTCGGCACCCGGCGCGCCGTCCACCACCAGGATGCTGACCCGGTCGCGGACCTCGACCGTCAGGTACCAGTGGTTGTCCTCGTCGATCGCATCGTCGTCGAGCGACAGCTCGATGGTGTGCACGCCCTTGCGCGTGAACGGCTCCATCAATGCGCTGACCGTCAGCTCCTTGCCGGGCGCAATGCTCACGCCGGCCTGGTCGTCGCCACTGCTGCCGCTGCTCGTGGTGCCCAGCGGCAACGACTTGTAGATGCCGCCGTCCACGCGGTAGCGCACGCGGAAGGCGTTCTGCGCGTCGTCCGAGATGCCCACCGAGTTGTTGCGCAGGGTCAGGGCAATCGTCAGCCGCACCTTGCTGCCCACCACCTTGTCGGACAGCTCGGCGTTGACGATCGAGCGGTTGACCGCGTGCTCGCCGACGTACACGAAGCGCACGCCTTCGGACGTCTCCTTCGCGATGTCGCCGAGCAGATCGCGCCACGACCCGAGGTTGGCGCTGTCGGAGGCCGGCAGGTTGATCCGCTGCATGTCGGTGAACAGGAACACGCGCTTGGCCTCGAACCGGTCGCCGCTCTCGTGGAGGGCCGCGCGGGCGATCGCCAGTGGCTCCAGCCAGTCGTGGTTGGGCCGCAGCGTGACCTCCATCGAGTCGAGGCGTTCGTTGATCCACTGCCGCGAGGTGGTGTAGAGCTCGCTCTGATCGGCGCCCGCTCCGGTGGCGAATGCGCCAGCCGTGGATGCGCTGCCACCGGGCGTATTCGCCGGGTTCGCCGCGTTGCCGCCAGTGTTGCCGTTGCCCGCGGCCGCCGCCTGTTCCACCTGCTCGGCCTGGAGTTCGTCGAGCTTCGTCTGCAGGTCGGCGATCCGGCCCTTCAGTTCCTCGGCCAGCGCGAGTTGCTGCTCGTCCTTCGGCAGTCCCGGCCCGGTGGCTTCGAGCGACGACTGCACGCCGGCCAGTTGGTCACGCGCTTCCGAGAGCTGCTGGCGCACCTGTTCGAGCCGCGCAGCCAGGTCGCCCTCAGCGGCCGGTCCGACGCCCGTGTTGGTGAGCCCCTTGCGCGAGTCGAGCGAGGCCAGGCGGAAGTCGCTGAGACGGGCCGACGTGGGGATCAGTGAGATCGCGTTGCCCGCGCCGACGGCGTCTTCATTGATCCACTGGCTGATCAGTTGCTTGGCGCGTTCGAACGAGCTGTCGGTGCCGGGCCGGGCCTTCATCGACCACGAGTCGTCGATGATCAGCACGTAGTGGGTCTTCTTCGCGAGCGGCACGCTGCCTTCCACGCTCGGCCGCGCGAGCATCAGCGCGAGGAACAGCAGGATCAGGATGCGCAGGAACAGCAGCAGCAGGTTTTCGAGGCGCACGCGCCGGCGCGTCTTCTTGAGCGCGGCCAGCAGGAACTCCATGGCCGCCCAGTCGGTGACCTGGAATCGTGTGCGGTTGAACAGGTGGATCAGCACCGGGATCAGGATCGCCGCGGTGCCGCCGATGATCAGGATTGGCAGGGATGCGAATTCCATCAGCCTCTTCCGTCAGTCCGTTCGG
>JBFWQT010000162.1:0-12568 GCA_050249295.1 Planctomycetota bacterium
GATCTGCTCTCGCGCTCGGCACACAAGTACCACGGTCCGAAGGGTGCCGGCGCGCTGCACGTGCGCAAGGGCACGCAGCTGCAGCCGCTGCTCCCCGGCGGCGGCCAGGCGCGCGGCCTTCGCGCCGGCACGCTCAACGTCCCGGCGATCGTCGGCCTCGGCGCGGCCGCCGCGATTGCGCAACGCGAGATGGAAACCGGCGCGGCCCGCGTCGGTGCGCTCCGCGATCGGCTGCTGGCAGGCCTGCGCGAGCGGCTCGTCGATGGCGTGATCGTCAACGGTCCGCCACCCGGCGAGTGGCGGCTGCCAACGAACCTCAACATCAGCATCGAGTGGATCGACGGCAGCATGCTGTTGCCGCGCCTCGCGCCGCGCATCGCCGTGAGTTCCGGCAGTGCGTGCAGCGGGGTTGCCGGCGCGTCGCATGTGTTGCGCGCCATCGGCCGCACGTCGCGCCAGATCACGGCGTCGCTGCGCTTCGGCCTCGGGCGCTTCACCACGGCCGACGACGTGGATGCCGCCGTGGACGCGGTGGCCGATGTGGTGAGCGGATTGCGGGCGATCGATCCGCTGTACGAACTGCATCGCGAAGGCGTGGACGTGCGTGCCTTGCCGGGCGAGTAGCGCAGCGGCTGTCCGCGGCAGGTTGCGGGTTCCGGGCAGGCCCGCGCAGTGTATGCTGTCCGCCTCATGCTGCCTGACCGTCCTCCACCGCGTCGACTGGCTCCGCTGCTGCCGTGTTCAACAAGTACTACCAGGACGAGTTGATCTTCATGCGCGAGATGGGCCGCGAGTTCTCGCTCGCGTGGCCCGAAGCGGCACCGTTCCTGGCCGAGCCGGGCGCGGATCCGGACGTGGAGCGCATGCTCGAGGGGTTCGCGTTCCTCACCGCGCGCATCCGCCAGAAGCTCGACGACGAACTGCCCGAACTCACGCACGCGCTGCTCGAGATGTTCTGGCCGCACTACCTGCGGCCGATCCCCTCGATGACCATCGTGCAGTTCACGCCGACACAGCCCGACCTGTTCCGCATTCCGCGCGGCACCGAACTGGAAAGCACGCCGGTCGACGGCACGCCGTGCCGCTTCCGCACCGCGTACGAGGTGCCGCTGGTGCCGATGACGGTCGGCGCGATCGAGCTGCGGCGCGAAGCCCCGGCCCAGATCCGCATCCGCCTCGATCTGCCGGATGGCCTCGCGATCGAGAAGCTCGCGCTCGACACGCTGCGCTTCCACCTCAGCGGCGACTCGGCCGTGACGCGCGCGCTGTACCTGGCGCTGTGCCGCTACGGCCGCAAGGTGTCGGTGCAGACCATCGCCGAGAAGCCGAAGGTCGTCGAGCTGCCCGACGCGAAGATCACGCCGGTGGGCCTCGGCGACGAGCACGCACTGCTGATCTACGAAGGCACGTCGTTCCCCGGCTACCGCCTGCTGCAGGAGTACTTCGCGTACCCGGCCAAGCTGATGTTCGTCGACATCAAGGGGCTCGGCGGCGTGCGGCGGCTCGGCTCGGAGCGCCGGTTCGAGCTGGTCGTCGAGCTCGAGCGCATGCCCGAGAACATGCCGCCGGTGTCGACCGCCAACCTGCTGCTCAACTGCACGCCGGCCGTCAACCTGTTCAAGCACGACGCCGACCCGATCCGCGTCAACCTCGCGCGCACCGACTACAAGCTGCGCCCGGCCGGCGCCGACGCCTCGCACTTCGAGGTGTATTCGATCAACACCGTGACCGGCCGCGAGAAGGGCACCGCCAAGCCGCGCGAGTACCGCCCGCTGTACAGGCTCTCGCACCTCACGCAGAGCGGCGGCACGTACTACCGCGCGGCCACCGTCAAGAGCGTGGTCGGCGACGGCACCGACCTGACGCTGACGTTCGTGAATGACGACGGCCCGACCCGCCTGACCGACATCGAGACGGTGAGCATCAAGCTGACCTGCACCAACCGCAACCTGCCGACGCGCCTCGCGCCGGGTGACCTCTCGGTGCAGACCAGCACGACGCCGACGTTCGCCACGTACAAGAACCTCGCGCGGCCGGTGCCGAGCATCCCGCCGCCGCTGGGTGGCGACATCTACTGGCGCCTGCTCTCGCACCTGACGATCAACTACCTGTCGCTGCTCAACCTCGATTCGTTGCGCGGCCTGCTCGAGCTGTACAACTTCCGCGCGCGCGTCGACCGCCAGGCCGAGAACACGCAGAAGCAGTTGCTGCAGGGCATCGAATCGGTGGAGTCGACCCCCGGCACGCGCATGCTGCGCGGCACGCCGGTGCGCGGCATCAACGTGGCGCTCGCGCTGTCGGAAGACAACTTCGGCAGCGAGGGCGAGCTCTATCTGTTCGGAACCGTGATGAACGAGTTCCTGTCTCAATACGTATCGCTCAACTCCTTCAGCTCGCTGACGGTGCGGGGCACTCGATTCGGAGAGGTGCACAAGTGGCCGCCGAGACTGGGACGGCGCAACATCCTCTGACGCAGATCCTGACGGAGTCCGGTCACCGCTTCTCGTTCTTCCAGGTGATCCGGCTGCTCCAGATGATCTCGCCGGAATCCGCTCCGGTGGGCCACCAGGGCCCGCCGCAGTCGGAGTGCATCCGCATCGTGCCGGAGCTGTCGCTGTCGTTCCACACCGCCGACGTCACCGGCGTGCACGAGAGCGAGGTCGGCCCCGGCGCGAAAGACCGCGGCCTCAAGACCGCCCGCGAGGACGGCGGCCCGCGCTGGGACGTGCACCAGACGTTCTTCGGCCTGTACGGCACGTCGTCACCGCTGCCGCTGTACTACACCGAGGAGATGATCGAGCTGCGCCGCCACGCGATTGCCGGCGACGAAGAAGGCCTCGGCCGCAAGTTCCTCGACCTGTTCCACCACCGCCTGCTCTCGCTGTTCTACCGCTGCTGGGAGAAGTACCGCATCTCGGCGCAGTTCCGCGAGGACGGCTCGGACTGGTTCTCGAAGCGGCTGCTGCAGATGCTGCACCTCGACCCGGCGAGCTTCCCCGCGACGCACGCCGTGCGGCCGATGGATGTGATGGCCGTGGCCGGTCACGCGGTGCAGCAGCCGCGGTCGGCGACCACGCTGCTCGGCGTGCTGCGCGAGTACTTCGGGCCGGAGATTCCGATCGACATCGAGCAGTGCGTCGAGGCCCGCGTCGAGATTCCGTACGACCAGCGCAACCGTCTCGGCGTGGCCAACACGCGCCTCTCCGACGACCTCTCGCTGGGCGACCGCGTGCCCGACCGCGCGTGCACCTTCCGCGTCGCCGTCGGCCCGCTCGACGCGCAGACGTTCCTCGACTTCTTGCCGCCGGGCCAGATGACCGGCCGCATGCGCGAGCTGATCGACCTGTTCAACCCGGACTGCCTGCAAACCGAAGTGGAACTGCGGCTCGACCAGGCGAGCATCCCGCAATGCCGCCTCTCCAGCAGCGAGTCGCTGCTCGGCTGGTCCACCTGGCTCGGCAACCCGCCGCCCGGCATCAGCCACGTGCGCTTCCTGTTCAAGGGCTGGATGCACGGCCGCGGCTGAAAGATGCCCACACCCGCCGGCAAGCACACGAAGAAGGCGAAGAAGAAGACCGCGGCCCGATCGCGCGCGCGGAAGCCGGACGTGTTCGAGAGCTGCGTCGAGATCACGGCCGACGGGTTCCGTCGCGAGTTGCGCCGCGAGTTGCGCGCCGCCGGGCTTGATCACAACGCGATGCCGGAAGTGGCGGCCGACACCATCTACTACCTGCTCAACGCACGGCAGATGGACGTGCTGCATCGCGAGTTCCATGCGGCGATGACGAAGTGGGCGCGCGCGATCCGCCTGGCCGAGCTGACCTATCGCGACGAGGTGTTCGACTGCGACGACTTCACGTGGTGCTTCAAGGCGTTCGCGTCGATGCGCGCGCTGAAGGTCAACCAGGACACCGGCCGTCACCTGCGACGCCCGGCCGGGTTCGCGGTGGGCGTGGCGTGGGGCGTGTTCCCCGGCGAGGGGCCGCACGCGGTCAACTGGTACCTGCGCGCCAACGAGGCCGACGACGGCACGCTGACCGGCAAGTCGTTGTGGTTCTTTGATCCGCAGAGTGGCCGGACGACCGCAGCGGCCGACGTAGAATCGCTGGTGCTGATCGTGGGCTGAGTGGATGCCGCTGCCGTGGGGTGCATGTGCCGGACGCGGGTGTGCTGCTGCTGGGGTTGTTGCTGATCGCGACGATGGTCGTGCTGGCGGTGCTGCTGACGCCGCCGCCCGGCAAGCTGGTGCGCGCCACGATGACCGGTCGGATCGACGGCGCCACCGGCGAGTACGTCGGTGACATCGAGTTCACTGCGCTCACGCCGTCGCAGGCGGCCGACGTGACGCGCACGAGCGGGCTGCTCGAACAGTCGCGCGCGTACGTCGCGCGGATGCGCCGGACCGGCGCTCGCAACGTGGTGATCGACGCGGCGATCGACCGCCACAACGCGGCCGTGCAGTTCGCCCGCGATCTGATCGACGCGCGGTCGTCGGCGAGCCCGGAAGCTGGCGTGCGCGAGTTGCTTGGCGCGAATGCGGCGGACGGCGAGGCGACGTGAGGGCGAGGGTCCGAGGGTCCGGGGGGCCGGGGTCCGGGGGAGCGGAAACCGCCAGACATCGGTCCATTCTAGCTAATCCAGTCGCAAGCCGTTCAGAGCAAACCGGTTGGGTAACAACTAACAGTCCTCATGTAGGACATTCCTCAATACAGAGGGGGTAATGTGTTGTCCTCGCCCGGATTGCTTACAGATGTCAGATACCGGACAGGTCGTGAAAGAGGGGTTTACCGGACCCGTCGAATCACACAAGATCAATGAATTCAATTATTTACAGACTTTCGTATGGTCGTTTGACGACCGCTTACCGAGGCTTGTCGAGCCTCCTGGAAGGCTTCACGACGCCCATACGAGGCTTCACTGCCACTTCACGCTACGTTCACGTTTGATGGCACCGGGAAGGGACTCCGGAGCATGTTTTGTAAAGTTTTCCAATCGACAGCAATCCGCCGCTCGACAGGGTGGCAACTGCCGACCCGGTTCGGCGTCAAGTTCGCTCCGCACCCACCGCCACAACGAATCACATGTCGTCGAACATGCTGCCCAGCATGTCGCAGTAGAGCAGGCCGCGGTCGATGTCTTCCTTGGCCAGCAGCGAGGCCTGGTGCAGGCCCTCCAGCACCAGTTCCATCGCCACGTAGTGCGTCGGGCCGTCCTTGGTGCCAAGGTGCGCGGCCACCACCTCGTGCAGGCCGGGCACCGACTCGAGCCGCTTCTGGTACTCCTTCTGCGGCAGGTCGTCGGTCAGCTCGAGTTTGCGGCCATCCTTGAAATGGTCGATGATCCGCTTGTAGACGCCAAGGTCGCCGCCGGCATCCTGCTGCGGGTCGTCGTCCAGGTTCGCCTTGCCGGTGCGGCTGCGACGGCCGCGACTGTCGGGCTCGTTGCGGTAGGCCGAGGGGAAGAGATCCTCGAACTCCTTGCGGATCGCCTTGCCGACGAGCAGCGTGGCGATGCGGAACGAACCTTCCTGCTCGCCCTCGTAGACCAGTTCGAGCTTGCCGGTGATCGCCGGCAGCGCCGCCGAGACGTCGAGCACGCGGACGGTCTCTTCCTTCGCGCCGGTCATCGCCGCGCGCCGCTCGGCGTTGCTCAGTACGTTCTCCAGCGCGGCAATCGGCAGGCGCGCGGACACGCCGCTGGCCTGGTCGACGTACTCGCTGCCGCGCGCCTCGAACGCCAGGCGATCAACGATCCGGCGGATGAAGTCGGGCATCAGCATCTTCACGCCGCCGGACCTCGACGTCCACGCCTCCTGGTCGGTGATCTTCATCGCCTCGTCGAGCGACGTCGGATAGTGCGTGAGAATCTGCGACTCGATGCGGTCCTTCAGCGGCGTGATGATGCTGCCGCGGTTGGTGTAGTCCTCGGGGTTGGCCGTGAAGACCAGCAGGATGTCCATCGGCAGCGACACGGGGAAGCCGCGGATCTGGATGTCCTTCTCTTCGAGGATGTTCAGCAGGCCGACCTGGATGCGCGGCTGCAGGTCGGGCAACTCGTTGATCGCGAACACGCCGCGGTTGGTCCGCGGGATGATGCCCCAGTTGATGACGTTCTCGTGGGAGAACGTCAGCTTCTGCACGGCCGCTTTCACCGGGTCGAGGTCGCCGATCAGGTCGGCGATGCTCACGTCGGGCGTGGCCAGTTTCTCGCGGTAGCGGTCGGAGCGGTGCACCCACGCGATCGGCGCGTCGTCGCCGAGGCTCGCGACGAGTTCCTTGCCGTGCCGGCTGACCGGGTTGGACGGGTCGTCGTTGACCTCGCTGCCGCCGACGATCGGCATCCACTCGTCGAGCAGTTCGGCGATCTGTCGCATCAGCCGTGTCTTGGCCTGTCCGCGCAGGCCGAGCAGGATGATGTTGTGTCGTGCGAGCAGCGCGTTGACGACCTGCGGGATGACGGTGTGTTCGTAGCCGACGATGCCGCTGAACACGGTCTGCTTCTTGCGGAGGCGGGTCAGCAGGTTGTCGCGGATCTCGTCGCGGACCGATCGGGAGTTCCAGCCGCTGGCCCGGAGTTCGCCCAGCGTGGCGATGGATGGCGGCGTCGGAGGCTTCGTCATGTGGTGGTGGTGGGGCCGCAGGCGGCGGGCCGCGGAGGTGTCCGAGGGCTGAACAATCGGCGGGCGCAGACTACTCCCGCCCTTTGGAGCCCGCAACCGGCCACGAAACGCCGGACCGCGACCGGAGTGCCGGTCGCGGCCTGTGGTGCAGGCTTCCGCCTGCACAGGATCTGGCGGTGTGGTGCAGGCCTCCAGCCTGCACAGGATGGGCCGGTGTGGTGTGGTGCGGGCTTCCAGCCTGCACAGGATCCGGCGGTGTGGTGCGGGCTTCCAGCCTGCACAGGATCCGGCGGTGTGCTCACGGTCCCATGCAGGCTGGAAGCCTGCACCACATGGGCCGGTCTGGAAGCCTGCACCACATGGGCCGGTCTGGAAGCCTGCACCACATGGCCGGTCTGGAAGCCTGCACCACACCGGCCACCTGCGGCGCGATCGACATGCCTCGATCAGCGGGTCTTCAGCACCTCGCGGTAGTGCCACTCGGCCATCGCCGCGGCGTACTCACCCGGCACGCAGGCCAGCACCGCGGACAGCGGGATCTCGCAGCGCATCACGCAGCGGGAGGTGCCGTTGCGGTGGATCCACGCGCGGTGGACCATCTTCACCGCGTTGCACAGGTCGGTGCTCGCCTCGGTGTCGCGACGGCCCTCGTCCGGCAGCGGCAGCATGCCGAGCGCGACCCTGGCCGCTTCGCCGCGCCAGTCCTGCATCGCGGCGATGCACTGCACGCGCTGCACGTTGGTGACGTCGTGACCGCTGACCGCCGGCGCAGTCGGTCCCCACACCAGCACGTGCATCACACCGCGGGTCTGTCGAACCACGCCCGACCACTCCTGCGGCTCGGACACGCGCTCCCACACCGGCCAGCCGTCCAGCCGGTCGGCCGCGTCCTCGTCAGCGAACGCCTCGTCGGACCGTCCGGTGGCGCGGTAGGCCGAGGCGCGCTCGCGCCGGTACGACGCATCCTGCGGACGGGCCGCGACGAGCGCGTCAAGGTCGGGCAGCGCCGCCTCGTAGTTGAACAGCGCCAGCTGCGCGCGAGCACGCATCGCCACGGCAGCCTCGCTGGAACGCAGCGCCAGCGCCTCATTCACCGCGTCCAGCGCAGAGCCGGGATTGCCCGCGTCGAGCCGCTGGCGGGCCAGGCACAGCCAGTTGCGGTCCGACTTCGGGTCGAGTTCGACCGCGCGACCCGGCATGTCCACGCTTCCGCCGAACGACTCCCAGATCAGTCGCAGCATCAGCGCCGCCCTCTGCGGGTTCTTCACCGGCGCGTCGATCACGGTGACCGTCTGCAGGCCGCGGCCGGGCTCGCCGCTGAGCACCAGCCCCGCGGATGTCGCGTGCCGCAGCACCGACCCCTCGACCCGCAGGTCGTCGAAGGACTGCGAAGTCAGCAACGCGGCGGCCACACAGGCGTCGAGGTCCGACAGGCCCGCGGCGTAGTCCGGCTCCCTGTGCCGCAGCCAGGCGTCGAATGCTCGGGGCGTCAGGTTCTGGCGGTAGCGCGCCAGCGGCACGGGGCCGAGGTGCGTGACGAACGCCTCCGGATCCTCCGCGGCCATCACACGGCCGAGCGCGGCCGCCAGCGTCAGTTCGCCGGGGTCGTTGTCGTCGATCGGCATGGCAGGCGGAATGACGACCCCCGGCGGCACTGGCTGATCCGGCGCGTTGGCGCGGTTGGTGTTGCCGTTGTCGCCCGGATCGCCGGCGGCATGCGGGTCGGCGGGCACGTTGGTGTGGTTGCTCCAGTCGGCCCAGGCGAGCGCGAGCACAACGAGCACGCCGGCCGCGACCAGCGACTCGCCGACGATGCTGGCGATGAGCAGTCGCGACACGCGAGCGCGACGGCCGGTAGACGGATTGGTGGTGATTGCAGATGGCATCCGGGTCTCCTCATCCTCGATGGGGGAATCGTTGTCGTTGTCCAACACAGATGGGGACCCGGGCCCGGATCCAGCTTCCAGCTCCACTATCGACTGCAGGAACCGACGCATGCGATCGCGGTCGTCGGCATCCGGCACCGCATGCACGTCGTGCGGCGTCTGCGGTGCGTGCGCGGCGCGGATCACACTGGCGGCCAGGCGCGCGTGGTCAGCGGCGCCGCCGGCGGAGGCATTGCGATCAGGAGTCGGATGGTCGTGAGTCGTCACAGCAACCTCTCCGGTTCGGCCAGCTGGCGCTGCAGTGTGAGCTGCAGTTCGCGCCGGGCGCGTGCCAGCATGGATTCCACGGCCTTCGGACTGATGCCCATCGCGGGTCCGATGTCGCGGTGCGACTGGCCCAGACGATGGACGCGATCGAGTACGTCCTGGTATCGCGGCGCCAGCGTCGACAACGCGAGGCGACACAACTGTTGCACTTCGGCGCGGCTGGCCTGCGCGTCGGGCAGGTCGTCGCCGCGCGTCACCGGTTCGATCAGCGCGCTGGCATCGACGCCGAGCGACGCGAGGCACACCGGCCGGCGGCCACGACGACGGAACTCGTCGGCCAGCTTGTGGCGCGCCACGCCGACCAGCCACGCCCAGAGCTCCTCGTCGTCGGCCCAGTGCGGCGTCGACGAGTCGTCGCGCGAGCGCACCACCGCGGCCATCAGCGCCTCCTGCACCGCATCGTGCGCCGCGTCGCGATCGACACTGCGCGCCAGCGCGAACCGCAGCAGCGCATCGGCGCACCGCGCCAGCGCATGGCTGATCGGCTCACCGGCCGGGCCGGCCGGGTCGACCGGGTTAGCCGGGTCGGGCACAGGTCGCATCGTGGCGGCTGCGGAAATGGGTTGGATGGCGACTGGCATGGGAGCCCCGTTCGCGCGAACACTCCCAATCGCGCGGCGGTACTCCGATCCCTCGCAGATTCTGCCGGATTCTGTGCCGGCCTGCGAAATGCGGTGCAGACGGCCGCCCGCGCTGCCCGCGTCAGGCCTCGGGCTGGCGCAGGTAGTCGAGCACCACGTTGCGCGCTGTCACAACGAGCATGCGCTGCCCGTCGGCCGACAGCGCGCCACCGAGGATGTCGTCGTGGATCGACGCGAACACCGGCGTCGGGCCGAGCGGGTCGTCGCCGGGCGGCAGCGGCCCGACCGGCATATCGTGCGGGCTGAACCGGAACGAGCGCCACGCACCGGCGGCCAGCGTGTGGAACATCGTGCCGTCCGGCGAGAACTGCACCGCCAGCACCCGCCGGTCGTGCAGCCATGCGCCGGCCCAGTTGTCGCCGCGGATCATCGCCGGGATGTCCCACAGCAGGGCCACGCCGTCGCGACCGCCACTCAGCGCGTAGCGGCCGTCCGGCGAGATCGCCAGCGTCGCGCCGCCGTCGTGTCCGCGCCGGCACGACAGTTCGCGCCCGCTGGTCGCGTCGTGCACGCGCACCGTCGAATCCATCCCGGCGCTCACCACCAGCGACGGCCCGGCGAACGCGATCGCCGTCACCTCGTCGGAGTGCGCATCGATGCGCAGTCGCAGGCGGGGCGGATCGGACGCGACCGTCCAGATCTGCACGTGCCCGTCGGCGCCGGCCGTGATCGCGCTCTTGCCGTCGGGCGACAACGCAACCGCCGTGACCTCCTCGTTGTGCCCCGGCAGCAGCGGCCCCGGCGAGTCCGACTCGAGGTTCCACACGCGCGCCGTGCGATCGCCGCCGATCAGCAGCGTCGAGCCGTCGGCCGACATCGCCACCGAATGCGGATCGTCTACCGGCGCGGGCACGTCGCGCACCGTGCCGTCGCAGCGCATCACCCACAGGCGCGGCTGCAGCGGCGGCGTGGTGGTGGCCGGCGCGAGTACCACACTCAGGTTGCTGCGCGCGGCATACGCCACCGGCGCTGCGCCCAGCGAATGGCGCGGCCCGCACGGCGAGCCGTCGTCGGTCGAGAGCAGCCAGATCGTGCCGTCCGCGCGCCCGGCCAGCAGGTGCCGGCCATCGGGCGTGAACGACAGCGCGGTCACGCTGCCGCCGGCGTTGCATGCGAGCATGTGATCGCCGTCGGGCAGTCGTCGCAGGCGGATGTCGCCGGCCGTTGTGCCGCTGGCCATCGCGGTGCCGTCGGGCGACACGCCGAGCGCGCTGATGCCGCCCGACCCGTCGGCCACGCAGAGCACCTCGCGTCCGTTGCTCAGCTCGCGCATCAGCAGTCGGCCGTCGCGCAGGCCGGTGATCCAGAAGCGGTTGTCGCGGCTGAATGCAATCGCGCCGGTCGCCGTCTGTTCGCCCACGTAGCGGCGCATTGCGCGGTACGACTCCAGGTTCCAGAGCGCGATCGACCCGTCGGTGGTGCCGGTGAGTGCCAGCTTGCCGTCCGGGCTGAAGCTGACCGCGATCACCGGATTGTAGACGTCGCTGATCAGCTCGCCGACGGGCTCGCCGCTGGCGTCCCAGATCCGCACCGAGCCGTCGTCGGCGGTGGTCAGCACGTGCTCGCGGTCGGGCATCCAGCACGCGTGGATCACGGCGCCGCTGTGGCCTTCGAGCACGCGCACTGTGCGGCCGGTGGCCAGCTCCTGGATGATCACGGTCTCGTCACGCGAGCCGGTCAGGCAGTGCAGGCCGTCGTCGTGGATCGCGACGGTTGTGACCAGCCCGCTGTGTGCCGTGAAGGTGCGGATCTCGCGGCCGGTATTCAGGTCCCACAGGCGGGCCGTGTAGTCGGTCGACCCGGTCAGCGCCACGCGACCGTCCGGCGAGGTCGCTATCGACGTGACCCGGCTGGCGTGCCGCCACGCGTAACACCCGACCATCGAATGCAGATGCCACGGCCCGAACTGCCGGAATGGCCCGATCTGCCACGGCATGCCGTCATCGGCGTCGGCCGGCGGCAGCAACCCGGCCTCACGCAGCGGATGCCGGCCTCCCGGGGTAAACGGCAGCCACTCGCCCGAAATCGCCGACATGCCCGGCACGGCCGCTCCGCAATGGATCCGGTCCATTCGACCGCCGAGTTTGGCGTCGATAGTGGAAGGCGGCGTCCAGTCCGGATTCATATGCCAGCGGTCAATCCCCGGTGTCGGAAGGTGTGCGCGTTTGTCGCACAAGACGCGATGCAGTGCCATGCACCGATGCGGAAGTTGATACCTGGTGGAGTGCGACCTGGCGGCTTCATTGCCGGGTCTGCTTCGGGTATGGTGACAACGCGCGCGTGTCGTCCTCCGTCGCGCATTGCCGGGCGTCCCGCACCTGGCTTCGCGAGCACCTCCTCTATGAACCCGAATGCAGCCTGCGCCGGCGCCGCACGTGGCGTCCTGTTCCTGTCGTTGATTGTCATGGCGACCGTGGCGTTGCCGGCATGTGGCGCCGCGCCGATGGGCGACGCGCACGGCCCGTCGGCCGGCGTCTACCGCGGCACGATCCAGACCGACATGGCCAAGGCCGAGGCTCCGCAGTCGGTGGCCGCCAACATGGCCAGCCCCGGCGAGGCAAACGGCGCCGCGTCCGGCCGCATGCCGGCAAGGCACGACCTGCCGGACGCCGACCGGACGGCCGATGTCGGAGACAACTCGACGCGGCCGGAGTCGCCGCACGGCTCGACCGCGCCCGCCGCCGATGCGCCGGCGCGCAAGGAGTTCCCGGAGTCGATGCTCGTCGAGCCGATGCTGATCACCGATGCGAACGGCAAGGTGACGATCGGCGTGGAACGGATGCCGGACTCGATCACCACCTGGAAGGTGCGCGCGATCGGCCACAGCATCGATGGCGCGTTCGGCGAAGGCAGCGGAACGTTCCGCGTGTTCAAGGACATCTTCCTCAATCTGCAACTGCCGCGCGTGCTGACCGTCGGCGACGAGCTCTACGTGCCGCTGACCGTGATGAACTACAGCGGCGCGACCATCGACGTCGACGTCGCGATCCAGCGCGAGACGTGGCTCGAGCTCGATGCCGACGGCAGCTACTCGTTCGCGGTCGATCCGAAGTCGGCCAACAAGCAGTACGCGCGGGTGCGCATCGTCGAGCCGG
>JBFWQT010000163.1:0-12563 GCA_050249295.1 Planctomycetota bacterium
GGGCCCAAGGGATTGGGGGGAGGCAAAGACCGCGAGCCGACAAAACGAACCCAATGAGCCACCACCAAGGCAGATCACAAAGACCGCGATCCGACGAAACGAACCCAATGAGCCCACCACCAAGGCAGATCACAAAGACCGCGATCCGACGAAACGAACCCAATGAATGGTGAGGAGGTGGTGAAGGAAGGGCGCAGTTTCAAGCCCACGGGCTGCTGCCCGTGGGTAACCGTGGAGGAGCAGCGACACATCGATCATGCGAGCGAGCACACGAATGCCAAGAACGCGCGACGCGCCGCGACGCCGCGACATCATCATCACAAGGCGCGATCGGAAGGATTGCGGAACTGGACGGTTACCCACGGGCGGCAGCCCGTGGGCTTGAATGAGGCACCGAGGCGGGGGCTCACCAGCGGTACTGCATGCCGGTGTAGATGAACCAGTTCCGCGTCGTCTGGATCAACGGATCCACCGGGCGGCGCGGCTCATCGATATACACCGCGAACAACTCGACGTCGGGCGAATGGAACGGCGTGATCGCCAGCTTCGCAAGGAAGCGAAACACGGCCGCGTCGTGCGTCGGGATGCCGATCGGCTCCGGCCGGTAGCTGCTGAGGCTGATCTCGGCGCGCACCACCTGGCCGACGTACCCCGCCGCGACACCGATGCCGAAGCCCCACACCGGGTTGGTCTCGCCGTTGTACACGTCGAGCCCGTAGTAGCTGCGACGGTCGAGCAGGCTCAGGTCGGTGAGCTTGCGGCGCAGGCCGTGCTCGTCCCACCCGACCTCGATGCCCGCATACCAGCCGTCGCGCATCAGCATGAAATCGCCGACCACATAGTTGGAGTAGTACTTCTGGAACTCCGAACCGACGCGGTTGAACAGCCGGGCCGAGACGCCGAAGCGCATGTGCGGCAGGTTGACGCCGATGCGCGCGATCACGGCCTTGGACGAATTGGTGTCGATATCCTCGACGCCGTTGCTGACGCCCGCGATGAACTCGAAGCAGCCCGGCGTGAGGTGCGCCCACACGCCCACCTCGGTGGGGTCGATGATCTCGGTGTGCAGGAACGGGCGATCGACGCCGTCGTTGGCGTAGGCGCGCTGCATCGGCCGGGCGCCGATGAACGTGGCCTTCTTGCCAGCCACGAACAACAGGTCGCCGTAGCCGACCTCGAGGTACATCTCCTTGATCTCGAGTTCGTTGACGACGAAGTTCTTCTGGTAGCCGTTCGGTCCGGAGAGGCCGACGCGGAACAGGTTGAGGTTGTAGGGCTGGTTGATCGCGAAGCGCGTCGCGGCCGAGAGATCCCAGCCGTCGCGCCGCCACGTGGCGCGCGCATGCAGGCCGGCTTCGGCGCCGAACGTGGTCTCCACGCCGCTGAAGAAGATGCGCTGGTCGTTGCGGTAGTACGCGCGAATGAACCCGCCAGCCTTCACGTCCAGGTCGCGTTGCGGCTCGTCGTCCGGGTCGCTGTCGAAGAAGTCATCGATGAAGTCATCGTCGTCCGGCTCGTCATCGCCCATCGGCACCGGCACGTCGATGTCCGGATCCGCCGGCTGTGCCTGCGCGCCGGATGGCACGCCGATGCCGAGCAGCAGGAGGATTGCTGCGATCGAAGCCGCCAGATGCCCGGTGGTCCACATGCGGTGCGGTGCGAGGCGCGGTGCGGAGCAAGGTCAGAATGTGGAGCGACTGGATACCAGCTTCGTTCAACCCGCTCACGGGTTTTCGGGCGCCTACCGCTCGGCCGCCACCTGCACCTCTGGCACCACCCCCGGCTGCAACGGCGCCACCAGCCGCGGCGTGACGACCAGGGCCGGGTAGGGCGTGACGTCCAGCGTCAACACGGCCAGCTCGGCCTCGCGCCCGCTGCCGTCGGCCAGTTGCAGCACGCGCATCGCCAGCTCCGACGGCCACGTCGCGCGAGAGAAACGGAACGTGCGGTGTACGAGCAACTCGCGGCTGTCACCCGGGGCGCCGTCGGTGCCCGCGGAGAGCCGGTTCTGCCACACGCCCTGCGCTGGCAGCACGGCGGCCCACGGGGCGCTCATCAGGTTCTCCACGTTCGGCCGCTGGTAGCGCCCTTCGCTGGCCAGCGCGACCCCGGTCGAGGCGGTGGCGAACACCATCAACACATCGACCTCCGCCATCTGCTCGCCGGCGCCCGCGGCCGGCACCAGACGCGTCCGCACCATCACCGACTGCAGCATCGCGATCCGCACCTCGTCCGGCGGCGGCGCCAGCACCACCACATTGTGCACGCTGCTCTCGGCCACGTTCTCACGCTCGCTCGGCATGCTGGTCGGCTCGAGCCGGAGGCGGAACGAATACTGGCCCGGCGCGCGCGGCACCCAGCGGGTGATCTGCACGCTCGCGTCCGCCGGCAGGTCCAGCGGTATCGTGGCCAGCGGTTCGTCGCGATGCTGCACGCGGCGCGAGACGAGCATCGACACGCGCAGCCCCTGGAAGTCGGCCGGGAAGCGGATCACGCGCCACGCCAGCTGCACCGTGCTGCGCGCCAGCGGATCGAACGTGATCGACGCGTCGCTCTTGCCCGGCAGGATCGCCACGACCCAGCTCGGCACGGTGGTGTGCGTCTCGCCGAGCCGAGCGGTGATGCCGTTGTTGTCGGCCGCGTTGCCGCTGTTGGCGTTGTTGCCGGCCGGGCCGGGAGTGTTGTCGCGCGGCACGTTGTCGCCCGGCTGCGCCTGCGCGATCAGCTGTGCGGCCTCGTCGGCTGCGTCGAAGCTGTTGGCCACGGCCTGCAGCCAGAGCGAGAGTGCCGCTACGAGCACAGCCATCATCACGAACGGCAATCGCATATCAATCGGTCGGGGCTCTGGTGGCTCGGCCGACGCGGCCGACGGTTCTTCGAGTGTCGGGAATGGCATCGGGAGATGCACCGTCACGTGCTTTGTTGAACGACCGGTTCGCCGTTGTGTCGGATGCTTTGCTCGCATTCGCATACCTTGCCCTTGCCCTTGCCCTTGCCCTTGCCCTTGCCCTTGCCCTTGCCCTTGCCCTTGCCCTTGCCCTTGCCCTTGCCCTTGCCCTTGCCCTTGCCCTTGCCTCGCCCGCACCCGGTCTCCGACACCCGATTTCCCCGCTCCCTTTCGGTCGCGGCTCCTACGCCAGCGGAAAGTCCAGCCCCGGCGACACCGGCTCACCCAGCAGCCGGCACATCGCGGCGACCTGGCCCTGGTGCTGGAACACGTGCGTCTGCGTGCGCAACACGACGTGCGCCGGCACCAACTCCTGCTGGCGCCCACCGAACGTCGTCATCGTCCGCCGGGTGTTCAGTTCGCTCGCGCTCGCGCCGCGCAACCACCCGGCCGTCGCCTCGGCCACGCGCGCGCGATACTCCTGCAGCTGGTCGATCGTGCGGTACACGTCGTCGTTGTCCTCGGCCAGCATCAGGCCGCGCACCACGCCGATCCAGTACTCCTCGGCGCCCACCACATGCACCAGCTGCAACTGCACGGTGGCGTAGCCAAAGCCGTCCAGCGCACGATGCAGCTCCTCGTCGTCGAGCTTGCGGCAGTGCTCCATCAGCTGGTGCAGACTCCGGTGCGTGCGCTCATGCACGTCCAGCAGCGCGGCGGCGGTGTACATGGCGGCAGTCACTCGCCTTCTGCGTAGAGCTTGCCCACCTGGTCGGCGTAGCCATTGTAGAGCAGCGTCTTCACGCGCTCGCCGGTGTCGATCATCCGCTCGGTGGCCTGCGACCAGCGCGGATGCGGCTTCTCCGGGTTCACATTCGAGAGGAAGCTGTACTCGCCCGGCTGCAGGTCATTCCAGAACGTCTTCGGCTGCTCGGCCACCAGCTCGATCTTCACGATCGACTTCGGGCTCTTGTAGCCGTACTTCCACGGCGTGATCACGCGCACCGGAGCGCCATGCTGCGTCGGCAACGGCTTGCCGTACACGCCCAGTGTCAACAGCGTCAGCGGGTGCATCGCCTCGGCCATGCGCAGGCCTTCGTAGTAAGGGAACTTCCACGCGTACGTCTTGCCCTCGCGCTGTTCCGGCATCTCGGTCGGTCGCTTCACCGACACGAAGCGCACGAACTTCGCCGTGCTCAGCGGCTCGACCTTGTCCAGCAGCGCCTTCAACGGCACGCCCGACCACGGCACGACCATCGCCCACGCCTCGACGCAGCGGAAGCGGTACACGCGCTCCTCGAGCGTCAGCGTCTTCAGCAGGTCGTCGATGTCGAACGTCTTCGGCTTGTTGCACAGCCCGCCGACCTCGATCGTCCACGGCCGCGTCTTGAAGTTGGCGCAGTGCTGCCAGACGTCCTTGCTCAGCGAGAACTCGTAGAAGTTGTTGTACTTGCCGGCGACGTCTTCCTTCGTGATCGGCCGGCCCGCGTCCGCGTAGTCCGGGTTGCGCGTCGGCGGCCAGATCTCGCCCTTCTCGCGCGCCGCCGCGTTGTCCGGCACGCCGCGATTGTCCGGCATGTCCTGCCCCAGCACCGGCAGGATAGTGGCCATCGCCCCGCCGAGCCCGGCCGCGATCGCGCCCGCGCCCATCGCCTGGATCAGCCGTCGGCGTTGCCGGAAGGTGTCTTCATCGGTGACGCGCAGGTCGGACGGAGGTTTCGGGATGTCGTTGCGCCGGCTCATCTGCTCTCCTGGCTGGTGCGTTGCGTTCACCAGGGTACGCCAACCGGCTCCGCGTTTGAAGCGGCCAGTGGTGGTATGGGCCTTGCCAGGGAATCCGCTCCACCCGTGGCGGTTCCGGAGTATTACGTTTGTGGTTGCGCGCCCGTAGCTCAGTCGGAAGAGCAGCGGTCTTCTAAACCGCAGGTCGCAGGTTCGATCCCTGCCGGGCGTATCCGAGACATGCACCGCCACGGGCGGTCGTGTTATTGGTCTACGGCCCGGTCCAACGCGCCGCACAGCGGAGCAGGACTCGCCTTGAACCATGTCCCGCAACCGCCACCTGTGAACCCGACACGAGTTCCGCCGCATGATCGCGCCGCGGCCGTGAAGTTGCCGCCGATCGTGCGCGCAACGCTCGGCAACGGTCTGCGCGTGATTGTGCACGAACGACGGCGCGTGCCGGTCGTGGCGATCAACATGTGGTACGCGGTGGGCGCGCGCGACGAGCCGGCCGGGCGCACCGGGATGGCGCACCTGCTCGAACACATGATGTTCAAGGGCTCGGCCAGGTTCCCGAAGGGCGAGATCGACCGGCTCACCCAGGTCAGCGGCGGCGACAACAATGCTGTCACGTGGACCGACTTCACGGCCTACATGTTCAACCTGCCGACGGCCGCGTGGCAGCACGCGCTGGCCGTGGAGGCCGATCGCATGACCGGCTGCACGTTTGCCGACGAGGACTTTGCCGCCGAGCAGCAGGTGGTGCTGGCCGAGTTGCGCGAGTCGCTCGACGACCCGTGGACGCGACTCGCGCAGTCGGCCGACGTGGCGTTCTACGGCGACGGCCACCCGTACGCACACCCGGTCGTCGGCTACGAGGCGGACGTCGCGGCGTTGACCGTCGATCAGTTGCGCGCGTTCTATGCCGAGCACTACCGGCCGGATCGCGCCGTGCTGGTGATCGTCGGCGATGTGGATGCGCAGGAGGCGATTGCCGCGGCCGACCGGCATGTGGGCGGGCTCGGAGTGCCGGGGCCGTCGCACGTCGGCGAGCTGGTGCCGCGGCTGCAGCGCCCGGCCGGGCAGCCGGTGATTGTGGCGGCCGACGTGCAGGTCGAGCGCTTCTATCTGAGTTGCGTCGCGCCGTCGTTGCTGGACGCGGACGCGCCGGCCGTGCGGATTCTCGACACGCTGCTCTCGCAGGGTGAGTCGTCGCGGCTGTGGCGCGAACTGGTCGATCGCACGCGCGTAGCGAGCGACATCGGCACGCTGCTGCTGGCACGGCCGCTGGCGGGCGAGCTGTCGATTCATGGAGAGTGTGCGCCGGGCAAGCCACTGGAGGCGGTACTCGAGCAGGTCGAGCGCGTGCTCGACGAGTTGATGCGCGACGGGCCAGACGAGCGCGAGGTGCAGAAGACGAAGAACCAGCTGGCGGCCAGCGTCGCGCTGGGCCTCGACACGGCCGGCGACATCGCAGCCGCGATCGGCGAGGCCGAGGTGACGCTGGGTAGCTGCGAGCGCGCGGACGAGTTCATGGCGCAGATGATGGCCGTGACCGCGGCCGACGTGCAGCGCGTGGCGCAGCAGATCTTTGGCGAGGGCAAGGCGCGCCAACTGACGCGGCTGCAGCCGGCAGCGCCAGGCGAGCCGGGGACGTTAGTCCCCGGAGGGGAGAGCGACGAGAGCGCGGAGTCGGGCGACGGGTGGGATGCTGACGACGCGTGCGACGACGAACGCAACGCGGATCGCAGTTCCCCTCCGGGGACTGACGTCCCCGGCTCGCCCGGACGCGCACCTGCGGGCGTGGTTGGGCCCCTTGCGCGCGACATCGTGCGCACCCGCGGCTTCGACATCGAGCGCGTCACCCTCGACAACGGCCTGCGCGTGTGGGTCACGCACCGACCCGAGTCGCCCGGCTTCGTCGCGCGCATCGACTTCGGCCCGACATGGCTGAGCCTGCCGCGCGGCAAGGCCGGCATGCTGCGGCTGCTCGGCGACATGCTCGATGAAGGCACCGCCACGCGCAGCGCCGACGAGATCAAGGAACTCGCCGACTTCCTCGGCATAGGCTTCGACCTCGGCGCCGACGGCGGCGCGATCCGCGCACTGCGGGCCGATGCCGACGTGTCGTTCGATCTGCTCGCCGACTCGCTGCTGCGGCCCACGCTGCCGGCCGACGCGCTCGAGCACCGGCGCGAGGAACACCTGGCCGACCACGCCGCGACGCTCGACTCGCCGGATTCGATCGCGCGTCGCATGCTCTCGCGGCTGGTCTACCCGCCGGATCACCCGGCCGGGCAGCTGCGTACCACGGCGTCGCTCGAGTCGGTCACGCGTGACGACCTCGCGACGTTCCACGCGAGTTGCTTTCGTCCCGACGGCGCGATCCTGGCTATCGCGGGCGCGCTGCATCCCGACGACGCACTCGCACTCGCGCAGCAACACTTCGGCTCGCACGCCCTGCCCCGCGCAGCCGCGCCAACGAGCGCGCTGCCGGAGCTGACCTTCACCGATCCGGCGTGGCAGTGGCTGCACATGCCCGACCGCGCCGCCTGCAGCGTGTACCTCGGCCACCTCGGCATCCCGCGGTCGTGCCCCGACTACATGCCGCTGCTGGTGATGGATCACATCCTCGGCACCGGCGCCGGCTTCACCGACCGCATCTCGGCCGATCTGCGCGACTCGCGCGGCCTCGCGTATTCGGTCAACGCCAGCATCTGTTCGAGCGCGCGCGTCGTGCCCGGCCTGTTCCGCGCGTTCATCAACACCGCGCCGGAACACGTCGAGCCGGCGGTTGCTGCGATCCGCGGGCACATCGAGCGACTGCAGCACGAGCCGCCGACGGCGGACGAACTCGCGGCGGTCGTCTCGTGGTTGCGCGGCAGTTCGGTGTTCGCGTGGGAATCGCTGACCGGCCTCGTCCGGCTGATGATTCACCTGCACACCTACAACCTGCCGGCCGACTGGATCGATCGCTTCCCGAATGCGGTGCAGGCCGTGACCGCCGACCAGGTGCAGCGCGCGGCGCAACAGTATCTGCACGCCGACCGCCTGAACGTCGCAGTGGTCGGACCGCGGCAGTGAGCAAGTGATGCCATGCCGCGCGATCAGTCGCCCGGCTTGCGCGGCTTCCACCCCGCACCGGGCGGCTCCAGCGGCGGCGGCAGGCCGAGTTCGTCGTTGATCATCCGGCGGATGATCTGCCGGCAACCGCCGCACCAACGGCCGGCATCGCACTCGGCGCCGACCTGATCAATCGTGCGCGCGCCCGCGCGGATCGCCTCGCGGATCCGCTCCTCGCGCACGGCCGCGCAGAAACACACGATCGTCGGATCGAACGCCATTGCAACCGGCCCGCCCGGCACTCGCATGCCCACGATAGTATTCGCCCGGCCGCCGTATTAGGACACAACTCTCCCCGGCCAGTGCAGCCCCCCCTCATGCAACCTGCTCCACATCCGGCAGAATCCGCGCCCGCGCCGCTGCGCACCGAAATCGGTCGTCTGTTCCAGCTCGCCTGGCCGGTGGTGGCCACGCAACTCGGCCTGATGCTGATGGGCGTGGTCGACACGATCATGCTCGGCCGCTACTCGTCGCACGCGCTGGAGGCGGTCGCGTCGGCGAGCGTGTTCATCCACATCACATTCGTGGTGCCGCTCGGCGTGCTGATGGGCCTCGACCCGGTGATCTCGCAGGCGTGGGGTGCCGGCGATCACCGCGCGGTCGGACACGCGCACAAGCGCGGCATGTTCCTCGCGCTCGCCATGTCGATTCCGCTGATGCTCAGCTGGACGTTGTGCGGCGAGCTGATGCGACTGACCGCGCAGCCCGGCGAGCTGATTCCGGCCGGCACCGAATACGGCCTGGCCTGCGTGGCCGGCGCATGGCCGCTGCTGGCGTTCATGGCGCTGCGCAACACGCTGCAGGGCATGGGCGTCGTGCGCACCATCGCGATCGTCGCGATCGGCGGCAACGTCATCAACTACTTCGCCAACCTGGTTTTCATCTGGGGCTGGCCCGCGCTCGGCATCCCCGAGTTGGGCGTACTCGGCGCCGGCCTCGCCACGTCAGCCTCGCGCATCGTGGTGTTCGGCATGCTGCTGGGCGCCGCGCTGTGGGGTGGCTGGTTGAAGCGCGTGGTGCCCGGCCGCGAGGATGGCGAATGGCGGCTGCTCGAGTGGGCCGGCATGAAGCGCATCCTCTATGTCGGTGTGCCGGTCGGCTTCCACTTCCTCGTCGAGTCCGGCGTGTTCGGCCTGTTCACGCTGATGATCGGCTGGACCGGCGCATCCGCGCTCGGCGGTCACCTGATTGCGATCAACATGGCGAGCCTGGCGTTCATGCTGCCGCTCGGCGTGTCGATCGCGGCGGCGGTGCGTGTCGGTCACTGCATCGGTGCGCGTCAGCCCGAGCAGGCGCGTCGCTCGGCCCGCCTGGCGGTGGTCGCGGGTGGCGCGGTGATGCTGCCCTCGACGCTGATGTTCGCGCTGCTGCCCGGCGTGCTCATCGCGATCTACACCGGCGACCCCGCCGTCACGGCCGTCGCGCTGACCCTGATGCCGCTGGCCGCCGCGTTCCAGTTGTTCGATGGCCTGCAGGTGATCTGCTTCGGCGTGCTGCGCGGCACCGCCGACACGCGCGTGCCGGCGCTGATCGGCTTCGTCGGCTTCTGGGTGATCGCCCTGCCGTTGGCGTACGCGCTGTTGCAGGCGGGCGCGGGCGCCGTCGGCATCTGGTCGGCAATCGTGATCGGCCTCACGTCGGTGGCGGTGGCCGGCTACCTGCGGATGCGCCACCGGCTCTCTGGCGACCTCGAGCCGTTGGCCGACCACGTGGCCTCCGAGGCCCCGGCCGTCGCATCGCCGGTGGTGGTGCCCGGCGACCTGATGGTCGATCCGCCCGACGCCAACGAGTTGCCGGTTGAAGCGTCGTGCCTGCCGGTGCCTGTCCAGGTGTAGCCCGGCAGGCAACGTCGCCACCTTCAGACACTCTGAAGGTGGCGACGTTCACTTACGAAAATGCGATGCGCTGCGCTGATGCCGCGGCCGCCGCATCGCGACAGCACACGAGCACGGCGGCCAGCCCATGTGCGTCGCCTGGCACACCACGATTCTGGCGGAAACGTGCCGCGGCGCGCCGTCGGTCGGCTGTGCTGCTCGGCATCGTTGTCCAGCACGTGAGGAGCACTACCTGTCGGCGTCGAAGAGCGGCGTGAACATCGGCGCCAGAAGCATCGCGCCAGCTTCAGAAAGGTGGTCGTCGTCGTAGTAGACGAGCGACCCCTGATGCATCAGAGTCGCGTGGCCAGTCGCATCAAAGAGCCAACGCCCCGGATCCAACACCCGTACCTGACCGCCCTCGAGCGAGCTGAGCACCTGGTTGACGAAGCGCTGGCGTCGCTGGTGTTCGTCTACGCCGACTCCGATGAGCGCCGTGTCGAGGCCCAGATGCCGGGCGGCGATCAGCTTGCGGCGTGGATCGAACGTCTGGGCCGGAACCTGACGAACCAACCAGACTCGCTCGCAGCAGACACCGAGTTGCTCCACCATGCGTCTCAGGCTCCTTTCGAACGCGGCGCGGGCGGTCTCGACTGTTGGCCCACCACTGCCGTCGACCAGGAGCGGGCGCTTCATGTCGTCGAAGTACTGCCCCTCGCAGTAGAGCGCCCAGCGAGCGATCAGCACGACGTCCCGCGGACGCACACGGGCGGCGTACTCCACGAGCATCTGTTCGGTGTGTGCAATGCCGGGACCCAGGGACTCACGCCATGCGCCCAGCACGGGCGGATTGCCGGAAACCAACCCCGCGGCCCCGCGCACGCCGTGCTCGCGGGCGAGTTGATCCAGCACAGGCGCGATGGTCATGGCGTGGCTGTCGCCGAGGAGAAGTATCGCGGTAGGTCCGGCCTCTCGCGACCCGAAGTGCTGCAGGCGGTCACTCGCGATGTCGTCATCGGTAACCGTAGCGCCGAACCGCCGCTGGTCTTCCTGAAGCAACGCCCGGTCGTCGTCGGAGAATCGCTGGGGCAAACCGCCGCGCCACACGACAACGCCTGCGGTGACCAGCAGCACCCACGTGGTGGCGACGGCCGCCATCGCGAGCGGCACTCCGCCACGGAGCACGCGACCCTTGCGGATTGGCGTCTCGACAAATCGCCAGGACAACCACGCCACAAGAACGCTGATCAGCAATACGACAATGCGCTCCACAACTCCTGGCGGAGTCACCTGGACGTACGCATCGAAGACCAGCAACGGCCAATGCCACAGGTAGAGGGCGTAGGAGATGAGGCCGATCCCGACCACCGGACGCCATGCCAGTGCGTGGCCCACTGAACTGCGGGCCGTCGTATTGCCGTGGATGATCGCGGCGGTACCGAGGCACGGGAGCAGTGCAACCCCGCCCGGAAACGCCGTCCTGCCATCAAGCATCAGGACTGCACAGAGAATGGCGATCAGGCCTGACCAGGAGAGCAACTCGCGAACCAGCACGGAGCGCGCCGGTGGAACCGCCCCCACGGCCAGCAAGACGCCGGTCAGCAGCTCCCACGCACGCGTTGGGGGCAGGTAGAAACTCTCGACGGGGTAGGTCGCAGTGAAGGCCACAGACAAGCCGAGCGACAACAGGAACGCTCCTGCAAGCAAGGCGCGAGCCAGCCTTCGCGAACGGCGCCAGAGCAGCGGGAATACCAACGGAAAGAGCAGATAGAATTGCTCCTCCACGGCCAGCGACCACATGTGCAGCAGCGGCTGCGTCTCTGCGGCGGGTGTGAAGTAGCCCGCATGTCGGCAAAGGTGGACGTTCAAGATCAGCAACAAGTGCGCGCGCGCCTGCTCGGCCAATTCGTTGAGATCCTCCGGCAGCAGTATCACCAGACCGACGCCAAGCACGGCGACCAGCATTACCAGCATTGGCGGAGCGATACGTCGGACTCGTCGCTGCCAGAAGTTGCGCAGCGTGTAGTTGCCGCCTTCCACGCTCTTGCAGATCAGGCTGGCGATCAGAAAACCGGAGAGCACAAAGAACACGTCGACGCCGACGAAGCCGCCGCTGCAGCCCAGCCGGGCGTGGTAGAGCAAGACCACCACAACGGCAACCGCGCGCAGCCCATCCAGTTCGGGTCGATAGGTGAGTGGCGCAGCGGGTGGAGGAGGCAATGGGCGGTCGCCTGGAGCTGTCATTTGTCGTCCGTTTCAGGAGCAGGCTGCGCCGGCGACTCTAGTGTGGTGCCCGCCAGTTTCCATCGACAATCGCTGCTCCGCATTGCGCCGCGATCGCTCGCAGCGCGATCCCCCTGGCCGCCGCCCACGAGGCATTTCTCTGGATGGATCCGGCAGGCAACCGGAGAATCATCCCGACGATCGAATGACCGCGGAACACCTTGAACATGATGGGCAATAAGGAAACCCCGGCGCCGGCAAAGGCGGCAGTGGATCTGGCGCGGTCCTGGCGCCTCAACTACACGCCGCTGGAGTACCTCGCCCGCATCCTGTGGGCAGTGTGTTGGTTCACGGTCTGGCAGTTGGCCTTCCGGCGGCTGTACATGCTTCGGCCGCTGTTGCTGCGTGCGTTCGGTTGTCGAATATCGCTGCGCGTAGGCATCAGCGCCAGTTGCTGGATTGCGATGCCGTGGCGTCTGCAGGTCGGCGAGTACTCGTCTCTTGGGCCGCGCTGCACCGTCTACAACCTTGGCCGGATTTCCATCGGTCGCCACACCACCATCTCGCAGGACGTGTATCTGTGCGCCGGCACCCACGACTACAAAGACCCGGCCATGCCACTGATCAAAGAGACGATCGCGATCGGTGACCAGGTGTGGATTGCGGCCGGCGCGTGTGTTGGACCCGGTGTGGCCACCGGAGAAGGCGCGGGTGTGGGAGCGCGCGCCGTGGTGATGAAGGACGTGCCTCCGTGGCCGCTGGTCGCAGGGAATCCGGCGCGCGAGAGTGGCAAG
>JBFWQT010000164.1:0-12562 GCA_050249295.1 Planctomycetota bacterium
TGCTGCTCGCCGATGCGGAGCACGAGGCCCTCGCTGTGCTGCTTGCGTTCGTTCTCGGGCGCGTCGGTGTCTACCGACTGCGGCCGGAGCACGTGCGAGCGCAGGGTGCAGGTACGGTCGACCATCTTCAGCAATTCGCCGGTGAAGCGCTCGCCGTTGCGCGCCAGTACGATCGCCTGGAACTTCGTCGGCTGCGGTGCGTCGTCGACGTGCCGGACGATGGCCTGGATCGAGCCCCACGGCATCACGTCCTGGAACAGGTTGTTCTTGTCGAGGAAGTAGGCGCCATCGGGCTGCACTTCCTCCAGTGTGCCGCCCACCACGTCGCCGCGGTCGGCGCCTTCCGCCGGCTTCTGGTACAGCGCGTCGTCCGAGCTGCCCATGTAGTCGGGGTCTTCCTGGAAGCCGTGCGCGCCAAGGTTGCGACGCACTTCAATGCGCTTGACCTCCGCAATGTCGATCGGGAAGCGGCCGAACGACATCGACTCGAAGATGAAGCCGTCGGATGCCTTCTTCACGACGCGGCCGATGAACACGTCGCCGGTGGTCATCAGGATGCGCAGGGTCCACTCGGCGCCAACCGGCTCGGGGTCGCGCTGCTCGATGTAGTCGATCTCCTCGACTTCCTTCACGTCGAGCGTCGTGGGTGCGCCCGCCGGCGAGACGTCGCGCAGCGTGATCGTGTCGTTTTCGATGCTGCTGATCTTGCCCTCCACCGGGTCGCCGTTGATGTGGCTGACGCGGGCCTGAGCGAACGCCGGCGCGGCGAGCGCGGCGACCAGCAGCAGGGCACCGGCCATGCGGGTGCCAGTGCCGCCAGCGCCGCCAGGGAGGATGCGGGAAATGAGATGCATGCCCGTGCGCATGGTCGAGTCCTTGTCCGTTGTCTGCTGCGTTCGTGTGCCGTTGCCGCCGGCCCGGTCGCCGCCGCCGCCATCAACGTTAGCAGGCGGCCGGGAGTGCGAACAACAAGAACCACCGGCCGATTCCGGCCGTCGATTGCGGCAAACGACCCCGACCGCTGCACCGTATCTCTCACAGCAACCACGAACGATTCGCTTTCCGCTACCGCTACCTCAGAGGACTTCCCGATGCTCACGCTCCGCCGCCAGATGGCACTGGCGCTTCTCCTGGTGCTCGGCCTGCTGCTGGCCACCTTCGTCCCCGCTTCCACGGCCGTCGCGCAGGACCCGCCGAATGCATCCGCCGGCGAGAAAAACCTCGTCCTCTACACCGTCGACGTGCTCGACAAGATCGTCAAGCACCACCCCGAGGGCAAGAAGCACACCGTCCAGGAGTTCGTTGATGGCGCCGCGTACGGCGTGGCCCGCGCGATCCAGGCCAAGAAGGACATGCCGGCCGAGCAGCGCGACATGCTGGTGAAGTACCTGCGCGAGCAGAAGTTCACGAGCTTCTACCAGCTGCTGCACCTGATGGACCGCTTCTCGCGCAAGTTCACAACTCTCAACATGGATGCCGTGGCCGACGCCGCGTGTATGGGCGCGATCAAGGTCACCGGCGACCAGTTCACGCGCATCATGACGATGGACGAGCTGCAGAAGATGCAGCAGATGATGCAGCAGGGCGGCGACACCGACAAATCGCTCGGCGTCGCGCCGATGCCCGTGCCCGGCACCGAGGACGACGAAGTCCTGCGCATGATGGTCGGCCACGTGCGCCGCAACTACCTCGGCTACGACATGGGCCTCGCGCCGCACGACGAGATCCTCGCGATCAACGGCCGCAAGCTGGGCGACATCCCGCGCGCCGAGCTGGGCAGCCTGATGGAAGCCGAGGTCGGCGGCAAGGTGTCGATCACGATCAAGCGCGAAGGCTTCGACCAGCCGATCACCGTCACCGGCGTGCAGACCTCGGTCGACCACCCGTCGGCGCGCGGCGTGATGCTGCCCTGCGGCAAGCTCGGCTACATCGACACCAACATGTTCAGCATGACGCTGCACACCGACGTGAAGGCCGCGATCGATCGTCTGGTGCCGCAGGGCATGAAGGCGCTGATCCTCGACCTGCGCAACAACCCGGGCGGCGCGATGCCGGCCTGCACCGAACTCGCCGACTACTTCCTCGAGCCGGGCAAGCTGATCACGACGACCAAGGGCACCTACGAGAACCCGCTCGCTGGCATGGCGCGCTTCATCCAGCCCGGCATGGACATCGGCGAGAAGATCGACGCCGAGACCACCGTCTGGAAGGCGAAGCAGGCCAACCCGTACACGTTCCCGGTGATCGTGCTGGTCAATCACATGAGCGCCAGCGCCAGCGAGATGCTGAGCGGCTGCCTCAAGAGCTGGAAGCGCGCCGTGATCGTCGGCGAGACCAGCTACGGCAAGGGCATCGGCCAGACCGCCGTGATGCTCGGCCGTGGCCCGCGCGGCTCGCTCGGCATGATGAGCATGATGGGTGGCGGCGGCGACGGCATGCGCATGCTCTACATGACCGTGATGACGTACTTCCTGCCCCACGGCGAGGCGGTGCATCACATCGGCATCAGCCCGGACGTCGAGGTCAAGCTCAACGACTACACGCCGGCCGAGTTCGCAAAGATCGCCGCGTTCCGCAGCAGCGGCAAGATCGACGCGTACCTCAACCAGACGTGGGAGACGCGCAAGGACTGGTTCGTCAAGCAGCTCACCGGCGCGCCGGCGACGCTTTCGGAGTACCCGGCGCAGAACCTGCTGGCCGGCGTGAAGGGCACGATCGGCGACGAGCAGCTGGAGCGCGAACTGCGCCACGCGATCGCGATCCGCGCCGGTCATGCCAACGCGATGGTCAACATCAACGACGACAACCAGCTGCAGGAAGCCATCCGCCAGGCGTGCAAGGCCTGCGGCCTGGACTCGAAGGACCTCGACGCCTACCGTCACATCAAGTGATCTGACGCGCCGACGTTGACGCAGTAGCCGCCCCGGTCGGTTCGCACTCGCGAGCCAGCCGGGGCGGTCGCGCTGTCAGAGGAAGCGGCGTACGCGGTGCATGGTCACGCGGCCGTTGCGAAACCCCGCCTTGGGCGCGATCCACTGCGGGCCATTGCCGGGCGTGAGCAGCCGGACGAAGAACATGCCGAACCAGTTGTCGAAGCCGGTCGACGCGAGCAGCGTGATGCCGCGGAAGCCGACGCGGCGCAGCGTGTAGCAGAGGTAGATGCCGGCCAGTTCCATCTCCATCGAGATGTCGGACACGACGGCCGCGTAGTAGTCGACGCCGCGCTGCTGCACGAGCACGGTGGCCTCGGCGGCCGTGGCGACGGCGTCGATGTCCCAGCCGAGCGTGCGGAACCATCCGGAAATCTGCCGCAGGTAGTAGTGGTTGTCGTCGACCAGCAGCATGCGCTGGCCGCCGCCCCAGCCGTCGGGCCGCGCGAGCGAGGCGAGCGGCAGGTCGGGCGGGCGGCAACCGGCGATCGGCGGCAGGCGCATCATCCGGATTTCGGCCGGTCGCTCGAACGGCCGCAGCAGGTTGTCGCGCGACCACAGCCCGCGCACGATGTTGCGCTGGGTGAGGCGGCGGAAGCGGAACACCTCGACGATCGGGACGTCCGTCTGCGTCATGTTCGCGAGTGGCATCCGGTTCAGGCCTGCGCCCTGGCCGGGCGAGGTGGTCGCATGCGCCACGTATCGCAAATCGGCGCGGTCCGCGTCATCCCCGTGTGCGGGCGCGCGGCACGAGGTGCCGTCGCACGCGGCGCACCTCGCCGAGCACGAGCAGCACGATGGCCAGCAGCGCGAACCACGACGCCAGCGAGACGCGGCCGCTTGTCGCCGGTGCGCGCTGGTCGAGCCAGTCGATCGCGCGCCGCGCCGGCAGCGTGTGCAGCCGCTCGAGCTGTGGCCTGTTCACGTCGAGCAACTGCCACTCGCGATGCAACGGCGGCGCGACGACCACCGGCTGACCGCTGCCGTCCGGCGCAACCACGCGGCCGACCCACAGCGCACCGGCTGCGCTGGCCGGCAGCACGCACTCGAAGCGCTGCGGCGCGACCGCCGGCATCACGAGGTCCAGCGGCTTCGCGGCATCGTCGCCAGTCCCGGCCGGTTGCACACGCAACTGCAGGCCCTGCGAGATCGCGGCCGGCAGCATGGCATCGCTGCGCACCACCACGCGCGCGCGACCCTCCTCCGACTCCTCCACGTCCACGCTCAGCGCGGCCAGCGGCGGCCCGGCCAGCGTCGCATCAATCGTGCGCCACAGCTCGCGCCACACGCGTTGCTCGCCCGGCGTGTGCGGCCCGTTGGTCACCACGTCGCGCCACGCGTTGCCCAGCAACGCGAGGTCATCCAGCGGCAGCATCACCGCGCCGGTGCGACCCGCACCCGCGCGACGCGTCGCCAGCAGCGGCTCGTGCCCGGTCATCCACAACGACGCACTCGCGCCGGTGACGTCGTCGCGCAAGCGCGTGCGCGCATAGCCGACCAGCGGCGGCGCGTCGGCCAGCACACGATGCGCCGCATCGAACACCGGCCAGTCCGTTGCAGGGCGTGGCGGCGCGAGCAGCGGCCCGCGCGCTTCGGCCAGCCGATCGGTGAACTCGCGCGGCAGCTGCGCCAGATCGGTGAACTGCACCGAGCCGGTCTTCGCGTTGCGCAGCGCGCGGTGCAACTCGTCAAGCAGCGAGCCGTCGGCAAACGGCTGCGTGCAGATCACCGCGACGAACACCTTCTTGCGCGCCGCCCGCGCAACCAACTCGCCGAAGCCGTCGGCAAAGGCCGTCGGGCCGAGCGTCGGCTCGCCGTCGGTCAGGCAGAGCAACAGCAGCGCGTCGTCCGTCCGCGACTCGAGGTGGCGCAACGCCGTGTCGAGCGCGCGATGCAGATCGGTCTGGCCGACGAGCATGTCCGCGCTCTCCACCAGCCGGTCGAGCGTGCCGTTGGCAATCGCCACCGAGTCCGGCGTGACCGCCACAAACGGCTGCGCATCGCTGCCTGGCGGCGCAACATGCGGCGCGTCGGCAAATGTGAACAGCGCAATCGAATCGTGCGACGTGCAGTGCGCGAGCAGACCGGACGCCGCCGACGCCGTCATCGGCATCCGCGCGCCCTGCTGCATGCTGCCCGAACTGTCCAGCACCAGCGCAACGGCTGCACCGACATCGCGATTCGGATCGCAGTCCACCGGCAGCACGCGATCCACCTCGGAGCCGATCCAGCCGCCGGGGCCGAACGCGCCGCGGCTGCCGGCCATCAGCAGGCCGAGGCCGCCATGCTCCACCGCGTCGGCCAGCGCACGATCGGTCGCGTCAGGCAACGCGCGGCGCGGCACAGCATCCAGCACCACCGCGGAATAGCCGAGCAGATCGGCCAGGCGGGTGGGCGCATCGGCCGGGGCGCGAACATCCAGGTCGAGGTCGGGCCGCTCGTGCTGCAACAGGCGCGTGAGATTCGACAGCTCGCCCCGCTCGCCATCGGCGCTGCGGCGCGCCAGCACCAGCACGCGGCGCGACTCGACGATCGTGCCGGCCACGATGCGATCGTTCGCGACGATGCGGTTCTCGCCGGCCAGCACACGCAGCGAGAGGCCGACCGTGATGAAGCCGCTGGTGTCGCCGGGCACGGTCGCGCGCAGCTCGCACGGCATGCCGGCGGGCAGACTGACCGCGCCGGTCGCGTCGTCCATCGGCAGCGGTTGCTCGCCAAGCAGCCAGGCAAGCCGTGCGCCGGGCACGTCAAAGCCATTGCGAGTCAGTTGTGCGACCACCCGGGCCGGATGCGTGGTGCGAACGAGCGACGAGACGCGCACCACCTGGTTCGGCGCGACGCGCTGCGGTGCGCGGATCGAGAGGAAGCCGACATCGGCGATCGGGTCGCTGCCCGGCGCATCGACCGCGATCGGCACGCCGTCGGCCGCGGCGCGCAGCAGCACCGCCTCCAGTGCCGACGCGGCGCCGGTGTGCTGCCCATCGGTGTACACGCGGATCACGGCCGGCACCACGTTGCCGGGCGGTCGGCGATCCAGTGCGAGCGCGAGGGCCGCGGCGATGTCGCTGCCGGCCGCATTGTGCACCGCTGGCGCAAGCGTCGGGATCGCCACCCCGGCGGCCGCGTCGTGACCGGCCACAACAGTGTTGTCGAGCAGCACGCGCGGCGCGGCCTCGATCGTGATCAACGAGACCGTGTCGCCGGCACGCAGGTCGTTCACCGCCGTCGCGCACCACTCGCGCAACGCTGCGGCATCGACGCCGGTTCGCGCCAGCATGCCCGGCGACAGATCGACGACCAGTGCGAGGTGCCGCGACGTGACCCGCCCCGCCGTCGTCGGCCCCGCAATGCCGACCAGCAGCGCGAGGAGTGCCGACGCCAGCCAGGCCACGCGCTCGCCCGGCACGCGACGCCGGCGCGCGACCCACCACCCGGCCGCCAGCGCCAGCGGCCAGAGCAGCAACCACAATGGAGCGTCGAGTGTCATTCGGTCGGCACCGGGCACGGCCGCGCGGGCTTTGCACGCGGCTTGCGGAACGACGCGGCGATATGCGCGCGATCGGTCGCGTCCAGATCGAACGCGTCGGCCACCGCATCGTCAATCGCTGCCGCCTGCTGCTCGCGCCACGCGTCGTCGGCCGTTGCCGGCACGCGCACGCCGAACCCGCCGAGCAACTCGCCGAGTTCACGCAGGGCCACCGGCGCCGCATGCAGCAACAGCGCAAGGGTCGGCGGCACCACGCGCGGCGCGAGCGCAAGGTAGTGGGTGGGCAACGGCAGTTGCGCGAGATGGAACATGTTGAGGTTCGCGTCGATCTTCAGTCGCACAACCCAGTCGAGCACACGACTGTTGAGCAGGCCGCAGAGCAGCACATGGTGCTGCAAACGGGCCACGCGGTCGACCGGTTCGACCGATGGCACGTCGCTCGACCCCGGCAACAGCGCGGTCGCCAGACTATTGCCGGCCACGACACCGGGCGGAATTACGGTCGCAATCAGCGTTCGCGCGTTCCGCGCATTCTGGATCAGTCGCAGCGCACAGCGGAAATCGTCGTTCAGCCGGCCCGACAACACCCGCGCCGCGACCTCGCGCGCCGCCACGTGGTAGCGCGGCAACGGCAGGCCGCGCGCATCGCACGGCGGACGGGGTTTGATCCACTCGCGACCCGCGCGACCGGCGGCATCGCGGCCGGCCCAGTCGAGCCGGAACTGATGGATCATCTTGCCCTCGAACAGCGGCGCGCCATCGCCCTCCTCGTTGAAGGATGCGAGGTCGATCGTCAAATCGAACTCGCGTCGCCATGCGATGCCGGCCTCCGGCCCGCCCAGCAGGGGTGCGCCACGGTAGATGCGACGCAGCAGCGCGGCGTCACGCGTCGACCGGATCTGCGGCAGCGACCACGAATCGGGCGACACGAGCCGCACCAGATCGAGCGGAAGCGCGGCATCATGCCCGTCGGCACGCTGGCACACGTCGCCCGCGCGCGCCGCGTCGGGGCCGCCCTCGCAGACCAGCAGCGCGTAGTTCATCATCCCCGAGATGTCGAACCGGCCGTCGAGGTTGTCGCCGAGTTCGATGTGCACCGGCCGGTGCTGCTCGAACAGCCGCTTGCGCAGGGCCGTCGCGCCCTGGTCGATGCACAGGCTGCGCGGCACCACCAGGCCGATGCGACCCCGCGGCGAGACGAGTTGCAGCGCACGCTCGACGAACACCTTCCAGAGGTTGATCTCGCCGCGACCCTGCAGCGCGTACCCGGCGGAGCGGATCGCCGAGGCCGTGGCGGCGATCTGCTCGCGGTAGGCGCTCCACGCGGCGGCGAGTGTCGCGTCGCGCGCCAGCTCGCGTTGCATGTCGCGGTCGAGATCGGTGCGCGACGTCGCGAGCAGGTCGGGCCGGTGCGCCGCCAGGAACTCGCGCGCAAACGGCTTCACGCGATCCCACGGCGGATTGCCGATCACCGCGAGGAAGCCACCCGCCGCGTGCGCCGCCGGGAAGGCCTGCGACCAGTCGAGCGCGACCAGGCTGTCGCCGGTGATCACGTTCGGGTTGGCCGCGTCGGCGCCCGCCCATGCACGCAACAACTCGCGCGCGATCGCCGCAGCCTGCGCGTCGCTGTCCACGCCATGCAGACAATGGCCGACGATGGCCTCGCGGGGCGCTTCCGGAAAGGCGGCTTCCAGGATTTCGGCAGCGGCCACCAGGAAAATGCCGGTGCCACAGGCCGGATCCAGCACGGTGATGGACTGCAGATTGCGACCGTCGTGCGTTTCGAACAGCGGTTGCAGCGTGCGCCGTGCGACGGTCAGCGCCACCTCGCGCGGCGTATAGAAACTGCCAGCCTGCTTGCGGTCGGCCTGGACATGCACCACCGTCGGCCCGTCAGGCCCCTCTGCAAGCCGCCACGCGGGCAATTGCTGCGCAGCGAACGCCACGGCATACAACTGCTGCAGGCGATCCGCGCCCGAATCGGGCAGTTCGTTCAGCAGGTTGCGGCAGGCCGCGCTACAGATTTCCGGCGTCAGTGCGGCCGGAAACTGCACACCGGCCGCCGATGCGATTGTGAGAACCTGGTAGCGGAGTGCATCCACCACCGGGTCCGCAATCGCAACAGCGGCCGGAGCCGTGCCGGAGTCGCGACGACGACGCGCGCGCGCCATGTCAGACCGACACGCTGATCATCGGCTCGAAGCGCTGGTAGAACACGATGCGCGTCCACGGAAGCCCCTCGCGCCCCGTCAGACGGGCGACGTAGGCGTTCACCTGCGCGGCCGTGTCGAACGTCTCGACGTTCAGCCTGCCGCGGCGGTTGATCACGCCAACGGCATAGCCATGCTTGCCGTCGCCACCCGACCGCACCCGGCCGAGGGTGGTCGAACCGGGTCCCACCGCCGACCCGATCGGCCGGCCAGTGGTGAATGCGTCATGCGCTTCCTTGGCACGTTCGAAGGAGATCATCTTGCCGTAGCGCTTCTTGATGGCGTGCATCGATTGATTGATCGACTGGCCCGGATTGGCACGCAACAAGGCGATGATGTACTGCTGCTTTTCGATGGTTGCGCGGTTGGCACCCCGCTCCGTGCGGCCATTGGCCGACTTGTTCTTGTTCTTGCTGCCCTTCGGCCGGCCCGGACCACGCTTCACACCTGCGCTCTTCCGGGCGCCGGTCTTCTTGTTTTTCGAGCCCTTGGGACGGCCACGCTTGCGCTTTCCGGTGGCCGAACCGCCGCCACCTTCTTCGCCGTTGTCGCTCAGCAGCATGCCGTCTTCCACAACTGTCTGGTCCTGCATTCTGGTTCTCCAACAGGAAGCCTGTAAAAACCGGCGATTGCGGGCGGTTGCAGCCGCACTACGGCGCGGCATCCGCTACGGGATTCCGCGACAAGGCTGCAGTCTGTCAGCGAACGCCAATGCGCAACACTGCTGCAACCTGAAAGAATCATAGAACGTATTCTTTGATTTCCAATGTGTTTTCACGATTCCTGACACTCCCCTCTGCGCACGGCAATCCCGGCAGTCTCCGCCACCAATCCCTCCGGACCCGCTGGCGACAGGGGTCAAACGTGTTGTGATGGTTGCCATAACATGCATAACGTGTATTGTGATGCCACGTACAGGAGTGTCCATATCCGCACCTCTTCTCATACTGATTTGCATTCGCACGCGGCCCGCGCTATGAAGCGCTTCTCCGGACTTCTCGAGGCGTTTCTCATGCCGAGCCCCTTTTCCACGCGGTTCCTGACAGCCGCCGCCCTGTTCATTGCCACTACAACCGTCGCCTGCTCGCCAGCATCCATGCCGCACGACAACGCCACGCCGGCCGCCACTCCGGCCACTCCGGCCCACTCGAACCTCATGTCCTCGACTACCGCGCTCTCGATCAACGAGGTGGCCGACGCGCTGACCGCGGCCGCCAAAAAGCACGGCTACGGCGTGCTCAGCGTGCGCGACCTGACCGAGACGCTGATCTCGAAGGGCGAGAAGCCGAAGATGCAGTTCCGCGTCTACGACGTGTGCAAGCCTCACCACGCCTGCGACGCGCTCGGCGTCGATCCGGCCATCGTCGCCATCCTGCCGTGCAAGATCGGCGCGTACGCCTCGATGGACGGCACCGGCACGAAGATCGTCTACGTGAAGCCATCGGCGTGCCTCCACAATGCCAGTGGCGCGAACATCGACGAGATGGCCGCGCAGGTGGACAAGGACATGGCCGAGATCGTGGCCGAGGTGGCGGCGGCGACCGGAGCCGGCAAGTGAGCGGCGGAACCCCTGCCGATCGCCGCGAGTCGCTGCGCAAGCTGCTGGCCGGGACGGTCCGGCGCGGCACGTTCACGCTCGCGTCGGGCAAGACGTCGGACTTCTACTTCGACGGCCGGCTGATCACGCTGGCGGCCAACGGCATGGTGCAGGTCGCGCGCGTGATCAACGACGTGCTCGCCGCGCGCGCCGACAGCGCCACGATCACGGCGGTGGGCGGGCCGACGATGGGCGCCGACCCGATTGCCGCGAGCGTGTGCGTGATTGCGCAGACCGAGTACGGCCGCGCGTGGGACTCCTTCATTGTGCGCAAGGAGGCCAAGGGCCACGGCGCCGGAAAGCTGATCGAAGGCCCGCCGCTCACGGCCGCGTCGCACGTGGTGCTGGTCGAGGATGTCGTCACGTCCGGCGGCTCGGTGCTCAAGGCGGTGGATGCGGTGCGCGCGACCGGCGCGGCGGTGGTCTGCGTGATTCCGCTGCTTGATCGCGAGGAAGGCGCGGCCGAGGCGTTCCGCGCGGCCGGCGTCGAACTCGTACCGCTGTTCCGGCGCAGCGAACTGCCGCCAGCGTAGCGTGCGTGGCCGTTCCGGACGCGGCCCGGTTACTTCTCGTTCGCCTTGCGCCATTCGCTGGCCGGCTGACCGGCGGCCTTCGCGTCGGCGTAGAACCGGAACACGTGCGCGTCGTCGTCGTAGTCGATGTATTGCGCGTTGTCCTTGTACCAGTCGTAGCTGGCCGAATCGGCGCTGTCGGGGATCAGCCGCTTCAGGCCCTCCATCGCGGCCGGCGCCATCTGCGTGGCCGACTGGTCCTTCGCGCGCGTCAGGAACGAGATCGACAGGCGGTCGCGCAGCCAGCCCAGCGCGCGAGCATGCCAGCGCGCACGGCCGACCCAGAAGTTCGACGCGGCGATCGCCTGCTGGTCCTGCGGGCTCAGCGCGCGCGGGTCGATGCCCTTCACCTTGTCGAGGTTGCCGCAGTACATCTTCAGGTTGTCGTCGATCACCGGGTTGCCCAGCGTCGCAATGATGTCGAGCTTGACGAGATCGGCGCTGAGCTTCTCGATCTTGCGGATGTTCTTCGCCTCGTCCTGCGCCAGATCGAGGAACATCGCGACAATCAGCTGGCAGCCGGCCATGCTCATCTCGGGCGTCTCGCCGCCTTCGACCATCGCCTTGACCATGTCCGGGTCGGTGTCGGCGTCCTGCATCGCGGTCAGGGCCCAGCACATGTACATCTTGGTGTAGAGCCGGACCGGCGGCGTCTGGCCGCGGCGCACCTTCGGATTCTTCAGCTTGTCGAATTCCTTCTCCAGCGCCTTGCGCTCCGTCCGGCCGAGGAAGCCCATCGCGCGCACGTACTCGAGATAGAACTCGTCCGGCTTCTTGAAGCCATTGACCAGGTCACGCCGCATCGGCTCGCAGAGCTTCGCGCAGTCGTCGCGCGTGGTCACCATTGCGGCCGTGTCGTTGGCGTCGGTGGCGCGCTTCCAGTTGGCGAACTTCGGCGAGAAGTCGCGCACGAAGAAGTTGGCCATCTTCTCGGCGTCGCCGGTCATGATCTCGATCTTGATGTCGGCCGACTTCTTGCGGTCGTGATCGTCGAGCCACGAGACGGTCAGCGTGTCGCCGGGGCGCTTGCCCTGCTGCGCGGCCTGCCAGCCCTGCATGCCGGTCTTCGTGATGTCCGTGCCGTTGACCTCGGTGATGTAGACCTCGGTCGGCACCTTGGCCTTCTCGGCCGGCGAGCCCGGCGTCACGCCAATGACGTACGCGCCCTTGTTGTTCTCCGGGTCGACCGCCAAGCCAACCCACAGGTACTGCCCGCCGCCCGACGACGGCGGACGCGGCTGCGACTGGGCCGGCGAGGGCAGCAACAGCGCCACGATCAGGCAGAGCAACGGCACGGCAATACGCATCGGGCGGAACCGCATGGGCAAATCTCCGGAAGGGCTCGGGCTCGGCGGAATAATCGGAGCGAGCGGGGTGGCGCCGGGCGGCGTGGGCAGGGGCAGCATGGCAGACGGCGACGTGATGATACGAACAGCGCGGGCCCGGCGGGCCCTCATCTGTTGTTGTGCGGCGGGGTGTCAGAGTTACGGCTCCCGGCGGCGAAGCGTTTGCGCGACGACGTGTTGACGCACCGTTGATCGCTTCGTGGCGCGCGGTGATGCACGCTTCACGTACGCTTCATCCGGAGCCTGCGAAGCAGGCGGCTCTTGCGATAGCCCCGGGTGAAGCCGCGAAGCGGCGAGAACCCGGGGTTATCGCGGCGCCGCACCTTCCCTCCGGAGCCTGCGAAGCAGGCGGCTCTTGCGATAGCCCCGGGTGAAGCCGCGAAGCGGCGAGAACCCGGGGGTATCGCGGCGCCGCACCCA
>JBFWQT010000165.1:0-12462 GCA_050249295.1 Planctomycetota bacterium
ACAATTCCTCCGGAGCCTGCGAAGCAGGCGGCTCTTTCGATAGCCCCGGGTGTAGCCGCGAAGCGGCGTGAACCCGGGGTGTGCACGGCCGGCCCCGCGTGTGCCGGAGCCTGCGAAGCAGGCGGCTCGGAACGCAGCGAGCCGCCTGCTCCCCAGGCTCCGGAGGAATTGTGTCGCACCGCGGTGACCCCGGGTTCTCGCCGCTTCGCGGCTCCACCCGGGGCTATCGAAAGAGCCGCCTGCTCCGCAGGCTCCGGAGGGAAGGGTGTCGCACCGCGGTGACCCCGGGTTCTCGCCGTTTCGCGGCTCCACCCGGGGCTATCGAAAGAACCGCCTGCTTCGCAGGCTCGGAGGTGTCGTGTCGCACCGCGGTGACCCCCGGGTTCTCGCCGCTTCGCGGCTTCACCCGGGGCTATCGAAAGAGCCGCCTGCTCCGCAGGCTCCGGAGGAATCGTGTCGCGCCACTATGACCCCGGGTTCTCGCCGCTTCGCGGCTTCACCCGGGGCTATCGAAAGAGCCGCCTGCTCCGCAGGCTCCGGCGACGAGATCCTGCCGCGGTGGCCCCGGGTTCTCGCCGCTTCGCGGCTTCACCCGGGGCTATCGAAAGAGCCGCCTGCTTCGCAGGCTCCGGAGGCTCCGGAAGCGGGCCTCGTCTCCCCACCGAACCACTCACAGCTCCAGCTGATACACGTTGCGGATCCGCTGCCGTGTTGTGTCCGCGAAGCCCGGCGAGAACCAGAACTCCACCATCCGCGAGCCCTTCGGCTGCATGCCACCGTCCGGCATCCCGTCGAACAGGCCGTTGCGCACGCCGTCACTGCGCGCGATCTCGCTGACCGCCATCAGGAAGCGGCGCGTTACCTTGCCGCGGATCGCCTCGGCCTGGTAGTCGCGCAACCGCACCGTGAAGCGCGGCGGGCCGCCGAACACAAAGTTGCGGAACAGGCGTGCGAGTCGCCAGAGCATCCTGCCTCGTGGTCGTGTCGACGTGCTGCTCTCCCGGAGCGTCCAGCCTACCGGAGCATCGTGTTACCGTCCAAACACACGCTCGGCCCGTGCCGTAGAACAAGCAGAAGGTTCCCGCCGTGCGACGTCGCGTCCCGCCCCCTTTGCGAGGTCGCGCGCGGCCGCGATTCAGGCATCCACCAACCAACCGCAAGCATCCCGACATCTGTGGCGCCGGCGATCCTGCAACCGGATCGGGGCACATGGCACGGGCAAGGAGCAGAGCGCTGATGAAGAGGTTCCACGTCCCGATCCTGCAAGTGCTGATGGTGGCGCTGGTCATTGCGTCGCTCGCCACGCAGGGCTTTGCGCAGCCGATCCCCACGACCGATGTCCATGGCGTCGACCGCGTCACGCCGGCCGACATCAACGCCGCGCGCCAGCTCGAGGCCGCGATCAAGGATGCCGCCGCGCGCGTGCGTCCGGCGGTGGTCGGCCTCGTCGTCGGCCAGGCCGGCGGCTCGGGCACGATCATCTCGGCTGACGGCTACATCATCACGGCCGGTCACGTCAGCGTGCAGCCCAACCAGGAGTGCACGGTCTTCATGGCCGACGGCACGAGCTACAAGGGCATGACGCTGGGCCTGAACCGCCCCGCCGACTACGGCCTGATCAAGTTCAACCCGGACAAGCCGGTGCCGTTCGTGAAGATGGGCGACAGCGACAAGGTCGCCGTCGGCCAGTGGGTGCTGTCGATGGGCCACCCGCTGGGCACCGAGCGCACCCCGTTCCGTCCGCCGGTCGTGCGCACCGGCCGCGTGTGGGGCAACACCCCCGGCCAGATCCGCGCCGACGCCCCGCTGATCAGCGGTGACTCGGGCGGCCCGATGTTCAACCTGGCCGGCGAGATCATCGGCATCAACGTGTCGATCAGCCCCCAGAGCCCGGAGCTGAACAACACCACGCCGATCAACCTGCCGAAGAACACGCTCGACCGCCTCAAGGCCGGCGAGAACTTCACCGACCGTCCGCAGAACAACACGCAGATGGAGCGGCAGATCACCGGCGCGTACCGCTTGCTCGACCGCAAGCAGTTCGCCGATGCCGAGGCTGCGTTCAAGAACTGCGTGGCATCCAACGCCGATGCCGGCGATCCCTACTACCACCTGGCCTGCTGCTACATCCGCTGGTGGCTCGAGGACAAGGACGCCAACGCCGAGCACCTCACTCATGCGTTCGCCGCCCTGCGCGACGCCGTCGACCATGGCTGGGATGACCTCGAGCACATGGCGCAGGATCCCGACATGAACGGTATCCGCGACCTGGCGAGCTACACGAACATCCTCGGCCGCATCCAGGGCTGGAAGCCGGTGGTCGGCCTCTCTGCCCAGGACACCGCTGACGGCAGCGGCGCGAAGGTCACGGCCGTGGCCGAAGGCAGCCCGGCGGCCGAAGCCGGCATCCGAGTCGGCGACCTGATCCGCAAGGTGGGCAACACCGAGGTCACCGGCCTCGACACGCTGCGCGCCTCGCTCAAGGGCTTCAAGCCGGCCGACTCGCTGAGCATCAACGTCGAGCGCGCTGGTGCCGCCACGACCGTGACGCTCGAGCTCGGCTGCAAGAACGAAGGCGGCGGCTCGACCGATCCCGATCCGCAGCCCGCTCCGGGCCCGGCCGAAGCCGGTCGCAAGCGTGACGAGAAGTTCCGCGCGGTGTTCGAGCCGATCACCGAGCCGGTCCGCAAGTCGACCGTGCAGATCCGCCTGACCGACGCCAGGGGCCGCGTGGCCCGCCTCGGCTACGCCGTCGCGATCGGAGACAACCTGGTGCTCTGCAAGGACAGCGACCTCGGCGAGGATCCGAAGACGCTCGACATCGTGCTGGCCGACGGCACGAAGACGACCGGTCGTCGCGTGGCCCGCAACGAGGACCTCGACATTGCCGTGCTGCGCCTCGCGACCGGCGGCCTGAAGGCTGTGACGTTCGCCGACGAGAGCGTGGTCGACGGCACCGCCATCGGCTCGTGGTGCGCCAGCGTGGGCACCGACAAGGTGCCGCTCTCGCTGGGCGTGCGCTCGCTCGACAAGTACGACGCGCCGCGCGTGCCGTTCCTCGGCGTCGGCCTCCAGCCGGCTGATCCGAACGCGCTGCAGGCGGCCGGCGTCAAGGGTGGCGCGCAGATCACCCAGGTGGTGCCCGAGAGCGGCGCAGCTGCGGCCGGCGTGCGCGGTGGCGACATCGTCTGGAAGGTCGGCAACGACGAGGTCAAGGACGTCGAGGACCTGATCCGCCTCGTCCGCAGCCGTCGCGTCGGCGACGAAGTCACGTTCCACGTGCTGCGCAACGGCGAGAAGCTGGCGCTCAAGGCCACGCTCGGCGTGCGTCCGCCCGAGGGCAACGACCCGCGCAGCGACGCCCTCAAGGGCCCGGCCAGCAAGCGCGCCACCGCGTTCGGCGAAGTGTTGCAGCACGACGGCTGGGTCAACCCCAACGATTGCGGCAGCGCGGTCGTCGACAGCCGTGGCCGGGTGATCGGCCTGAACATTGCCCGTTCGGACCGCACCAAGACCTACGCCATCCCGGCCGACGTCCTCCGCAAGGAAGTGCCGAAGCTGGTCGAACTGGCGATGCATGAACTCGACCAGGAAGAGGAGTTCTGATCGTCCGACCCGACTGCTGCGCGGGTTGAAGCGTCAGGACGTCGGGACTCGCAGGATTCCTGACCCGCAGGCAGGAGCCCGTGGGAGCCCGTGGGCCCTGAAACGGAACCCCGAACCGCAACGCAACATGACCGGCCCGCAGACATCCGTTGTCTGCGGGCCGGTTGCGTGCTGCGGTGCGTGCGTGTTTCGCGCACACCGCTTGACCGCCACCACGGCGGCAGCGAGTGTGGTGCTGCTCGCCCGAACAGTTTTCCCGGGGCGGCTGCAGGACCACAATCATTCAGCACGACACGACACATGCCTGACCACACCCGCGACACGCTCGTCGTGTTCATGCGCTGGCCCGACATCGGCCGGTGCAAGACCCGGCTCGAGCCGGTGCTCGGCGCGGCCGACACCCGACGCCTGTATCGCGCGATGGTCGAGAAGACCTTCGCCGCGGCGCATCCGCTCTCCACGCTGGGCAAGCACATCGTGGCCTACGTCGAGCCGGCCGATCGGTGCAACGACGTCGCGGAATGGCTCGGCTCCGGCCTGTCGGTGTGGCCGCAGCCGGAGGGCGACCTCGGCTCGCGCTGCCGGCACGCGATGCGGCGCGCGTTCGACGAAGGAGCGAAGCGCGTGGCGATCATCGGGTCCGATCTGCCGCACATCAGCCCGCTGCTGCTGGCCGAGGCGTTCAGCGTGTTGCGCGAGCAGGCGGCGGTGATCGGGCCCGCGGCCGATGGCGGCTTCTGGCTGCTCGGCCTGTCGCGCGAATTGCCCGACACGTTCGACGGTGTGCCGTGGAGCACACGCGAGGCACTGGCCGGCCTGCAGAAGCAACTGGCCGCGGCCGGCGTTGTCGCCCACATGCTGCCGGTGCTGCGCGACGTCGACACGCCCGACGACCTCGCGGCCGTGCTGCCGGAGTGGCGCGACTGGCTCAGCGGCGAGAGCAACGGCTGACGCAACTGGCGGGCAACCGGCCGGCGTGACAGGATGCGCCGGTACCACGCACGGCCACGACTGCCGGACCCACCATGTCCACGAGCTTCACCAGCGGCAGCAACACGATGATCATCCACTGGGCGATTGCCGACGGTCGCCTGACCGACTTCCGCGAACTGATCGGCGGCTTCGTCAACGATGTGCGCGCGAAGTGCCCGTCGACCGACGAGTACCGCTGGTTCCTCAGCGATGACTCGACCGAGGCGTGGCTGATCGCGCGTCATGCCGATCCGGAGGCGCTGCTGCCGTTGCTGGCGATCGTCGGCCCGCAGTTGCCGCGCTTCCTCGAGACCTGCACGATGAAGCGCTTCGACGTGTTCGGCGAGCTGACTGATCGCGCGCGCGAGGCGGTCAGCAACCTGCAGGCGACGCTGCACCGTCCGCTCGTCGGCTTCGTGCGCTGAACCGGACGCGACGCGCATGCGCAAACGCCAACGGCCGACCGCGCTCGTGATCAGTTGTGAGCACGGCGGCAACGACATTCCGCCGGCCTTCGCGTCGCTGTTTGCCGGCAAGGAGCGCCGCGCTCGCGTCGCCTCGCATCGTGGCTGGGATCCCGGCGCGGCCGAGTTGGCGGCCGACATCGTGATGGCGCTCGGCGTGCCGTCGCACGTGTGCCGCACCACGCGCCTGCTGATCGAGGTCAACCGGTCGCTGCATCACCGCCGCCTGTTTTCCGACCTGTCGCGCGACCTGCCGGAGGCGCAGCGCAGCGCGTTGATCGAGCAGATCTGGCGGCCGTACCGCGAGGCCGTGACTCGCGAGATCGCGGCGCATGTGGCGGCCGGCCGCGATGTGTTGCACGTGCTGGTCCACAGCTTCACGCCGGAACTCGATGGCGAGGTGCGCAACGCCGATGTCGCGCTGCTCTACGACCCGTCGCGCTCGCGAGAGGTGATGTGGGTGGAGCACTGGCGACCGCTGTTGCAGGCCGCCGACGAGCGTTTGCGCATCCGCCGCAACTACCCGTACCGCGGCACCGCCGACGGCTTCGAGGTGGCGCTGCGCCGCCAGTTCGCCGACCCGCACTATTCGGGCATCACGATCGAGGTCAACCAGGCGTTCCCGCTCGGGCGGGCGCGCCGCTGGCGCGAGGTGCGCGCCACGATCGTTGCCACCATCGAGCAGCTTGCTGAATTGGCCGCGACGGGCAGCGCGCGTTGACACACCGTGGGTGGATTCAGTCGGTAAGTGCAGCGAATCACAAGTCAACGTCCCATCAAAGCAGCCCTCCGGGCGAGCCGGGGACGTGAGTCCCCGGAGGGGTACACCGGCGAAGCGTGCGACGATTGCGGTGGCCCCCGCGCTCCCCTCCGGGGACTTACGTCCCCGGCTCGCCCGGAATCGGAGTAGTTCGACAGCCACTTTCGGTCGCGGTTCTTACGCTGAATCTACCGGCCTCTCGTCACGTCGACTTCGGCACCTGGCGCAGGCGTTCGAGCGACTCGGCCGCCCACTCGAGGCGCGCGCGACTCATGATGATGCCCATCCGCAGGGTGGAAAAGCTGAACGGGAAGTCGGGCTGCGACGCACTCGTCTCCAGCACCATGCGCTCGATGTCCAGCAGGTGCTCGAGGCGCGCCGACTCCTGCAGCTGGAACTTCATCAGGTGCAGGATCGCGCCGTCGATGCCGAGGTGCCGGCCGAAGAACAGCTTGAGCAAGAGCTCATTGCGCACCGGCGCCGGGTCGGGGTCTTCGGTCAACCACGCGCGCAACGCATGCCGGCCGGCGGCGGTCACGGTGTAGACGTTGCGGTTGGGCCGACCGGTCTGCTCCTGCACGGTGCAGGTGGCCAGGCTCTCCTGCTCGAGTCGGCGCAGGATCGGGTAGAGGTTGCCGTAGCTCTCGTTCCAGAAGTAGCTGATGCTGGCCTCGATCTCCTTCTTGATGTCGTAGCCTGTGCATGGCCCGCGAATGCTGAGCATGCCGAGGATCGCGAAGCGGGTCTTGCTGGTGGTCGACATGACAGAGGCGGGTCAGGTGGTGACGGCTGCCACGGCAGAGCGGAGTGCGTCGGCAATCGCCGTGTCGGCGCTGGCTACGAGCAGGCCCTCCACGCGGGTCGTGGTTGGCGACCAGGCGGGCTCGCTGCCGTCGGCCTGCATCAGAGTGCCGCCGAGTGCGCGCAACAGGCAATGGCCAGCCGCGATGTCCCACAGCCACGTGCCGTTGCAGATGTAGGCGGCCAGCTCGCCGGTCAGCACGCGGGTCAGCGCCCACGATGCGCAGCCGGGCATGCGGATCGGCCGGCCCAGCGTGGCGCCGCGGGTCAACGAGCGGGCGCGCGAGTGCAGGCCGACCGGCGCGTTCGCATCGATCGTCGGACGCACCACCGGCTGCCCGTTGCAGCTGATCGTTCCGTCGCAGTGCGCGATCCAGGTTTCATCCAGCGCCGGGAAGACGATCAGTCCGCCAGCGAGATCGCCGTCCGGTTGTTGCAGCGCGACCGTCACCGACCAGCGCGCGGGCTTCGTCGGATCGCCCGCTGTGGCCTTGCCGACGTAGTTGCCGCTGCCGTCGATCGGGTCGACAATCCAGCGCCACAACGAGGAGGACACCGAGGAGGCGGCATCGATTGTGGCGAACTGCGCCACGGTTGGCGTGCGTTCCTCGGCGCACACCGCGATCGCCTCTCCGGGGAACGCCGCCAGCAGCATCCCGAGCAATTGCTCCTGGCACTCGCGATCGACCGCGGCGGAGGCGGTGCCGGCCTGTTGCCGCGCCAGGGCCCCGGCGGCGACCGTTGCGGCTGCCTGCAGGGCAGCATCGAGGGCGATGGCGGGGCTGAATGCGGGGCATGCGACCACGCGCAACCGGTCGATGGGTGCCCCGCCGACCGTACAACCGGCCGGCGGTCAGCGGAATGCCCGCCTGCGATTCGCGCGGCGGCACGGTTTCCATTTCGCACCACCGATCGGGTAACCTGCCGTACAGGCCCCCAGCCTCTCCCCGCAGACCGGATCCATGTCGTCGCACGCTCACACCGCTCCCACCCGCCGCCGGTCGCTTGCCGCCGTGCTGGCTGTGATCCCGCTGTTGCCGCTGGTCGTGGCCTGCAACATCAACAAGGAGCGTGACCATCTGGCCGAGCTGATGGAGTGGACCGGCTACTGGTACACGCAGGGCGCCGAGAGCCAGCAGGCCTACGCGCGGTCGAAGCGGCTGGCCGAGATGTACCTCGAGAAGCAGCCCGACGACGTGATGGCGCTGTCGATCCTCGGCTACTGCATGCTCAAGCTCGGCCCGTGGGCGTCGGACAACCCGAACGAGCGCACCGCCGAGAAGGTCTTCAACGACATCCTCAGGCTGAGCCCCGGCAACTACCGCGCGACGATGGGCCTCGGCCTCGTGCACTACAAGCTCAGCAAGGTGCAGGTGCGCGACCAGCTCGACGGCTTCTCGAAGGCGCTCGACGGCACCCGCCTGCTCCAGCAGCTGGCGTTCGACCTGCGCGACGCCGAGGCGAAGGAGCACGGCTCGAAGGCGGCCAGCGACCTCAACGTCAAGCTGTCGGCCGTGTACGCCGACTACGCCTCCGACATGCGCAAGTTCACGGCGCGCGACATCTTCCCGGTCAAGCTCTACATGTCGCTGGTGCCCGAGGCCGAACGCCCGACCGACGGCAAGGAGCCCGACCAGTACCAGGTGAAGATGGCCGTGCAGCAGCGCGTCGGCGACCTGCTCGACGCGATGCAGCTGGCGATGCGGCAGTTGCCGATGGACATCGACGCGTTCGTCGCCAACCTCGAGCGCATCCGCATCCTGATGGACGTCGGCCACACCTACTATCGTGAGGACTACGTCCGCCGGCTCGACACCGCGCTCGATCTGTTCCTGCGGTGCGAGTCGTACCACTACCGCGACAACAGCGAGTACTACTGGCTCTACGAGTACCTCGCGCTGACCTACTACCTGAAGTTCTCGGCGCTGCCCTCCACGCCCGGCCGCGACCCGGGTGGCGTGCCGTTCCTCGATGAGGGCGACCGCCTGAACAGCGTGGCGACGGACGGTGTCGCCGGTGCCGGCGGTGCCGGCGGTGCCGGCGGTGCCGGCGGTGCCGGTGCCGGTGCCGACGGTGCCAGCCCCGATTCTCCGGCCGACCTCGACGCCCGGCGCCGCGAGCTGCTCGAGAAGGTCGTCCACTACACCGGCCTGTTCGTCGATCGCGACATCGCCTACGAGGTCAAGCGCATGAACCGCGCCGGCGACGACCGCGTGCAGAAGCTGGCCACCGAGAACCCGTACTGGGCCAACCCCGTCGAGGACTTCCGCGCGCTGATGCAGGAGCTGGTCGACGGCGCGCGCGAGCACCGCGTTCGCGTGATCGAGATGCTGCTCGACCTGCGGATCCGCCGGCTGATCAACCTCGCCGAGGCCGAGCGCCTCTGCGACAAGCTCTCGGAGGCCGAGGTGCGCTTCTCGGACGATCGCCCGATGAGCGAGCAGCCGGTGGTGCACTGGTTCTGGCGCGGCGAGGTCTACCGCCAGCACGGCATGCGCGAGGAATCCGGCTGGGGCATCGACGTGGACGGCCACCTCAGGGCGCCGGACGAGAAGGCGGCGCGCATCTGCAAGGAGTGGTGGAAGTCGGCGTACGTCAACTACAGCCGGTTCATGGCGCGCTCGTCGATGACCACGATGAAGAGCGTGCGCGACATGGCGCGCGGGCGCCTCCAGGAAGCGCTCGAACGCTACCCGGAATTCGCGGCGATTCCGCACGACGCCAACTGGTAGAGTTCGCGCGCACCACCGCCCGCCAGCGCCCGCCAGCGCCCGCCAGCCCGCCATGGCCCCGCGCAAGAAATCCACGCCGTCCGCGGCGAAGCAGAAGTCCGCGTCCAGCAAGTCGAAGCCCGGCGATGCAGCGACGCCGGCGACACCGCCAGTCGTGCCCGCGGCCGGCTCCGTGCCGCCTGCCGACGAGGTCGCCGCGCTGCGCCACGCGATCAGCTACCACGGCCACCGCTACTACACGCTCGACAGCCCCGTCATCGCCGACGTCGAGTACGACCGCCTGCTGCGCCGGCTCGAAGCGCTCGAGAAAGAACACCCCGACCTCGACGACGAGAACTCGCCCACCCGGCGCGTCGGCGGCCAGGTGCTCGACAAGCTGCCCAAGGCCACGCACGCCGTGCCGATGCTCTCGCTCGCCAACGCGATGAACGAGGACGAGCTGGCGCACTTCTTCCAGCAGGTGCGCGACGAACTCGGCGAGGCGCCGGAGTACTACTGCGAGCCCAAGTACGACGGCCTCGCGATGAGCATCATCTATCGCAACGGCGTGATGCAGCGCGCCGCCACGCGCGGCGACGGCACCACCGGCGAAGAGGTCACGGCCAACGCGCGCACGATCCGCAATCTGCCGATCGACCTGCATCACACGGCCGCGCCCGGCACCGCCATCCCGTCGCTGCTCGATGTGCGCGGCGAGGTGATGCTCCCGCACAAGGGCTTCGAGGCGCTCAACCGCCGGCAGGTCGAGAAGGGCCTCGCGCCGTTCGTCAATCCGCGCAACGCCGCGGCCGGCAGTGTGCGCCAGCTGGATTCGCGCGCCGCGGCCGAGCGCCCGCTGACCTTCACGGCTTACGGCTACGGCGATGTGCAGGGCCTCGACTTCGACACCATGAGCGGCTTCACCGCGGCGATCCGCGCGCTCGGCCTGCCGGTCTCCACCGAGACCGCCGTCACCGACGAGGCCGGCGTGCTCGCGTTCATCCACCAGCTCGGCGAGAAGCGCGCCGACAAGCTCGGCTACGACATCGATGGCGTCGTCGTGAAGGTCAACTCGCTCGCATTGCAGCAGCAGCTCGGCATGCGCAGCCGCAACCCGCGCTGGGCGATTGCCTTCAAGTACCCGGCCGAGGAAGCGACCACGGTCATCGAGGACATCGAGGCGCAGGTCGGCCGGCTCGGCACGCTCACGCCGGTGGCGCGCGTGCGCGCGGTGGATGTCGGCGGCGTGACCGTGCGCAACGCCACGCTGCACAACCTCGACCTGATCGAGTCGATGGACATCCGCATCGGCGACACCGTGTTCATCAAGCGGGCCGGCGACGTGATCCCCAAGATCGTCCGCGTCGTGGTCGATCAGCGCACCGGCAAGGAGCGCAAGTGGAAGATGCCGACGGCATGCCCGGTGTGCAGCTCGCCGGTGGTGCGCGACGACGACGGCGTGGCGTGGCGCTGCAGCAACATCCGCGGCTGCCCCGCGCAGCTCGAGGCGCGCATCCTCGGCTTTGCCGGCAAGCGCGCGATGAACATCGACGGCCTCGGCGACAAGCTCACCGCGCTGCTCGTCTCGGGCGGCCACGTGAAGGAGCTGCCGGACATCTACCGACTCGACATGGCCACGCTGTTGAAGCTCGAGCGCATGGGCGAGAAGTCGGCCGAGAAGTTGCTCGCCGCGATCGAGGCGACGAAGACGCCGCCGCTCGCGCGCTTCCTGTTCGCGATCAGCATTCCGCACGTCGGTGAGTACGTGGCCGAGGTGCTGGCCAATCATTTTCATCTGCGCGAGCTGGCCGGGTTCGACGCTGCCGATGTGGATGGTGCCCACCCGCGCGTCGACGCGGCCGAGCTCGAGTCGGTCAACGAGATCGGCCCCGGCATTGCCGCCAGCGTGGCCGCGTACTTTGCCGACGAGCCGCGCCGCGAGATGGTGCGCGACCTGCTGCGCCTCGGCGTGAAGCCCGTCGAGCCGCCCAAACAGCCTCGCGGCGAGGCAGCGGCCGCGGCGTCGGGGCCGGGTGGGTTGCCGTTCGCCGGCAAGACGTTCGTCTTCACCGGCACCCTCGACGGCATCTCGCGCGATGACGCCGCGGCGAAGGCCAAGGCGCTCGGCGCGAAGATTGCCGGCAGCGTGAGCAAGAACACCGACTACCTCGTGGCTGGCGAGAAGGCTGGCAGCAAGCTCGACAAGGCCACCGAGCTCGGCGTCACCGTGCTGGACCTGGCTGGCTACAACAAGCTGCTGGAGGATGTCGTCGCGGCCGCCGCCGCCGCGCCACCCCCCGCCCCCGCGACAAAGCAGGCCGGCAAGAAGAAGGCGAAGAAGAAGGCCGGCGGCAGTACAGCCAACCTGTTCGACACGTAGCCAACGACGGCGTGACAGGACCAACGCGATCGCGAATCAGAGCCCGAGGCGATCGGGAATCAGATTCCAACGCGATCGGGATTCAGAGCCGCGCGCGCAGCAAGCGGCCACAGCGAGCTGACCACCTCGGTGTCTCGTGCTTCGTGCACTCGACGACAAAGACGACGACAACGCCAACAGACCAGCCAGGCGAGCCGGGGACGTCAGTCCCCGGAGGGGCAACTCACGCACCCGCAGATTGACCTGCAAGGCGCTCGCTATCCCCCTCCGGGGACTGACGTCCCCGGCTCGCCCGGAACCGTTGACGATCGCGCACGAGGCACTCTGTTCGTCGTTGCGGTGTGCTGCTCGGGGTTCGTGTCAGGACTAACTACAGCGAATCACAAGTCCTCGTCCCATCAGAGCGGCCCTCCGGGCGAGCCGGGGGTGTAAGCCCCCGGAGTCTGGTACTGAGGCGAGCGCTCGGCGCCACCAGGTCCGCGCCGCGCCACCAACGAGAGTCATGTGCTGGTCCCAGAACCAGACTCCGGGGGCTTACACCCCCGGCTCGCCCGGAGGGCTCCTCGATGGGACGATGACTTGTGATTCGCTGTACTAACGCGGTTTGCTCACGGTGGCCGCTTGCTGCGCGCGCGGCTCTGATTCGCGACGGCTCTGACTCCCGACGGCTCTGACTCGCGACCTCGGTCCTCTCGTGAGCTGACCACCTCTCGAGTACTGCTCTTCGTCGTTGCGGTGCGATGCTCGTGCTGGGTTGGCTGAAGAGCG
>JBFWQT010000166.1:0-12415 GCA_050249295.1 Planctomycetota bacterium
CGGCCGAAGGACATGCACGAGGTCGAGCAGATCCTGCGCGACACGTACCTGCAGCCGAAGGAGAGCCGGGCGACGGCCGACGACGCGATGCAGCGCGCGCGCGCCTCGCAACGCCAGGCCGCGTCGAACTCGCCGGGCGAGTCGGCGGTGGGCGAGTGGACGTTGTCGCCGCAGCCGGGGCTGACCGCCGGGGCGATGCACGCCGACCTGCCGGCGCGGCCGCTTCGGGCTGAACGCGCAGAGTCGGTGGTGATTCCGGACGCGATGCCGGTGTTCGATGAGACGCCGCTGGCGCCGCGCGCTGACCTCACGTCGGGCATCCCGTCTGACGCGCTGGAGGATGACGCGCTGGGCACGGCCTCTGGCGTGGCCGAAGCCGACGCCGCGCATGCGGCTGGCATCGACTTTGCCGACGACGTGACGCAGATCAGTGATCGGCGCGCGCGGGTCAGTGGCCGGCGCGGGGCGCGGTCGCGACGCGAAGCGAAGGTGCCGGAGTATCGCAGCACGAAGTGGGAGTTCGCCGAGCTCGCGCAGTCGCGCACGCGGCTGTACCGGCGGGTGTGGTTCACGCTGCCGCTGGCGCTGCTGCTGATTGCCGGGTGCCTGTGGTGGTGGTGGTTCTATCCGCCGGCCGGGTGGGCGCTGCAGCCGCTGATCTGGCCGCCGGGCGCGACGCCGGCGCCGGTCATCGCAGCGAACGACAACACGCCGGGCAACGACAACGCGTCCGCCAACCACAACGTGGCGACGACCAACGCCGGCAACGCGGACAACACCGGTGGGCCGCAGCCGCCAGCGAACAACACCGACAACCTCCCGCCGGCGAACAATGCCGACACTACACCCACCCGCGTCCAGCCGCTCTCGCGCGGCTTCCGCGGCGGCGAACTGCCGACCGGCGGCGTGCACATGCTGCAGGGCGGCATCTACGACATCAGCGCCGAGATCGTTGTGCCGCGCAACACCACGCTGCGGCTTGACGGCGGCACGACGCTGCGCTTCGCGCAGGACATCGGCATCACCGTGTACGGCCGGCTCGAGGCGCTGGCCAACGACCGCTGCGAGCTGCTGCCGATCGATCCGCGCAACGGCTTCGCGGGCGTGCTGGTCGACGGCAAGACGGCCACGCTGCGGCTCAACTCGTGCGACCTGCGCAACGCCCGGGGCCGCGAGCCCTCGCCGAACGCGCGGCGCGTCGGCGGCGCGGTCTACGGTCACCAGTGCGAGAGCGTGACGCTGCGCGGCTGCACGATCTCCGAATGCCGTGCCGATGGCGTGGGCGGCGCGGTTGCGCTGGACGACTGCGTCGGCAACATCGAGGGCTGCCGGTTCGAACGCAACTTTGCCGGCGCGTCCGGCGGCGCGATCAGCGCGCACGACGCCGCGCTCAGCGTGCTCTCGTGCAGCTTCATCGGCAATCGCGCCGAGAGCGGGGGCGGCGGCGCGATCGCAATCAGCGGCGGGAACCTGCAGGCGCGCGAGGTCGAGTTCGAGGGCAACCAGACCGGCACGGCCGGCGGCGCGCTGCTCGCGATGCGCACCGCGCTCGACCTGTCCGGCGTGCGCTTCACGCAGAATCGCGCCGAGTACGAGAACGGCGGCGCGATTGCCGTGAACGGCAGCAAGCTGCTGCTGGTCAATGCGCTGTTCGACTCCAACACCGCGTCCAACGGCGGCGCGATCGCGCTGGACGGGCCGGTCGGCGAGGTGCGGCTCGAGGGCGTGCAGGCGTCGCACAACAAGGCCGGGCTGAACGGCGGCTTCCTGATGGCCAGCAGCTTTGACCGCATCATGCTGCCGGCCTGCCAGCTCCACGAGAACCAGGCGATGCGCGGCGGCGCGATCCACATCACCGGCGGCCAGCTGCAGATCGATCGTGCCGGCACCGCGGTGGCCAACCTGGCCGACAACACCGCGCGCAGCGGCGGGGCGATCCACGCCACGTCGTCGCGCATCCAGATTGTCGCCGCGACGTTCACGTCCAATCACAGCGACGAGTCGGGCGGCGCGATCCTGCTTTCGCAGGCGCCCGGCGACCTGACGCTGATCGACTGCCGCTTCAGCTCGAACCACGCGGGCGAGTCGGGCGGCGCGGTCGATGTGTCGCGCGCGTCGCTGGCGATCAGCGGCGGATCCACGCTGTTCGAGCACAACTATTGTGTGAAGGACGGTGGCGCGGTGCGGCTGTCGTCGGCCGGGCCGTCCACCGCGCGCGATGCGACGTTCCGCGGCAACGTGGCAAGTTCGCTCGGCCTGGCGTTCGAGCTGCCGCCCGAGGACCAGTCGCCGGCCGAAGGCTCGCCGACCGGCGGTGAAGGCGGCGCCGTGGCCGTGGGCTACTGCGATGCGGCGACGTTCAGCGGTTGCACGTTTGACGGCAATCGTGCCGGGGCCGGCGGGGCCGTCGCGCTGACCAGCCTCAACAATCAGTCGACGCAGACCTTCAACATCTGCAACTTCACCGGCAATCGCGCGCTGCGCTCCGGCGGTGCGGTCGTCGCCAATGGCGGCACCGTGCACGTGGTGGGCGGCACGGCCAGCACCAACCGCTCGGCCACCAGCGGCGGCGCGTTCCATCTCACGCGCGACGCCGAACTGCGCATCCGCGGCGGCATGAAGCTCAGCGAGAACCGCGCGCATCGCCATGGCGGCGCGATCAAGGTGCTCGGCGCGCGGCTCAAGCTCAGCGACAACTGCGAGCTCAGCGGCAACCAGTCGATCCGCGGCGGCGCAATCGACATCGACGCGGGCAGCACCGAATGCGCGATCGCCAGCTGCGCGTTCCGCTACAACGTCGTCACCGGCGTGCCCGGCGACCGCAACCCCGGCGGCGCGATTGCGATCCTCGACAGCCACGTGACGATCACCGGCAGCACCTTCCAGGGCAACCGCGCCGTCAGCCGGCTCGGCACGGCCGTGTGGATCGAGATCACCTCATCGGCCGGCGCGAATCAACGGACTGACGGCGACGTCGTGTTCCGGCAGTCGGGCAATTCGTTCTCGCAGAATTTCCCGGAAGGACCGAACCCGGTGCAGAGCGGAACGCGCTGACATCCCGTATTAGGCTTCACCCGCGCCGGGCAACGCTGCCGGCACCACCAGGGATCACCGCCGTGCGACACAGTCGAGTGCCAATGCGATGTAGCGCCTGAACGCCGATTCCACGGCGCTTGACCGGGTGTGGCCGACTGCTAGAATCCCGCACCGCAGTGCAGTGGTGGCGTGCCCGAGTGGCCAAAGGGAACGGATTGCAAATCCGTATATCGCCGGTTCGAATCCGGCCGCCACCTTCTTCGCAACACAACCTGCAGACGAAATCGCGAAACGCGCACTCCGCGTTGGCGTCTGATCGTGCGACGAGCGCGAACCGACGACCGCTACCACGGAGTGACCATGTATCGCCTTCATACCCTGCTTGCCGCCGCCGTTCTGCTGGCGGTCGCCGCGGCCACGCTGTCTCCAACGCAGCTGCACGCCTGAGAAGGCTGAATGGTGCCCGGGCCTCCGGCGGAGGCCATCAGCTGGATCGATGCGACCGCGGTAACCAACGACGCCGGTGAACCGCAGCTCTCCGGCATGGCCGAGGCGCGCGCCACCGGCAAGCCGATCGTGATCTTCGCGACCACGCGCCGCGAGTATCGCGCCGCCGAGATGCAGGCGGCCGCGACGTTCGAGCAGAACGTACTGCGCGAGGCCGGCGTGGTGGCGCAACTGCGCGAGTGCGTGTGCCTGCGCGTGATGGTGGACGAGCTGCCGGGCGCGTTGCGCCGGTCGCTGCACCTGCGCCTGGCGGTGCCGATGCTGGTGGTGCTCAGCCCGGCCGACGGCAAGCGCCTGATCGAATGCGACGGCGCGACAACGGCCGCGCAACTCGCCGCCGGGCTGGCGAAGATCCGCGCGACGCCCGGCAAGTGAACGCATGGATCGACAACACTGGAACGGCCGCGGCGTCGCACGACACCGCGGCCGTTCGCCGTTCGCATCGTGCTCGCAGTGACTTCGCCATGCGCCAGACACGGATTTCGCCTCCGTCCGACGCCACCACCATCGACCCGTCGGGCGAGAATGCCACAGCGTCCACGGGGTTCAGCGGATGACCAGACTTGCGTGCTGGCGCAACGCGACATACGACACTCGCGGACGTCTTCTCGCCGCGCGGTTGCACCCATGGCCTGGCAGCAGATCACCATTCGCCTGCGCGCGCGCAGTCGCGGCTTCCACCTGATCACCAGCGAGATCGAGAGCGAACTCGGCGACGCGCTGCGGCGCATCCGCGTGGGTCTCGCGCACGTGTTCATCCAGCACACCAGCGCCAGCCTGACGATCAACGAGAACGCCGACCCGACGGTGCGCGAGGACTTCGAGACGTTCTTCACGCGCACCGTGCCGGAGGACATGTCGCTCTACCGCCACACCGACGAGGGGCCCGACGACATGACGTCGCACATCAAGGCGTCACTGCTCGGCGCGAGCGTGTCGGTGCCAATCAGCAACGGCCGGTTCAATCTGGGGACCTGGCAGGGCATCTACCTGTGCGAGCACCGCAACCGCGCGCGCAGCCGGACGATCGTGGTGACGATCCAGGGCGATGAGGGCTGACGCTCAGGACGTCGCGGCAAGCGGCATCTTCGCGATCGCGCGCCATGCCGGCTCCTCGCGACTGCGCTGCATCAGGCTCAGGTACGGCACCGGCAGCACGTAGCGGTCGGTGTGCCATTTGAGCGTGCGCAGCTCCCCGGCGCAGGCCAGCAGCCGCTCCTTCGGCAAGCGCATGGCAATCGTCATGTGCGGCACGAAGCCGTCGCGATCGGCGCCCAGCACCTCGCGGCAGACCGCGCGCGCGGCCAGCATGCCGTCGGTCGCCTCGGCCGCAATGTAGGCGACATCCTTGCCGAAGGTGTCGATGCCACCGAGCCGCAACTCGAATGCCGGCACGACCCGCAGCGCCGCCTGCAGGTTCGTGATGGTCTCGGCCTCGCTCTCGGCGACAGCCGCGCCGTGGCGCCAGAACAGGCCGCAGAGCGTGACGTGCGGGCGGGTCTTCAGCGCGGTCTGCGGGTCGTGGTGTTCGCGCAGCGCGTGGATCTCGTTGGCAAGGTCGCCTTCGGGGAAGATGCCGACGAAGATGCGGTAGTCGCCTTTACGAGCGTTGGCGTCAGGCATGGTGGTGGGCGGCGTGGAGGTACCGGGTGGTTGGAGAGGAAACGACCACAACGGGTGCGGAGTTCGCACCGACGCGACGGCGCCGCCGCCGACCGTAGCGACGACGCGCCGGCACGGGTTGGCGATCGGCAGGTCGTGATGAGCATCGGTCCGGCCGCGGTGGCGCAGAAGCACAACTCAGCGACGACGACCCGTCCGCCCGGTGCCACCACGGCCCGGCGGACGGCGCCCGCTCGGCGGTGGCGGCACGCGACGGGACGGAGACGACGGGCCGGATGGACCGCGGGCCGGCGGCGCGGAGTAACCGTCATCGGCGTCGTCGTCAGCGTGGTCGGCATCGCCGTCGGGTTCGTCACCGTAGCCGTAGCCGCCACCATTGTCGGATCTCGCGGTCGGGCGGCCACGGCCGGGCGCGCGGCCACGGCCGGTACCGCCGACCATGCCGCGCGTGACCGGTGACCGCGCACCACCGCGCGCCCCGCGTCCGCCACCACCGCCGCCCGCGCCGCGCGAACGACCGGCCGACGCCGACGACGACTTCTTGTTGAGGTTGGTGACCAGCGAGGCGATGCCGATGACCACGAGGACGCCGAGGCCGAGCAGCGTGTTGGTCCACGACTTCGAGGTCTTCTTGCCGTCGATGCGGTCGAACACCTGGTCGGCGCACGACTCGCAGTAGTAGCGCGAGTAGTTGTTCTGATCCTGGACGATCACGTCGGCGTCATCGAGCGACCGGCCGCACTTGTGGCACTTGTAGTGCCGGTCGGGCGATTGCGCATGCGCCGGCACGGCGATCAGCGGCCACAACAGCGCGAGGAGGAGTCCGATCAGCAGGACGGTGCGGAACATGACGGCTCGGGGCAAGTGGTACGAGCCTTCATGGTGGGCGCATGTCGCCAGTGTGTCAACCGCGCGGCGGGTGCGGGTGTTGTGGTGCAGGCTGGAAGCCTCAGCACACGGATGCAGGCTGGAAGCCTGCACCACAATCAGAAGCCTGCACCACAATCAGAAGCCTGCACCACAATCAGAAGCCTGCACCACAATCAGAAGCCTGCACCACAATCAGAAGCAGGCACCACAGATGCAGGCTGGAAGCCCGCACCACAGCTACTCTTCGTTGTCGAGTGAGAGCAACACCAGCGTGTAGTTCGTGCCTTGCCGCGTGCGCTGGTAGAGCGCGCGCCAGGTCTGCTTGATGCGACCCTTCTTCGCCTGATCGCCCTCGCCCTGGCTCTCGGTCGCCGTCGACGCCACCGTGAAGAAGCGCGAGCGCACGGTCAGGCGGGCGCGCAGCTTCGTGTACGCCTCCTGCTGCAACTCCTGGTTGTCGATCTTCTCGATGAACGCCTGGTATCCGTTGGCCGCGATGTCGGCCGCGCGGAAGCTGGCCGTGTCTTCGGGCTCTTCCTCGGTGCTGCCGGCAGGCTCGTCCTCGGGGGCCTCCTCCATCATGCGCGCTGCGATGATCGAGTCCGCCACGCTCTCGGCCGTGGTCTGCACCATGCCGTCGGCCTGCATCACCGCCACCAGCACCTCCTTCGGCGCCGTGTTGATGTTGACCTGCAGCGGCGTGCTGCTGGAAATCGTGATGAAGTCGAGCAGCGCGACGCGCGTCGGCTCCTCGTCTTCCGGATCGGTGACCGGCTCCTCTTCCGGATCCACCTGCTTCTCGAGCTCGGTCTTCGGCGGGCCGTAGAGCAGCTCGCGGGTCACGCCCTTGACCTGCATCAGCTCGGCCACGGTCAGGATCTCGAACGGGCTCGACTTGTTGATCTCGACCTCGTTGGCCTTCTCGATGTTGGCCGCGCCGCTGCTCGGGCCGGTCTCGCTGAGCGTGGCGTCCTGATCGCCGGATGCGTCGGTGTCCTCGAGCCACTCGCGGATGTTGGTCACCAGGTCGGAGGCGCTGAGTTCCTCGGACTCGAGCGTCTCGTTGTCCTCGTTGCGAGCAATCTCGATCAGGCGCTTGAGCACCTCGGCCGCCCACTTCTTGTCTTCGTCCTTCTCGGCGCGAACCAGCGCGAGAATGTTGAAGCGACGTTCCTCGTCGATCGCCACAACCTCGATCTGCGTCTGGCCGATCTGCCGGCCCTCGATCGGTTTGGCCCACGGCTCGTTGAGGCTGTCGAACGCCGATTCGTCGTCGAGCTCGAGGTGCACGGAGCCGAGCAGCAGGCCGCCGCGGGCTGCCCAGTAGGTGGTGATCGTCTGCTTCTGGTTCTCGGCGATGATCGCATCCACGGTGATGGTGGACACGAAGCTGTGCACGATGACGACGAGGATGACGAGCGTCAGCGCCGAGAGCAGCAGGACGACGCCGCGCTCGTTGCGACGCCGCCGGCGCGAGGGAAGTGTGCGGAACACGCGGAACAGTCGGGAGCGCATCGGCCGGTCAGATGGTGAGGGCCGGGTCAATCACTGAAACGAATGGCGAGGCCGGAGCGTGGGCTTTTTCCGCCGGGCGCTGAACCGGGGCGGAGCCGAGCGGGCGGACCCGGTTGTCGGGCGCGCAGCCGCCGAAGATCCACAGGCCGAGCATGAACATCCCGCCGATCACGATCAGCGCCACGAACACGACCACCGCCTGGATGTGCACCGGCTGCGATCCGAAGTCGCTGGTGATCGGCCCGAGGTCGCCGAGCAGACGCTGGACCAGGTTGGGCCGGTCGCCACCGCGCGCGCGCAGGATCTCGCGCTGGCCAGCGGCCCAGTCCACGGTGCCGTTCTCCGACCGCTTGCGCGCCGACTTCTTCCCGGCCGGCGCGGGCGCGGGCAGATTGTCGTCGTCGGCGTCGTGGGCCGGCTTGCGGACCACCACCGCGTCGGCGTCGGCGCCGGCGGCGGCCAGCGCGGCGGCGCGTTCGCGGGCCTTGGCGCGCGCCTTGTCGGCGGGCGACATCGCGGCGTCCTCGACCAGCGAGGCCGGCTTGCCGGACTCATCGAAGGTGAGTTCGAGTTCTTCGCCGAGGTCACCGTCGTCGTCGAGGCTGCTGGCCGGCCGCGATGCCGCGGGGGCAACGGGCGTGCCATCGTCGAGCACGAGCGGGCGGGTCTCTTCGAGTGCGAGGGCATCCGGCGCCGGGCCAGCGGGTTTTGCCGGTGTCGCTGCGGGTGCGGGCGCAGACGGTGTGGAGCGCCGGACGTCGGTGGGCTTCTTTGAAGCCGGCGCTGCGGGCGCGGCAGGTGCTGCGGGTGGCGGCGGCGCGTCGGTGGTCATCTCCAGCCGCGACAACCCCGGTGCCTTCACGATGAACAGCGTGCTGCCGACCAGCACCTTGTCGCCATCAAACAGCTTCACCTCGCCGTCAATCTTGCTGCCGTTGACCAGCGTGCCGTTGGCCGAGCCCATGTCGGCCACACCGAGCGCGCCGTCCGCCAGCATGAACCGCGCGTGCCGGCGCGACGACTTCGTGTCGGCCGTGATCGGGATCGTGACCTTCGGCGACCGACCGATCACGGTCTCCCCCGCGGCGATCGGGAATTCCCGACCCGCCAGCTCGCCCTTCTTGACGACGAGTGTGACGTTCATCGGCAACGGCGCAACGCAGCAACAGGGAGGGCAGGAAGCAGCAACGGTATACCGGAGCGCTGCGGGGCTGTCGATGCTGCCGCTGTCGATGCCAGCGGCTCAGCCCGCCGTCGCGTCGTCGGCAATCATCTTCGCGAGCTGACGATCGCGCCACACCACGATCCACAAGTCGGCCGCAGGCAACGCCGTCGCGTCGATCTTCGCGAACCATTCGCGCGCCTTCGCCGTGTTACCGGCGCGTCGGTGCAACTCGCCGATCAGGTACTGCACCATCGCCCGGCGCCCGGCCGGCACGTCACCGGCGGCCACGCTCATCTCGAAGTAGCGGATCGCCTTCTGCCGGCAGTGATCCTCGCCGGGCAGGCCGGCCGTGCGCGCGCACCACACCGCCTTGAGGTAGATGTCGGCCACCTCGAGCGACGGCCGGTTGCGGTAGATCGCGATCAGCGCCATCCGGCGGTAGCGCTCGACCGCGCCGACTCCGTCGCTGCCGCTACCAGCCCCGCTGGCGTCGTCCGCTTCGATCGACGTCAGCATCCGCTTCACCTTGTCCGCGTGCCGCTCGTTGTCGAACGGCGCGAAGTCCGCTTCGTGCCCCGCAAAGCCGCAGGTCGGGCAGCAATGCGCGAGCAGCGGAAGCGGATTCGAGCCGATGTAGCGCGGGCAGAAGTCGGTGTCCTTCTCGCCGATCGACCAGTCGCCGGGCGCGGCTGACTCGAAGCGGGTCTGGCAGAGCGGACAGGTCAGCGAGATGGTGGCGGCGGTGGCGTTCATCGTGCGGAGCCAGGGCAGGTGCGGTCGGTCACTCGGCTCGTCGGTGACCGACCGTAACCTGCTGTCGTGGAGCGATGCGAGTGATCAACGGTGGATCAGGTCCGCCGCGGTGGATCGGCGGATCAACGCATGGCGACGACCTTCTCCTCGAACAGCGAGTTCATGTCGATGCCGGTGGCCTGCTTGATCTTCTGCAGCGTGTGGTAGGTGGGAAGCCGGGTTCCCCGCAGATAGTGGCCGATCAGGGAGTCGTTGACTCCGAAGTGCTCACCACATTCCACATTGGTCATTCCGGTGGTGCGCAGGTACTCCTGGAGCCAGCGTTGGAACTTGTTCATGGCGATAATCCATCGGGGTCAGAGCGAAGGGACGCCCACATTGAACCCCAATATTGCACACCAAATCGAGTCAAAAAGCCGGGAATCGGAGAGACCGATTCTCATAATGCCCTTTATGCGAAAGGGTTATAGACTTCTCCTAATGGTACTACTAGTCTTCATCCAAGATGTATCTGGACGGCATATGAGCCGCTCAAACGTCGATTCGGAGCGTGTCTGACAGGTGAACGCCACGGTACAGATAATTAACAAAGCCATAAACGCATCAAAGAACGTGGCTGGAGCGGACACTGTATTCACCAGGATGGCACACGAATCCCTCGCAATCATCGGCACCATCGGGAATGCCGGCACTCGTCCGGCTGTTCGAGCAACGAGGTCGTCGATCCGAATACGCTATTTTAGATACAGGTATTGTATACATCGCGGACCTAATGTACCCTGATCCAACCGCGGGCCCGTCAGGGCAGCAAAGGGGCAAATATACAGGCTAAATCAATCAACAGTACTTCAGTCGGCGGCCGATCCAGGCTACCATCCTGAAGCTTCAAACCTTTTTGAAGCAATCACTTACAACGCACCACCGCGAAGGCGCAACATGACGGCTCTGCGTGACTCCAGGCATATGGCACGGGCCTTGAAGGCGGGTCGGTCGGCGCATGCCGATCTGGTTGCCCTTCAGAAGCGGCTCGTCGACCAGCTGGAGCAGGAAATCGACCGGCCGTTCCTCCCCAACCCGGGTGAGGACGCCTACGCCGACACCTACCGCCGCGAGTTCGAGCGCATCGAGCGCGTCTCGAGCAAGAACGAGCTCGTCAAGCACATCCGCCGCAGCTCGCTCCTCTACATCGCCGACTGCCACACCCTCGCACAGGCCCAGCGCGCCGCGGCCAGGCTGCTGGCCGAGGTCAACGAGGATCGCGCCCGCCCGATGATCATCGGCCTCGAGATGCTGCAGGCCCGGCACCAGCAGTGGGCCGACCGCTACCTCGCCGGCGAGATCAAGGAGCAGCGCTTCCTCGAAGCGATCGACTACGACAACACCTGGGGCTTCCCGTGGGCCAACTTCCGCCAGTTCTTCGATGTCGCGCGCTCGATCGGCGCCAAGGTCGTTGGCCTCAACTGTGACGCGCCCGGCGGCCATGAAGGCCTCGTGCTGCGTGATCGCTTCGCCGCCGACCTGATCGTCAACCTCACCACCGCCTTCCCCGACGCCCTGATCGTCGCGGTCTACGGCGACCTGCACATCGCCAGCAAGCACCTGCCCGGCGAGGTCGCCAGCCGGCTCGCGGCGCGCGACATCAAGCGCCGGCACACCCAGGTGTTCCAGAATGCCGACCCGGTGTACTGGGAGCTCGCCCGGCAGCGCATGCAGGACAGCGTCGAGGTCGTCAAGCTCGGCAAGGATCGCTTCTGCGTGCTCAGCGCCACGCCGCTGGCCCGCATCCACAGCTACCTGCACGGCCCCGGCGCGCTCTCCGAAAGCCTGTCGAGCCAGATCCCGACGCAGACCGGGCGCATCCCGGATCGCGCCGGCCTGCTCGACGACACTGGCATCGACATCACCGAGAGCACGCTCGAGCTGATCCAGACGGTCGCCGACTACTTCCGCCTGCCGGTACCCGACCTGTCGCGGCTCAGCGTGATCATCACCGACGATCCGCGCAACATGGGCTCGATGGACGGCCTCGCGCTCTACAGCGAAGACGAGCTGACCCGCCTCGGCGACGTGCTGCGGCGCTGGCGCGCGGCATGGCTCGAGCGCACCGACACGATCCTGTTCGCGACCGCCAGCATGGACCACGCGGCCGAGGAGGCGACGCGCTTCCTGCACAGCATGCTCAGCCGCCCGGCCGCGGTGCGCCGCAAGCAGCTGACGGCCGACGATCCGGAGCTGACGCTGGTCTCGCCGCAGACGCGCGACGTCTTCTATCAGGCGGTGATGGCCTCGGCGCTCGCCTGGCTCGGCAGCAAGTTGATCAACCACAAGCGGCAGACCGATCGCCTGCCCGACTTCCAGGCGTTCCTGGCGACGTGGCACGGCCGCCGCCTGAAGGGCGCGAAGGCCGAGCGCCGCGATGTGGCCCGGCTGGTGGTGCGCCACAAGGAGCTGGAGTCGCGCTACATCCGCGAGGATGCCGGCACGCGTCGCCGCTTCGTGATGCGCACGCTGACGCAGCTCGAGCCGGCCGTCGCGTTGCGCCTGGCCCGCGCGCTGGGCGGCATGCTCGGCGAGGCCATGTACGGTGGCATCGTCAACGACCGGATTGATCGCAGCGAGGTCCGCGAGTTGTTCATGACCAACCTGCGTCCGAAGGGTGCGGCGTTCGACGCGTACCTGGCCTGGGTTGCTCGCACCCGCGACATCCGCGGCAAGTTCCGCGCGCGCGCCGAGCAGGTGTAGGTGCCGCGGGCCGCGTCATAGACACGACAGAAGAGCCGCGACCGACAGGGAGCGGGGAAATGCACGATGGCCCGCAAGCCCATGATCCGGCTTGCGAGCCCTCGTCCATCATCCGCGAGAAGTTTCCGCGCGCGCGCCGAGCAGGTGTAGGCGCCGCGGGCCGCGTCATAGCCACGACAGAAGAGCCGCGGCCGGCAGGGGGTG
>JBFWQT010000167.1:0-12415 GCA_050249295.1 Planctomycetota bacterium
TCCGATCTCTTGATCTGCGTCAGCTCGCGCACCACCGTCGCGGCCGAGCCGGGCCGCGAGTGCAGATCCTCGTCGGTGAGCATCAACAGCAGCCGGCGCAACGGCTGCGACACATCCAGCTGCGCAATCTGGCGGCCGAGGTTGCGGCCGGGGCGCTTGCCGGTCAGCACGAACAGGCCGACGAGGCCGAGCGAGAACAGGTCGGTCCGCGTCGTCGGCGTCTGGCCGTCCGTGACCTCCGGCGCAAGCCAGTCGATCGCCGCGAGGTTGAGCTGCGAGCTCCCCGGCTGCTTGGCCGGCGTGCTGCCGAGGCGCAGCGCGAGCGGGTGCGCGTCGAGGTCGCTGATCAGGCCGAAGTTGAAGACGCTGACCGCGATATCGTGCGCGCCGCTGCGATCCGACACGAGGATGTTCGCGTCGCGCAGGTCGCCGTGCACCACCTGGTCGGCGTGCGCGCGCGCCAGCACCTCGCCGAGCGCGATCATCAGCTCGACCGCGCGCAACTCCTCGAGCGTGCCGCGCGCGCGGATGTAGTCGCGCAGCGTGTGGCCGGGCGGCTTCTGGAACACAATGAATGGCGGCTGGTGTTCGGTGACGACGTCGCGGATCGCCAGCACGCCCTCCAGGCGGCCGAGGCGGAAGACGGTCTGCACGAACGACTGCGAGTTCTTCAGGCGATCGATCGCGCGCGGGTCACGCAGGATCTTCAGCAGCACTTCCTCGCCGGTGCCGGTGTTCACGGCGTGCCAGATCTCGGCGCCGCCGGTGCCGGTGATGAAGCCGGCCAGGCGGAAGTGCATGTACGTGTCGCCGCTGCGCGCCAGCGGGTCGATGCTCTGCGTGAGGATCGTCGTCGTCGTGCCCAGCGTGCTGTCGTGCTCGCTGCCGCCGTTGCGGGTCGAGAGCCAGAAGCGCAGATCCTCGACGACGTCCTCGGCGCGCGGGTATCGCGCGTTGCGCTCCGGCGCCATCATCCGGTCGATGATCGCCGACAGCGTGGCGTCCACCTCCACCGCGGCCTCGTGCAGCGGCTGCTTCGCGCCCTTGATGATCTGCCCGAGCACGGCCACCGGGTTCTTGCCCGAGTACGGCAGCTTGCCCGACAGCATCTGGTACGCGGTCACGCCCAGCGCGTAGATGTCGGCGCGATGGTCAATGCTGCCGGCGTCCTCCCACTGCTCGTGCGGCATGTAGTAGGGCGTGCCCAGCATCTGCCCGGCAATCGTCTTCGGCTTGAGCCGACCAGTGTTGCCGGGAATCTCGCCGGGGCGGATCACGTCGGCGTCGGCCCGGCCGGGGTGCATCGGCGCGGTCACGCCGACTTCGCGGGCGAGTCCGAAGTCGGTGATCTTGAGCTTGCCGTCGGGGTTGAGCAGCAGGTTGTCAGGCTTGATATCGCGGTGGATGCAGCCCTTGCGGTGCGCGTAGGCAAGGCCTTCCAGCGCCTGGATCAGCATGTCCACCACGCGCGGCGGCGCGATCTTGCCTTCGCGCTTGATGATCTGGCCGAGCGTGTCGCCCTCGACGAGCTGCATCACGAGGAAGTGGCAGTCCTCGGTGCTGTCCACGTTGATGACGCGGACGATGTTCGGGTGGTCGAGCCGCGCGGCCTGGCGAGCCTCGGTGTAGAAGCGCATCAGCGCCTTGGCCGTGGCGTGCCGTTGCTTGCGGAAGAGCTTGACCGCGACCTTGATTTCGAGCCGCGCGTGGAAGCCTTCGAAGACGGAGGAGAGCTTGCTGGACGCGATCACGCGGACGATCTTGCAGTCGCCGATCACGCGGCCGAGGAACTGGTCTTCCCAGCCGCCGGTGCCGCCGGGCGGGATGCCGGCCTGGCCGCCGCCAGCAGCGTCGTCGGGAGCCGGGAGTTCGTCGTGGATCGTCAGCGGCATGGCTCGGAGATGTCCCGGAAGTCGCGACAGCAGCAGCGCATGCGCGCACTCTGCCCCGATTGAACGTTGTACGGGCACGTGCGGTTTTTCGCAAGGCAGCGCGGCGGCGGTGCGTGGTCAGCGGCGCGCGAGCATGGTGCACGCAAGCGACGTGTGCCGGGAGTCCCGGAGGCGTAGGGCAAGGGCAAGGTGTGAAGGGGGCAAGGGCAAGGGCAAGGCAAGGGCAAGGGCAAGGGCAAGCAAGGCAAGGGGTGAAGGGGGCAAGGGCAAGGGCTGCCAATCTCACGCGCAGGTGCACGCTCACACCGGTTGCAGACACCCACTGGTGCACAATCAACCAGCATGGACAGGCGTTCAGCACAGGGCTATCGTCGGTCGGTCGGACCTGTCCTGCGCCGTCCTCCATGCACGACAACCGCCGCCCACAACCCGTCCGTCCCGTGCCGCGCGCAACGATCGCACGTTTTGCCGCGCTGGTATCCGCATTGGCATTCGTTGCCGTCGTCAGCTCCGGCTGCACCGTCGGCATCATTGCCGGCGTGATCGCGCTGCTGATCGATCGGCAGAACGCGGCCAACGTCAATGTCGCGCCGACCGTCGCGTTCGGCTCGATCACGCGTACCGCCGGCGAGGTCGCCATTCCGGTGACGCTGTTCGACGCCAACGGCGACAGCGTCTCGCTCACCGTGCAGTACGACTCCGGCAGCGGCTTCACGGCGGCCGAGGTCACGCCGACCAGCGGCCTCACCGCTACCGATGGCGGCACTGCGCACATCCTCACCTGGGACGCGCCGACCGACCTCGGCGACACCGCCTTCCACAGCGGCATCACGATCCGCATCGTGGCCAACGACGGCACCGTGTCGGGCGCCGCGGCCACGTCCGACCCGTTCGACTACGGCAACGACAACCCGACCATCTCGGCCGTGAGCGTCGACACCGACCCGATGAACCGCGTCGCCGGCAACGCCGTGGTGCGCTTCACGGTCGCCGACTCGTCGTCCGACCCGATCAACGTCACCGCCTTCGAGTACTCGGCGGCCGGCGACTTCAGCGACACGCAGAACGTGACGCTGACCACCGGCTCGATGGGCAGTTTCCCGAGCGGCTCGCTGACCAGCCTCTCGTCGGCGCCCGGCGCGGGCAGCAACCACAGCTTCACCTGGAACAGCTACCTCACCGAGCCGGGCACGGTCAGCGGCGCGAAGATCCGCATCACGCTCGGCGATCCGCTCGGCGGCTCGTCCGGCCCCGGCGAATCGGGCACGTTCGATGTCGCGAACAGCGTGCTGGTGACGATCGGAACGATTGCGCGCACGACCGGCGAGGTGAGTGTGCCGGTCACGGTATTCAGCACGATCGACGCGATGGTGACGCTGACCTGCGAGTACGACCTCGGCGCCGGGCTGCAGCCGGCCAGCACCACGCCGCCGCAGTTGCAGGGCAGCGCGGGCGGCACCGCGGGTGTGGTCACGTGGGACGCGCCGACCGACCTCGGGTCGACTGCGTACGAGGGCACGATCACATTCCAGATCACGCCGTTCGATGGTGTGAACACCGGCCCGCCGGCCGTGTCATCGTCGTTCGAGTTCGGCAACGATGCGCCGGTGATCACCCCGACCACGCTCAGCGTGGACACTGACGGCGGCACGGCCAGCGGCAACATCGTGGTGCGCTTCACGGTCACCGACTCGGCATCGGATACGGTGTCGATCGACAGCTTCGAGTATTCGCTGGCCGGCGATTTCTCGGACGCCGTGGGCGTCGGCCTGACGATCGGCCAGAACGGCAACTTCCCGAGTGGCGCGCTGACAGGCCTGCCGACGACGCCGGGCGGGATCGAACATGCGATCACGTGGAACTCGCGGCTGGTCGCGCCGGTGGACAACCCCGGCACTCGCGTGCGCGTGCGCGTCGTCGATGCGATCGGCGCGCAGTCGGCCTACGAGCCGTCGCAGGCGTTCATGCTCGACAACTCCGACACCACGCCGCCGATCGCGCAGCTCTCGGTGATCAAGCCGGCCGACAGCGGCGACATCCGCACCGGCGCGATCTGGATCGACTACGTGCTGATCGACCTCGACGGCGACGCCTGCGACGTGCGCGTCGAGTACTCGACCGACGGCAAGCAGAACTGGAACCCGTGCACCGAGTACCCGTCGATGGACAGCGAGGGCCCGTACGACTTGCCGGCCAACACCAACGGCGTGCTGCACCGCTTCGTCTGGGACTCGGCGGCCGACCTCGCGTCGCTGCAGTCGTCGCTCGACATCCGCGTGACCCCGGCGGCGACGGACGGAGTCGGCAACCCCTCCGAGACGTCGATCGTGATCAGCGCGGGCGCCGACCCCGGGACGCCGGTGTTCGCCGATGGCGACCAGCTGACCACCGGCAATGGCTCGCGCTTCGTGCGCAGCGGCGACCTCAACCGCGACGGCCACACCGACCTCGTGGTGCTCAACCTCGCGGCCGGCAACTTGTCGGTCCTGCTCGGCCGCGGCAACGGCACCTTCAATGCCGCCACCACCGTGGATGTATCCAACGATCCGCGACAGTTGGCGCTGGCCGACTTCAACGCGGACGGCTTCCTCGACATCGCCGTCACGCAGTTCACCAACGACGAGGTGGAAGTGCTGCTCGGCGCCGGTGACGGCACGTTCGGCGCACCCGCGACAGTGTCGATCGGGGCGCCGTTCGAGCCGGTCGCGATTGCTGCCGCGGATGTCGATGCCGACGGTCATGTCGATCTGCTGGTTGGCGCAAGCGGCACGTTCCTGCTCTTCACCACCGGCCGACTGGTGTTCATCAAGGGCAACGGCGACGGCACGTTCGGCAGCACCAGCGTGGCCACCATCGACCACAATCCGCAGAGCATCGCGGTCGGCTACTTCAACGGCGACAACAACCTCGACGCGGCGGTGGCCTGTCGCGACGACGACAACGTCAACATCTGCCTCGGCAATGGCAGCGGCGGGTTCCCGACGATCAACACCGCGGCCGTCAGCAGCCAGCCGGAATGCCTGGTCGCCGGGTTCTTCAACAACGACAAGAACCTCGACCTCGCGGTCGTCAACACCAACAGCGGCTCGCAGCTGATCTCGATCCTGCCCGGCACCGGCAGCGGCACGTTCCAGGCGCAGACCACCTTCTCCACCGGGCAGGCCGAGCCGCGCGCGATTGTCACCGGCGACTTCACCGGCGACGGCCGGCTCGACCTGGCGACCGTGCACGGCAACGACCAGCTCGTGGTGCTGACCGGCGACGGCGCGGCCGCGTTTGCCAGCCCGCAGACGGCCACGTGCGGCACCAACGCGCGCCACATGGTGGTCGACGACTTCAACGAGGACGGCACGCCCGACATCGCCGTCGCGCGCAGCAACGGCAGCGTGTCGATCCTGCCCGGCCGCCGCCAGAGCGGCACCTGGTCCACCACGCTCACGCTGTTCAATCCGGGCGACGGGTCCGGCAACTCGGTCGGCGCCACCACCGCGCCCGGCGGCAACGACTGGTTCAGCTCGCCGCGCGTCACGCGCATCGGGCTCGCGCCGTTCGAGGCGGTTGGCGGCGACCGGCCCGACGACCTGCGCACCGGTGCGGCCGTGACCAGCAACGACTTCGCCAACCTGCTGCGACTCGCGCGCCTCTCGCCGACGCCGCCGCACATGGAGCCGCTGACCCGCGCGTGGACCGTGAGCGGCGTCACGCGCATGCTGCGCCGGCCCGACCCCGGCGGCACCGACACCGGCTACCGCTACGAGCCGATCGGCCGCCTCGGCGATCGCACGGCGCCCGGCGACAACACCGACCTGCGCCGCGCCGGGCTCGACCTGTCCGACGCGACGTTCGCCAACCAGCGCGGCATCATCGCCGACCTGCCGTTTGCGACCACCCGCACCAACGGCGAGATCACCACCGCGCTCGGCGCCGGCAAGCTGCGCGTGTACCTGCGCCAGACCGACTGGCTGCGCTGCGACGTGTTCCCGGCCGACCCGCTGAGCGGCGACGGCGACGCATTGCGCTACCTGCCGCGTGTGGTGCTCGGCGGCAACTTCCGCGACATCTATGTCGAGCGCCAGACCTGGCTGCGGGTGCTGCCATCGCCCGGCAACGTGCTCGACGCCGGGACCGGCCCGCGCTTCATCATCGACACCACGAACAATCTGGTCCGCGTGCTGCTCGATCGCGACGGCATCGTGCAGGCCTACTACGAACCGTGATTCTCATGTGGTGCAGGCTTCCGGCCTGCATCTGTCCACCCCGCCTGACTGCACTGTGAGCGCATCCGACGCGACCATACCGAAGCTGCCAGCCGGTAGTGCACGGACACCCGCCGTCGCCCGGCCGGGCCCCTCCTCGTCGTCGTCGGCCTCCATGATCGGCGCGCGCATCGCCGGCTACCGCATCGAGAAGATGCTCGGTGCCGGCGGCATGGGCGAGGTTTACCTCGGCCGGCATCCGATGATGGACCGGCTGGTCGCGATCAAGCTGATGCCGGCCGTGCCCGAGCCGCCGGCCGACCTCGTCGAGCGCTTCTACCGCGAAGCGCGCGCGATGGCCTCGCTCAATCATCCCGGCATCGTGCGCGTCTACGACGTCGGCCGCGACGGCGAGTGGTACTACATCCGGATGCAGTTCATCGATGCGCTGAGCCTCGAGCGCATCGTCCGCATCAACGGCCCCGCGCCGCCGCTGCAGGCCATCGCCATCGTGCGCGACATTGCCGACGCGATGTCGGCCGCGCACGCCAGCGGCATCCTCCACCGCGACCTCAAGCCCGGCAACATCCTGTTCGTCGAGAGCTCGGCCGAGCTCAAGGTGATTGACTTCGGCCTCGCGCGCATCGAGTCGGCGCAGCAGCTGACGGTGCAGGGCGCGGTGATGGGCACGCCGTACTTCGTCGCGCCCGAGCAGGCCGCGGGCATCACGGTCGACGGCCGCGCCGACATCTATTCGCTCGGCGCGCTGGCGTACTTCCTGCTGGCGGGCAAGCCGCCGTACGCGGGGCGCACGCCGATGGACATCATCCTCGAGAAGCGCAACGGCGTGCCCGCGCCGTCGCTGACCGGTACGCCCGGTGTGCCGACGCCGATGGTGCGCCTCGTCGAGCGCCTCTGCGAGGTGCAGCCCGACGACCGCCCGCCGACGATGGCCGCGGTGTGCGAGCTCTGCTCGTCGGTGCTCGAGGCGGCGGCGGCCGGCAGCGAGGATGTCGCCGCGGGCATGCCGCAGGACCGGCGCCGCGGGCTGGCGGCCGGCATGGCAAAGCTGCGCGAGCTGCTCGACAGCGCGTCGGCGCGGACCACCACCTTCAACGCGGCCGAGGTCGAGAACATCGAGGCGTCGTTGCGCGTGGACGCCGACGTGCTGGCGTCCGAGCTCGACGACATAGAGGAGACGATGAAGGCCGTGCCGCCGGTGCGCGACTGGTCGCTGAGCATCGACCGCACGCGCGCCGGCGATCGCAGCGCGCCGCCGCCTCCGCCGTTGCCGTTGCCCCCGCCCGGCTCGCAGACCGGCCACATCACGGTCGCGCCGTACACCACCAGCGAACATCCCGGCGACGCAGCCGACCCGACCTGGGTGCGCCACCTCGACGGCATGCTCGATGCCGCGCTCGATGTCGACGAGTTTGATCCGACTGTCGCCGGGGCGCCGCGCGCGTCGGGCCGCCAGCCCGGCGTGAAGCCCGCGCAGTCGGGGCGTCTCGCGCCACTGCCCAAGCGCCTCGGCTTCGCGCAGACGATCCAGCTCGGCGACGCGCCCGACGGCGGCGGCGGCGCACCCGGCACACAGTCGATCCGGCGCATCGGTGGCTACGCGGTGCAGTCGCTGCTCGGCAAGGGCGGCATGGGCGAGGTGCTCGCCGTGCGCGACCCCGACCTCAACCGCCACGTCGCGATGAAGCTGATGCTCGGCGGCGAGGATGCCGGGCAATCGCAGCTCGACAAGTTCCTGATTGAAGCGCAGGTGACCGGCCAGCTCGAGCATCCCAACATCGTGCCGGTGCACGAGCTGGGCATGGGCTCCGACGGCCGCGTGTACTTCACGATGAAGCTCGTGCGCGGCCGCTCGTACAACCGCATCCTCACCGAGATGAAGCGGCGGCGCGAGGGCATGCAGGCCGACGAGACGATCGGCGATTTCCATCTGCGCCGCCGGCTCGACATCTTCCTGCGCGTCTGCGACGCGATGGCGTTCGCGCATTCGCGCGGGGTGGTGCATCGCGACCTGAAGCCCGAGAACATCATGGTCGGCGAGTTCGGCGAGGTCCAGGTGATGGACTGGGGGCTCGCCAAGATCGTCGGCATGGACGACCGGCTCGCGTCGGACTTCAACCTCGACCTGCCGTTCCTGGCCGAGGAGAAGTCGCCGACGACGCGCCCGGGCAGCGGCTCCGGGTCGGGCAGCACATCGATGAACCAGCCCTCGGCCAGCGGCTCGCAGGTCGAGATCGACCTCACGGCGGGTGCGATCGGTGCCGCGATCCGCGGCGAGGGCAGCGACACCACGATGCAGGCCACGCTCGATGGCACCGTGATGGGCACGCCGATGTTCATGCCGCCCGAGCAGGCGATGGGCAACATCGCGGCGATCGATCATCGCTCCGACATCTACAGCCTCGGCGCGATCCTCTACCAGCTGGTCACGCTCGAGACGCCGCTGGAGAAGGGCGAGACGCTGATCGCCACGCTCAGCCGGGTCGCGCGCGGCGAGATCACGCCGCCGTCGGAGCGCGTGCAGGAGCACGTCTCGCCGGAACTCGAGGCGGTGATCCTCAAGGCAATGTCGCTGCAGCGCGAGGACCGCTACCAGTCGGTGCTCGACCTGCAGCGCGACATCCGCGCCTGGCAGGAGGGCCACCTGCTCTCGGCGATGAACTATTCGATGCTGCATCGCGCCAGCAAGTGGGTGCGCCGCAACCGCGCGCTGGTGATCGCCGCGGCCGCGGTGGTGCTGGTGGCGGTGGGCGTGCTGATCGGCGTGGTGCAGTGGCAGGAGTCGCAACGCGCCGCGCAGATCGCCACGTTCCTCGAGCAGGGCGCGACCATCGTGAAGGCGGCCGAGGCTGACCTCGACGGCGGCCACGACGAGGCGGCGCAGAACCAGCTGGCCGAGGCGCTGACACGGTACGACAGCGTGCTCGCGCTCGATCCGTTCCATCCGGCCGGCAAGACCGGGCGCGACCATGTGCGCGACCTCGTGCGCGACCTGAAGCAGAGCGCCGAGGAGCGCCAGCAGAGGCAGCAGCAAGAAGAGAAGCGCCTCGCGCTGTTGGCCGCCGAGAAGGCCGCGCGCGAGAAGGAACAGGCCGAGGCGGCGCAGCTGGTTGCGCAGGCCCGCGCGAAGTCGGACGAGGCGCGCACGGCACTCGACGATGTGGGCGCGCACTTCGGATCGCTCAGCGACGAGCAACTGGCCAGCGCGCGCAAATCGCTCGATGGCCTGCACGACACCGTGGTGTCGCTGCTCGGCCAGGCGGAAGCGAAGGCCGGCGACAGCCGCTACCGTCAGCTGGCGATCGAGGCCGCCGCGGCGCGTCGCTCGGCACAGGACACGCTCGACCGGCAGCTTGAAGCGCGCGACCAGCGGCGCGAGGCCAACAAGAGCCTGACCGAGGCCAACGAGGCCTTCACCGCCGGCGACCAGTCGGTGACCGACGCGAAGGCGCTCGACGCGGCCATCGCCGCCATGCCCGCCGACCAGCGCAGCGAGAAGGAGGCCGAACTCGAACGCCTGCGCGCCGCCGCGATCGACCGGCTGCTGACGGCGCTGGGCGCGTACCGCCGTGCGCTCGACAAGTACGCGATCCTCAAGGATGACGCGGGGCGCGGCGCGGCGTCGGCCGGCGAGCGCAAGGCGCTGGTGTCGCTCACGCACCACGCGATGCAGACGCGCCAGTTCCAGCTGGCCGGCACGTTCCTCGGCCAGGCCATCCGCGCGGCCGGCGAGCCGCTGCCCGACGAACTGGCCGCGCTGCGCGACGAGCTCGAGACGCTGCTGCGCAAGGTGCGCGGCTACGACACCGCGCTGGCCGCCGGTGACACGGCGTTCGAGGCGCGGGCGTTCGACGCGGCGCTGACGCAGTATCGTGCCGCGCAGGGGCTGGACGACACGCCGGAGATCCGCGCGCGGATCCAGCGCGCAGAGTACGAGGCGCAGCTCGACCTCGCGGCCACCGCGCGCGACGAGCGTCGCTGGCTCGACGCCAACGGGTTCTACGACAAGGCGGCGGCAATCGCGACCAATGCCGAGCAGCGCGCGCAACTCGACCTGCGACGCGACGATCTGCTCTCGCGCGCGACGGCCGACCTGCTGGCCCGCGCACGCGCACTGATGGAAACCAACACCGAGGCCGCGCGACGCGACGCGGCCGGGCTGCTCACGATCCTGCTGACGCTGGTGCCCGACAACGAGGACGCGCTGCGCCTGCAGACCGAGCTGGCCGCGATGAGCGACGCGCCGGAGGGCTTTGTGTACGTCGGCGCGGGCCGTGCCAACCTCGGCAGCAACGTGGCCGGCGATCGCAACCCGGCGCGCTTCGACGACGTCGCCGCGTTCTACATCGCCACGCGCGAGGTCACGGTGCGCGAGTACGCCGCCTTCATCGAGGCCGGCGGCTACACCGATCGCCAGTGGTGGAGCGACGCCGGCTGGGCCTGCGTCGAAAAGCTCACGCCGCGACGGCCGGCCGACTGGGCGACGCAGCAGCAGACTCCCGGCCTGCCCGTCGTCGGCGTCAGCGCCTACGAGGCGATGGCGTTTGCGAAGTGGCTCGGCGCGCAGGGCAGCGACACCCGCAAGGCGGCCTGCCGGTTGCCCACCGACGCCGAGTGGGAGCTGGTTGCGCGCCACTCGCCGGCCGACCGCTCGGGCCCCGGTCGCAAGTTCCCGTGGGGCGACACGTGGGAGTCCGGCGGCCTCGTCGCCGAGACCGATCTGCACGCCAGCGGCAGCATCTCGGCGGATCGCAGCGCGTTCGGCTGCCTCGACATGGGCGGCAACGCGGCCGAGTGGGTGATCCGTGCCGATACGCCGGATTCGCCGGATTCGTTCGGCGTGCGCGGTGCCAGCAACCGCATGCGTGGCTCGCTCGCGCAATGGTTCGCCACCACCACCAAGCGCGGCTTCGCGGCCGCGTCCCAGCAATCCGAACACGTCGGCTTCCGTCTGGTGCGTCCGATCGGAGCGAAGTGACGATGACACACCGCATGGCCATCCTCGCGCTGCTGCTGGCCGCTCCGTTGCTGGCCGGTTGCAGCACGCTGCACGATCCCGATCCGTTCATCGTGCCCGCCGACACCGCCCCGCTGGCGGCACCCACACTGCACTACCGCGTCGGCATCCTGCCGGTGTTCATCAACGACGAGTTCCGCGCGACCGCCGCCGCCACCAACAAGCCGTCGAGCACGCGCTGGGTCTACGTGCCCGATCCGGAGTGGTGCCGCGCAGTATCGAAGGAGCTGGCCGAGGTACTCGGCAACCAGCTGAAGTGCGCCGAGAGCGTGGTGCCGATCGGCGAGGGGCGCAACATGCAGACCGTGCTGCGCGACGCGTGGGACGCCGACATCGACCTCGTGATCCGCCCGGTGCTGCACAAGCGCGACTGCTCGCACGTGTCGTCGAACGGCGCGCATGTGCCCGCATTGATCCTCTGGATCGCGATCCTGCAGGCCCTCACGTGGGGCATCGCCGACGAGACATTCGCCAGCGACACCGACCTGCAGGTGGAGTTCTGGCCGACCGGCCGGCCCGACACGACACCGGCCGCGACACGCAGCGTGACCGCGCAGGTGAAGCACGACCTCGACGACCTGCAGCAGGGCTTCAACCTGTTCAACGTCTTCATCACGCCGTCCGGCATGAGTGCCGGCCAGTGGGAGGACATCGGCAAGAACCTGCTGCCGCTCTCGCGCCAGGCCAGCCAGCGCGCGTTCGTCAAGCTCGCCACCGCGAGCGACGAGACCGGCTTTGCCAGCGACCTGCGAAGCGCCGCGCCGCGGATGCGCACGACGATGGCGCTGCTCTGTGGTGTCTCACCGGCCGGCGGGCAGACGCCGCACTACGCGCAGGACGACATGGCGCGCATCGACGACGTGCTGCAGCACGGACTGCGTCCGTCGCCGTGCGTGCCGTACGCGGTGCACACCATCAACGGCCTGCAGGCCACGCCCGACAAGCTGCTCGCCGAGGTGCAGTCGCTGCTCGGTCGCGGCCGCGAGGGTGACCGCCTGCTGCTGTGCCTGTCCGCGCGCGGCGTGCTCGCGCCCGACGGCAAGGCCTACCTGATGCTGGCCGGCAGTGATGCGTTCAACCCGGCTGGCACCGCGTTGTCGCTCGACGCGCTGGCCGCGGCGCTGGCCGCCCTGCGCACGCCCGTCACGCTGATCGCGTCGGTCTCGTGGGAGAGCGGCAACGAGCCGACCGTGGCGCCGAAGACCGACCCGCTGGCCGAGCTGGTCGAGCAGGTGCCGGGCCTGGTGGTGCTGGCGGCGTCCGACGTGCCGGGCGAGTTGCTGGAGATC
>JBFWQT010000168.1:0-12414 GCA_050249295.1 Planctomycetota bacterium
AGTCGTGGGCGTGCCGGTGATCGCGCCGTCCGAGGCGTTGATGTTCAGGCCGGGGGGAAGCGCGCCGGCCGTGATCGACCAGGTGATCGGATCCTGGCCGCCGGTGTGCGTGACGGTCACGCTGTATCCGTCGGTCAGGTAGCCGTCGGTCATCGCGCCCGCGGCCGGCTGGTCGATCTTCGGTTTGCCGCCGAGCGCCGCCCACGTGAGCGCCTGGCCGTACATGAGGTCGGTGTCGCTCGCGGCCGGATCCCAGCCGGCGACGGCCGGGTACATGTTGATGCACGCGATACGGCCGGCCTGCGTCTCGTTGACGGCGATGCAGACCGTGTTGTCGCTCCAGTCCATGATCTTCGTGGCGCCGTTGATCACCGCGGTGGTGTCACGCCGGCCCGACGCGCCGTTGACGACGTTGAGATTCTGGACGATCGGGTGGTTGGTGTCGTGGACGGTGCCCTTCGTCGCGTTGTTGTTGTTGAGGCGGGCATCGTCCTGCGAGAGGCACTGGTAGTTCAGCCAGGCGCCGTCGATGCCCCACGTGGCCGTGTGCGCGTACTGCGCTTCGACCACGTTGCCGCCGGCGTCGACGTATGCAGCCAGGTTGTCGCCGAGCAGTGTCGAGTTCTGCGGCGTGGAGACAGTGAACAGCAGCACGACCTCGTAGGCCTGCATCGCGGCCACGGTCGGCGTGCCCTGAACGTGGTCGAACGTGTCGACCGTGCCGAGGATGCCGAGCGCATCGAGGTAGGTCTTGACCGGCGCCAGAACGGTGGTGCCGACGACGAGTACGTCGGGTTGCTGGGCGCTGACGTCATCCGGCGCGGCAATCGCCAGGAAGCCGGAACAGGCTGCGACCAGCAGCAGCAATGGAAGGAGAGCAATTCGCATGAGCTGTGCCGTTGTGGTTGTGTGTGTGTGTCGAACTGGACGCAAACGTGGGACCGCCTGGCGGGTGTGTGGGCCGCCGTCACGGTTCCACCACAATTGTACGGATCGGCTGCGAAGCCCGGTACGTCCGACGTTCGCAGGTAGCATCGCGCGGGCAAGAGTGCCTCATGGGGATCTGTCACACTGGTGCCACCAATGACGAATCACTGATCGGCGCGGCGCGAAACGAGCCCGGGCGGCGCCCGCCACTGCAGTGACGTGCGCCGCCCGGATGTGTTCCGTTCCGCTGCAGAGCGCGATCAGTCGCGGCGACGCGCGACCAGCAGCAGCATGGGCAGCAGCATCAGCAGCCAGCCGGCAAACGCACTGTCGCGCGTCGTGGCCGAGCTGTTGCAGCCGCAGTTGGCCGCGGTGCCGCCACCCGGCTGCGTCACGTAGAACGAGTAGTTCTTGTTGGCCGTGCCGCCGAGCGAGTCGGTCAGCGTGATGGTCACGGTGTAGTTGTTGCTCGTGCCGGCCGACGGCGTACCGCTGATCAGACCGCTCGCCGGGTCAATCGACAGGTCGGGCAGCGCCGGGTTGATGAACATCGTCCACGTGTACGGACCCGTACCGCCGGAGTTGCCCGGCGTCTGGCTGTACGCGAGGTCTTCCTCACCGTCGGGCAGCGAACTGCCGGTCAGGGCGACGGCCGCGGCGACCTGCAGCGTCCAGGCGTCGACGTCGGTCTTGCCGTTCGCGTCGGTCAGCGTGACGCTGATGTTGAATGAGCCCGACGCGGTCGGCGTGCCGCTGAGCACACCGCTGCCGGAGTTGAGCGACATGCCGGCTGGCAGCCCCGTTGCGCTCCACGCGAGCGGTGCCTTGCCGTTGGCGCCGGTGAACGTCTGCGTGTAGTTCGGCGCGTTGCGCGTGGCCTGCGGCAAGGCCCCCGCGGCCGGCGACGTGATCGACGGCAGGTCGAGGATCTCGAGCGTATAGCCCTTCTCGTCGAAGTCGTTGTTGCTGTCGGTCACGCGGATTGTGAACGCGCTCGACCCCGTGGCCGAGGGCGTACCCGTGACCGCGCCGGTCGACGAGTTGAGCGCGAGGCCGGCCGGCAGCGTGCCGCCGCTGACCGTCCAGACGTAGCCCGGCCCCGGCACGCCGCCGGCCGCCGTGAACGTGCGACTGTAGGGAGTGGCGAGGTAGCCCTCCGGCGTGAGCGCGCCGCTCGCCGGCGAGGTGATCACCGGCGTGTCGAAGACCGCGATCGAGTACGCCACGTCATGCGTCTTGCCGTTCGCGTCGGTCAGGCGCACCGTGAAGTTGGAGTTGCCAACGACGGTGGGCGTTCCGCTGATCGCACCGGTGCCGGGATTCTGGGTGAGGCCGGGTGGCAGGGTTCCCGACGCCAGGCTCCAGGCCAATGCCGGCTTGCCGCCGCTGGTGGTGAACGTGACCGGGCCGTACGCGTTGTTGATCAGGCCATCGGCCAGCGCGCCGCTGCCAGGTGAGGAGATCTGCGGCAGCGCATACACGTCGATGGTGTAGTCACGCGTGTCGGTGTCGTTGACGTTGTCCTCGATCTGCACCGTGAACGAGTAGTTGCCCACCGAGGTCGGCGTGCCGCTGATCTCGCCGGTCGAGGAGTTCAGCGTCAGGCCCGGCGGCAGCGAGCCGGCCGAGATGGTGTGCGCGATCGGATCCTGGCCGCCGGTGTGCGTGATCGTGACGCTGTAGCCCTGCGTGAGGTAGCCGTCGGTCATCGCGCCGGCCGCGGGCTGGTCGATCTTCGGCTTGCTGCCGAGCGCGGCCCAGACCAGCGCCTGCGCGAACATCAGGTCGGTGTCGCTGTTGTTGGGGTCCCAGCCGTAGCCCTGCACGGCCGGATACATGCTGATGCACGCGATGCGGCCGTTCTGCGTCTCGTTGACGGCGAGGCACACGTTGCCGTCATTCCAGTCCATGATCTTCGTGGCGCCGTTGATCACCGCGTTGGTGTTGCGCCGGCCGAAGCCGCCGGTGAGGTTGTTCACATTCTGGATGATCGGGTGATTGGCGTCGTAGACCGTGCCCTTCGTGCCGTCGGCGCTGTTGGTGCGGGCGTCGTCCTGGGTGATGCACGAGTAGTTGGCCCACGTGCCGTCCGGGCCCCAGCTGACGGTCAGGCAGTACATGCACTCGAGCACGTTGCCGCCCGCGTCGACGTACGAGACCAGCGTGTCGCCCCACAGCGTGGGGTTCTGCGGCGGGCTGTTGCTGTAGATCATCACCACGTCGTAGTTCTGCAGCGTGGCGAGCGTCGGCGTGCCGCCCGGGATGTCGAACGTGTCGACCTGGCCGAGCACGCCGCTGGCGTCGAGGTACGCCTTCACGCCGGGCAGGTCACCGCTGCCGGCGACAAACACCTTGGGTTGCGCGCTGGCTACCCCGGGGCTGGCAAGCGCCAGCAGACCGGACAACGCCAGAACGAAAAACAACGAGAGCAATAGTTGTCGACTGGTCGAGCACATGGGACTGGCGGGTAGGTGTGTGTGGGATCGGACAAACGTGTGGTTGAACGGACTCTGCTATAGACCTGGCCCGGCCGCCGACGGTGTGAAATCGGAGGCGGGCACTGACATCGGAACTCAGACGCGGCGCCTTGCGACGAGCAGCAGCATCGGCAGCAGCAACAGCAGCCAGCCGGCGAATGCGTTATCACGCGTTGTGGCCGAGCTGGTGCAGCCGCAGTTGGCCGCGGTGCCGCCACCGGGCTGGGTGACGTAGAACGTGTAGTTCTTGTTGGCCGTGCCGCCGAGCGAGTCGGTCAGCGTGACCGTCACCGTGTAGTTGTTGCTTGTGCCGGCTGATGGCGTGCCGGTGATCAGGCCGGTGGACGGATCCATCGACAGATCGGGTAGCGCCGGGTTGATGAACATCGTCCAGGCGTACGGACCCGTGCCGCCGGAGTTGCCCGGCGTCTGGCTGTACAGCGTCTCCTCCTCGGCGTCCGGCAGGCTGCTGCCGGTCAGCGCGACCGCCGCGGCCACCTGCAGCGTCCAGGCGTCGACGTCGGTCTTGCCGTTGGCGTCGGTGACCGTGACGTTGATGTTGAACGCGCCCGACGCGGTCGGCGTGCCGCTGAGCACACCGGTGCCGGAGTTGATCGACATGCCGGCGGGCAGGCCGGTGGCGCTCCACGAGAGTGGCGACTTGCCGTTGCTGGCGGTGAACGACTGCGAGTAGTTCGGCGCGTTGCGCGTCGCCTGCGGCAGCGCACCCGGCGACGGGGAGGTGATCGCGGGCAGGTCGAGAATCTCGAGCGTGTAGCCGAGCTGGTCGAAGTCGTTGTTGGTGTCGGTGACGCGGATCGTGAACGCGTAGATGCCGGCTGCGCTCGGGGGTCCACTCAACACACCGGTGTTGGTGTTCAGCGCGAGGCCCGGCGGCAACGAACCGCTCTGCAGACTCCAGGTGTACGCCGGCACACCGCCGGCCGCCGTGAACGTCCGGCTGTAGGCGTCACCCACGTAGCCTTCGGGCGTGATCGCTCCCGACGACGGCGACGTGATCACCGGTGTGTCGAAGACCGCAATCGAGTAGGCCCGTTCGTGGAACCTGCCGTTTGCGTCGGTCACGCGGACGGTGAAGTTGTTGTTGCTCACCGTGGTGGGCGTGCCGCTGATCGCACCGGTGCTGGTGTTCTGCGAGATGCCGACGGGCAGGGCGCCGGAGGTGATGCTCCAGACCAGCGCGGGCTTTCCGCCGCTGGTGCTGAAGTTGACCGGCCCGTATGCCGTGTTGATCAGCGCGTCGGCCAGCGCACCGGCCGACGGCACCGTGATCTGCGGCGGCGCATAGACAAAGATCGAGTAGCTGCGTGAATCGGTGTCGTTGTTGTTGTCGGTCAGCAGCACGTCGAAGGTGTGGCTGCCCAGCGAGGACGGCGTGCCGCTGATCACGCCGGTCGAGCTGTTCAGCGTCAGGCCGGTGGGCAGCGAACCGCCGCTGATCGTCCATACATACGGCTCGGCGCCACCCTGGCCGGTGATCGTCTGGTTGTAGCCCTGGTCGGTGTAGGCGTCGGGCAGCGGGCCGGCGGCCGGGTCGGCGATCGTCGGCAGACCACCGGTGGCCACCCACTCCAGCGCCTGCGCGAGCAGCTCGTCGATCTGGCAGTTGGCCGGGTTCCACGAACCGCCGGCGTCGTTGGCCGGCATGTACATGTTCACGCACGCGACCGCGCCGGCGAACGTGTCATTCGCCGCGACGCAGACCGTGCCGTCGGTCCAGTCGAGTACCTTGCTCGCGCCGTTGGCGAGTACGTTGAGGTTGCGACGGAAGCGGCCGCCGTTGGTCAGGTTGGTGATGCCCGCGATGATCGGGTGGTTGGCGTCGTGAACCGTGCCGGCGTTCTGGTCCGAGGTGTTGAGCCAGCTGTTGTCGTCCTGGTTCATGGTGCTGTAGTTGACCCAGCGGCCCTTCAGCGACCAGCCGTTGGTCATCGTGAACATCACCTCCACGACACCGCCGCCGCCATCCACGTAGTCAGCCATGTTGTTGCCGAGCGTGACCGCGTCCTGCGGCACGTTGTTCGACGTGACGACGACGCAGTCGTATCCCTGCAGCGTGGCGAGGGTCGGCGTCGACGTGTTGGTCTTGACGATGTCGACCGCGCTGAACTTGCCCGTGTTGACCAGGAAGGTCTGGATGCTGGTGGCCACCGCGTCGCTGTCCGACACCGCGGCCAGCGCCTTGGGCTGGGCGTGCGCAATGCTGGAGAGGGTCAGGACTGCAGCAAGAACAAAGGTGCTATTGGCGATCCAACCGGCAGAACGAAAACTCATCATCGCTCCAGAACTCCGCAAAAATGGGGTGTGCGTGTGGTGTGTCTGTATATGGGTGCGAAGCTGGCAAAGTCTTTCGCGGGCGTTTTGCGCGGTCCTCCTGCCGGGTGACGACAGCCAGCGTGCGAGCGCGGGACAGCGTGGGACAGTTAACCGGGCCGGGTGTGTGGCCGGGGCCGGTTCACTGCGGAAAACACTGGCCCACCAGGCGCGGCGACGCGTCGGTGCGGAGCAACCGGAGGGCACCCTGCAGTCTAGCCAGTCAGGCCAAAAAGGACAACCGGTGACAATCCTGTTACGGAGCGTTCAGCGCATCGCGAGCATTGGAGGTTCGGAGAATGTCGGAATGCCCGCCGACGCCTCTGACCGGCGCCCACGTTGTGGCCGGCCTGTCATTTGCTACAACACGCCCCCTCTGACAGCCGCGCCACCACTACTGGCAGGCCTGTTCGTGCGTTCGTCGTCCGAGTCCCACGGAGTCCCGACATGACCTTTGCCGGCCTGTACGTTGCCCTCGTCACTCCCTTCTCCGACGGCAAGGTCGATTACGGCGCGCTCCAGGACCTCGTCCTGTTCCACCTCGACTCCGGCACCACCGGCCTCGTACCCTGCGGCACCACCGGCGAGTCGGCCACGCTCAGCCACGAGGAACACCGCCGGGTCATCGAGACCGTGATCCAGACCGCCGACGGCCAGTGCCAGGTGATCGCCGGTACCGGCAGCAACAGCACGGCCGAGGCGATCGAGATGACGAAGCACGCGAAGGAGGCCGGGGCCGACGGCGCGCTGGTGATCACGCCCTACTACAACAAGCCCACGCAGGAGGGCCTCTATCGCCACTTCCGCGCGGTGGCCGACGCGGTGCAGATTCCGATCATGCTCTACAACGTGCCGTCGCGCACGGCCGTGAACATGCTGCCGGACACCGTGATCCGTCTGGCGGACCACGACAACATTGTGGCGATCAAGGAGGCCAGCGGCGACCTCTCGCAGGCGACCGAGATCCTGCGCGGCTGCGAGATCGACGTGCTCTCCGGCGACGACCCGCTGACCCTGCCGTTGATGGCGATCGGCGGCACCGGCGTGGTGTCGGTGGTGGGCAACATTGTGCCGAAGGAAGTCATGGCGATGATCGAGGCCTTCAACGCCGGCAACCTGGCGGAGGCCCGCAAGGCGCACCAGCGGCTGTACCCGCTGTGCAAGTCGATGTTCCTCGAGACCAACCCGATCCCGGTCAAGACGGCGATGAAGCTGCTCGGCCGTGGCAACGGCGAGATGCGCCTGCCGATGTGCGAGATGAAGGACGAGACGCGCAACGCCCTGCAGAGTGCGCTGACCCAGTTCGGCATGACTGGCAACGCATGACCGCCGGTTGGCAGGCTTGACAATTTTCCTGAAATCGGGCACTTTCTTGATCAAGAAAATAGGCCGATCCAGGAAAGCAATTTGCGATCAACTACGAAACCGGACCTCCATCCGCCGGATCGCATCGGCGATCTGAAACTGGAGTGGGAACCGGAACGCGTGCGAGCACGGTGGGGCCGTCGCGTGTGGCACTTCGCCGTGGCCCGCTCGCAGCAGTTCACGCCCAAGGCGGTGCAGCGACTCATAGACGACCTCCGCCGGCAAACCGACGGCGGCGCGGCAGTCTTCGTGCCGTACCTCTCGCCCGAACGGCTCGACCAGCTGCAAGAAGCCGGCATCAGCGGAATCGACGGCTGCGGCAACGCCCTGTTGCTGGTGCCCGGCGACCTCTACGTTCGCGAAAGTGGCCACCCCAACCGCTTTCCGTCTTCGGCACCCATCAAGAACATCTACCGCGGCAAGAGTGGCCTGGTGTGTCGCTTGCTGCTCCGGCGCGAGCCTGTCCCATTCGCACTCGACGAACTGACCCGACTGATCGAGGCCGAATCGGGCGGACAGGTGACGATCACCCCCTCTGCAGTCAGCAAGGTCCTTTCGCAACTGGATGAGGAGGGCATCATCCGCAAGGACAGACGCCGCAGCCTTCCTCACACACAGGGCATCCCGGTGCTGCGGCGCAGTGCGCTGCTCCATGGTCTCGCCGCCGACTACGTGCTGCAGGTACGGCGACGAGTTACCGTCAGATGCCCACTCCCCATTGAGGAATTGATGGAGCGCCTGGCAATCCGGGTCCGCGCGTGCGTTGCCGGAGGCGATTCGGCCGCTCATCATCTCGGGGTTCCGCGAGCCACTCCCACGAGCATCTGCTGCTCGTCCATTGTCGAGGCGCTGCGGCAAGTCCCTGAGGCGACGCCGGATGAAAGGTGGGCGGACTACATTCTCATCGAGACCGAGGATCCGCAGGCCTGCTTCGGAGCCGTGCGGGCGGAGAATGGTGTGCGCTACGCAGGCGCCGTGCAGACCTGGCTGGAGCTGGAACACGGAGACCAGCGCGACCGGAGCCTGGCACAAAAGCTCGAACTGCTGCTGACCGAGCCATTGACGTGACCAATCCGCCCGACGCCCTTGCCAGCACACTCCACCACACGCTTGAGGCGTCCAGCGCGTCCGGCGTCGGCCTCACCCTGGCAGGCGGTTACGGTCTGCTCTTGCGCCAGACTCACGCAGTGCCAGACGAGCGCTACCTGGTCGACCAGGTCGAGTGGCCGCCGATCCGTCCGACCCGCGACATCGACATCTTCGTTCTGCCCGCCGCCGTGGCCGACTGGGACCGCATGCAGCGCTTCGCCTCCGAACTCGACTCGCGAGGCTTTTCGCGGCCACCACACGACGCTGCGGAGAACTTTCGTGTGCCGCACAGGGCCACCGGAGTGATGCTCGACCTCCTGATGGGGCCTGCCGGCGAGTACCGGACCCGCATCCGGATCAATGATGCGCGACGGAGTGCGAGACCTCAGGCGCCGCCGAACACCACAACGGACACCGCGCTCCGCCTGTCGCTCGCACCGGAAGCGCTGGATGTGGACCGATCGGTCCTGCTCCACACAGATTCCGGGCAGCAGGTGCCGGTGGCGAGCACGTTCACATGGACGATGATGATGCTCCACGTGATTGGCGATGTACTCGCCGGCTCGAAGGCGTCGTATCGCGAAGACCGCGAGGCTCACCTGGCCAAACGTTCCGTGGACCTGTTCCGCAACATCGCGATGTTGACCCGCGTTGAGGAGGATGCCTTTTCCGAGGCCTGCAGCCGCCATCGCGATGACCCGGCCTTTTCCACTGCTGCCGCGCTGGCCTGCGCGCACGTCCTGCCACTCGATGGACTTGCCCGACGCTCCTTCCTGTCCAGCAGGATCGGCTCGGCAGCAATCGACCGGGTCGCGGGCGTCCTGGAAGATCATCTGTGTACGTGAATGTGAGCAGATGGGGGCTGCCGTGCGAACGAAGGACGCGACACGTTGCCAAATGGGCCGTGCGTCGAGCCGTGCAACGCACCGGGTTTCTGCCATGCCACCAACAAGAAGTGGCAAGTCGCCGTGTCCGCCACTTCTCGGCGTGTACGCCTCATCCACCGCCATCGTGGCAACATCAGTTCACCGCAATCGTCAGCTCGCGCGTGGCGGTGTTGCCCGCCGAATCGGTGACTTGCACCGTGAAGGTGTAGAGGCCGGTGGCGCCGGGCGTGCCGCTGAGCGTGGTGGAGCCGATGTCGGCCGACACGCTGGCGACCTGGATCGGCGCGTTGGCTTGCCCGGCCAACTCCGTGGCGGTGTAGACCTTCGTGCCATCGGCGCTGTAGCAGATCGCCTCGTACTGCTGACCGCCGGTGATCGTCACCGCGCTGCCGGCCTGCAGGAAGATGTCGTCGAAGCTGCCGCCGGCCGGGCGCGCGTACTCGCGGGCCGAGCTGTAGCCGCGCAGGATCACGCGGCGCGCATCGGCCGACGCGTCGCCGCCGGTAAGCGTGCCGTCGAACGTGCCGCTGGCGGTCACGGCGATCAGCGTGGTCGGACTGCCACTGGTCCAGGCGGTGTCCAACGGCATCGGAAAGCGATGCACGCGCGGCGCACCGGCCGTCTTCTCCACCAGGTACGGCGTGCCAGTCTCGAAGTCCACGATCATCGACTCGCAGTTCTGCGAGCCGCCGGGGTAGACAAACCAGAACTCGTCGTGCGGCAGCGTGATCGCCGAGCCGGGCGTGCCGGGGACGATCGGTTCGGCCACGCGATAGATGCGGCAATTGGTGCGCGCCGACGCATTGTCGCCGACGTCGCCGATGTAGATGTAATCGGTGTCGGCGTCGGGTCCGGGGCCGATGGCGATGTCTTCCCAGTCCTGCGCGGCGGCCGTGATCTGGTAGCGCTGCTGGATATTGCCCGCGGCATCGATGGCGTAGAACTCGGGCCCGGCGCCGCTATCGTCGTGCACCCAGAAGGTGCCGGGATTGTGCCGGCTGGCGACCATGCCCGAGACCTCGGTGAGCCGGCCGCCGCCCAGCGAGAGGTCGAGGTTGCCGCTGAGCGAGAAGCTGCCGATGGTGGTCGTGACGTTGTGGCCGTCGAGCACCACGTTGGGCGGCAGGTTGCCGGCAACGAGCTGCCAGGTGTAGCCGATGCCGGTCCCGCCGGTGGCGTTGAGCATCTGCGCGTAGTTGGCGGCGGTGGTCCCGTCGGGCAGCGAGGTGGTGGTGATCACCAGCGTGCTGCTGGACGCGACGCTGATGCTGCGATCGAACGTGGCGCTGTCGGTCGTGCCCTGGACGTGGAGCGTGAAGTTGTAGTCGCCGGCGATGGCCGGGGTGCCACTGATCTGGCTGGTCGCGGTGGTCGAGGCGGTGTCGAGCGCGACGCCCGGCGGGAGTGCGCCGGCCGTGATCGACCACGTGAGCGGCGTCTGCGCTGCGAGCGAGCCGGTGAGCGTTAGCGCCTGGCTGTACGGCGCGCCGACGCTGGTGCCCGGCAGTGAGGCGGGCGCAAGGGTCCCGACGGACGCCGCGTTGTTGTTGCCGGTCGCGGAGTTCTTGCAGCCCGTCGCAATCGGGGACAGCAGCAGGGCCAGCACGGCCAGCACGACAACACGGGGCAACACGCGCATCAGCGGCTCCGGAGCAGGCGGTGGTCAAGCCAGTGTGCCGGCAGTGTAGCCGGCTGTGAACCACCGTGGAAAGCGTGGCGTCGCGCCAATCACTCGCTGGCCACCGGCACCACGATCGGCGGCAGACCCGCGTCGGCCACCTGCTCGATCACCGCATCGATGAATCCCGGGAGCGCCGCTTCCTCGGCCGCCGTGAACGTCTCGGTGTCGCCGTACACCTCGCGGATGCGCGGCTTGCGCGTGAGCAGCCGGCCGAAGATGCGGCTGAGCACGTGCGGCAGGTTGGTTTCGTCGCGGTAGTGGTGCAGCCACTGCCGCGCGAGGAACTCGTCGAGGTAGCGCTGCAGCGAGCCGCCGAAGCGGGCCTCCAGGGCGGCGACGGCCGCGCGATCGGCCGCCAGCGCCTCGAGGCCGACGTAGACCCGCCCCGGCAGCGCGTCGTCCTCCACCAGCAGCTGCCGGTCGATCACCAGCTCGATCGTCACGTGGCGCAGCACCCACAGACTCCAGTGCTCGCGCAGCGGACTCTGCCGGTCGCGCAGCCATTGGCCGCTGGCCTGCATGCGCTGCTCGAACCAGTCGCAACTGTGGAACACGCGGTCGACCTCGATGTGGTGCCGCATACCGGTGCGCACGGCCGCCCACACCGGCGAGTCGCGACACTCGTCGGCGTCGGGCACCCGGTGAGTCGGCCGCGTGGCCCCTGCGTAGCCCAGAAGGTCGGGCAGCAGGGTGCACGCGGCCGTCACCGGGTCGGCCGCATCGCGTTCGGCCAGCCAGTAGTGCGCGAGGTAGTTCAGTCAATCTCCTCCTGCAGCGTGTCGATGACCTGCTGGCTCGGCGCGTTGAGCGACTCCATCATGGTGCGACGGAACTTCTCGTTGAGCTCGTGCTTCTTCTTTTCCTGCTCCTCGGCCGAACGCGGCGCGAGGCGGTGCATGTGGCGGATCGACGCGTACGGCACGAAAGTCTGGACAATGGCGTGGCTGATGGCGGTGCCGTCGGTGCCGATGTCGATCACAACGCCGTACGGGAGCTGGCTGAGGAGCCGGCCGGTGAGCTTGGGGAGGTCGCCGTGGAAGAAGATGTCGACGGTTTGTTGGGTCCAGTCGTTCATGATGATGATGCTCCGTGCGGGTGGTCCTGTTTCGGGTTGCCCGGAAAAGGGCTGAACAAACGGAATACCTGGCTCACTGGGAGTGTAGTGAGATTGGAAGGTTGGTTTCGACCAACATCCGGGGGCCCTCAATCGACTGCTTGCCTTTGCCCCCGGTCTGTGCAGGCGCCGGACCGCGCTGACCCTGAACACCGGGCAACCGGCTTCGAGGTAACAGGCGACCCCTGGCGTCCTCGCCAATGGCCCGCAGGTAACACCCGCGGGTTCTCGCCGCACGGGGGGTGTGGGTAACCGCGTTACTCATACCCCCTCCTGCCGTTTCGGGGTCGGTTCCGTGGATCGTACCAGATGAGGTGCCGCGGTCGCGGTCGGGGGTGGGGTGGTCGCGGGCCCGCCGCCGTTGCCCACGGGCAGCAGCCCGTGGGCTTCAAAATGGGGGGCGGTAACCCTATGGCGCCAAAACAAGAGCCGCGAGCGCAAGCGAGTCGGGCCCCCTTGGGGTCACGCCGGCAAGCCCACCGGTTGTACGCGGACCAGCGCGTTGACGAAACCACCGACGGGTGATACGGAGACCCCGGG
>JBFWQT010000169.1:0-12408 GCA_050249295.1 Planctomycetota bacterium
CGCTGCAGTGGATACCCGCCATCGCCAGCGGCAGCCTGCTGGTGATGTTCGCGGTGACGTACGTCGGCGCGCAGCCGGCGCGACTGAGACTCGCGGGGCGTGCCGTGCTGGCCGGGGCGCTTGCCACCTGCCTGATCGTCATCACCGACCCGTGGCTCGATCTGCTCCGGCTGTATCCGCGGATCATCGAGGCCGAGCCATTCAATGCGCTCACGTATTCGTTCGGTCCGTTCGGCTGGTTGCTGGCGCTCGTGGTCTTCGCGCAGGACCTCGTCGTATTGCTGCTGGTCGGCTCGCGGATGACGGCAGGGCCTGCGGTGTATCGCTGGCAGGCCCGGATGATCGTATTCGGCACGGCCGTGCCGTTTGTGGGCAGCCTGCTGCTGGTTGTCGGTGTGTCGTTCGGCGTTCATCGCGACACCACGCCGTTGACGCTCGGCATCCGCAACCTGCTGATCGCGATCGCGCTGTTGCGCTTCGGCCTGTTCGAGCTCGTCCCGGTTGCGCGGAACCGCGTGGTCGAACTCACCAGCGACCCGATCGTCGTACTCGACAGCCGGGGCCGGATCGCCGATCTGAACCCGGCCGCAGCTCGTCTGTGGAACGCCGGACCGGAGACGCTCGGCAAGGCTGTGGCGACGTCCCTTCCCGACCTGGCCCCGTCTGTGACACCCGGCGGCGACGACTTCCTGTCGCACCACGGACGGATCTTCCAGGTGACGACCACTCCACTCGGCGACGGAGATCGCGGCGGCATGCTTGTGACGCTCCACGACGTCACCGAGTCGCGCCAATCGGAAGAGGCGATGCGGCGCCGCGCGTCGTCGGCGGAAGCCCATCGCGATCTGATGTGGCGCGAGTCGCTCGACCTGATGATGATCGGCGTGGTGGATGGCGGCCTCGTGCAGGTCAACCCGGCATGGCAACGGCTGCTCGGCTGGACCGAGGCGGAGCTGCTCTCGCGGCCATTGGTGGAGTTCATCGAGCCCGTCGACATCGACGCGACGGTATCGCTCGACGGCGAACTGCGCGCCGGCCGGCCGGTGCACAACTTCGTCAACCGCCTGCGCGCCACCGACGGCGACTATCGCATAGTTCAGTGGAACATCCGCGCGCTGCCCGACAGTGGTCTCGTGTTCGGCATCGGGCGCGACATCACCGAGCTGCGCCGGATGGAGCAGAACATCTCCACGGCGCAGCGTCTGGAGGCAGTGGGCCGCCTGGCGGGTGGCATCGCGCACGACCTCAACAACACCATGACGCCGGTACTCTGCAACGCCAGCCTGTTGCTCGAGGACCCGATGCCCGACTCGTCGCTGGTGATGGTCCGGGAGATTGCCGACGCGGCGGGTCGCGCGGCCACGCTCACGCGGCACTTGCTGATGTTCGCGCGGCGCCAGTCGCAGACGCCGGCGCCGACCGACCTCAACGCGGTAATCCGCAATCTGGAGACGTTGTTGCGGCGCAGCCTGCCGGAGAACATCGAGCTGACACTCGACCTTGCCGGGCACCTGGCGTCGTTCCCCGGCGATACCGCGGGCATCGAACTGGCGATCACCAATCTGGTGAGCAACGCGCGCGAGGCGATGCCGGCCGGCGGACAGTTGACGATCTCAACGCGCTCGACCGGCGACCGCATCTGCCTGACTGTGGCCGACACCGGCGAAGGCATGGACGAGGCCACGCGACGCCGCGCATTCGAGCCGTTCTTCACCACGCGACCGGGCGGCACTGGTCTGGGCCTGCCAGCGGTGTGGGGCATTGCGCAACAGCATGGCGCGGGTGTGGAGATCGAGACCGCCCCGGGGAGAGGCGCGCGGTTTGACCTGGTGTTCCGCACGACGCCCGGCCCACACCACATGGCCGACGCCGATCACCCGACACGCTCCACGGATGACGACGACGATGATGATGCGCGCGGCACCGAGCATGTGCTCATGGTCGAGGACGACGAACTGGTCTTGCTGGCGACGAGCCGTGGCCTGGAACGTCTGGGCTACCGCGTCACCGGCATGCGCACGGGCGCGGATGCATTGCAGTGGCAGACGGACACGCGGCCCGATGTCGTCGTGGCCGACATCGTCCTGCCCGACATGCTCGGCACGGCGCTCTGCGATGCGCTGGACGAGCGCTGGCCCGGCGTGCGCAAGCTCTACGTCAGCGGTTATGACGCGTCCGACTCGACCCGTCGCGCGGTGGTGTCGCTCACGCCGCCGATCCAGAAGCCGTTCACGGCCGTGCGCCTGGCGCGAGCGATCCGTCATGCGCTCGCCAGCGACACGTCATCACGCGCGGCCGCGCAGTACCGCCTGTAGCGCGGCCGTCAGCGTGGCCGGCGTGTACGGCTTCTGCAGGAAGTTCACGCCCGCGACCACCTCGCCGTTGCGGATGACGGTGTTCTCGGTGTAGCCCGACACGAACAGCACCGGCAGGCCCGGGAAGCGTTCGAGCACCTTGTCGGCCATGTCGTGACCGCGGCCGTCCGGCAGCACCACGTCGGTCACCAGCGCATCCAGCGACTCGCGCGACGCAGCAAGCTCCAGCGCTTCGGCCACGCTGCCGGCCTGCAGCACCACGTAGCCCCGTCGCACCAGGGTGCGCACGCAGACCGCGCGCACGTGCGCGTCGTCCTCCACCACCAGGATCGTCTCGCCGTCGCCTTGCACCGGCTCGACCGCAGGTTGCGGCACCACCGGGTCGGCGGGCGCGCTGATCATCGGGAAGTACACCTTGATCGACGTGCCACTGCCCGGCTCGCTGTAGATCCAGATGTGACCACCGCTCTGCCGCACAATTCCGTGGCAGGTGGCCAGGCCGAGACCCGTGCCGCCGCTGCCGCGCGTGGTGAAGAACGGCTCGAAGGCGCGCTCGCGCGTGCTGGCATCCATGCCGGCGCCGGTGTCAGTGACGGTCAGCTGCACGTACGGACCCGGGGTGACGTCGGGGTGCAGCCGCGCGTAGTCCTCGTCGAGCACGGTGTCGCGCGTCTCGATCAGCAGCGACCCGCCTTCGGGCATGGCGTCGCGCGCGTTGACCGCGAGGTTGAGCACGAGCTGCTCGAACGCGCCAGGGTCGATGCGCACATGGCTGCTCGCCCGGCAATCCAGGTCGATGCGGATCGTCTCGCCAAGTGTCGGCGTGAGCATGCGCACCAGACCCTGCAGCCGCTCGGCCGTATCAATCACCACCGGGTGCACCACCTGGCGCCGCGCGAACGACAGCAGCTGGCCGGTCAGGTCGGTGGCCGTCGCGGCCGAATTGCGGATGTCCTCGAGCGCAGTGGTCACCGGCTCGCCGGGCTCCACCAGCGGCAACGTCAGGTCGACGTGGCCGATGATCGCCGTCAGCAGGTTGTTGAAGTCGTGCGCCACACCGCCCGCCAGCCGGCCGATCGCCTCCAGCTTGTGACTGTGCAGCAACTGCGCTTCGAGCTGCCGTCGAACGGTGACGTCCTGCCCGACCGCCGAGACCAGGCCTTGCCCGCCGATGGTCAAGCGTTGCAGCACCAGCTCCACCGGATAGGTGCTGCCGTCCTTCCGGCGATGCACCGACGACAACTCGACCACGCTCTTCTCGCCAGTGAACAGCGGACCGAACACGTCCTTCAGGCCCGGCCGGTCGTCAGTCGCGCGCAGGTCGAGCGGCGACATGCGGCGCAGTTCTTCCATCGAATAGCCCAGGTTGCTGCGCGCGCTGGCATTCACATTGATGAATTGGTGCGTCGCCACGTCGATGACGTAGATTTCGTTTGTGGAGCGCTCGATCAGTTGCTGCGCCTGACCCGCCTCGGCCTCGAGGCGCGACCGTTCGATCTCGGCACCCGCCCGGCTCGCAAACACGCCGAGCACGTACTCGGCCAGATCCACGTTGGTCTGCGCATCACGGTAGTACGCGCTGATCGCGCCCACCGGCGGGCCCGACGACGCGGGCAATGGCACCACGACGCAGGCCTGCGCATCCATGCCCGCCAGAGCGCGGATGCCGGGGTACTGGTCGCACGCGCCAGCGAGGCACCGCGTGGCGACACCGCTCCGGCGCACCGCGGCACACGGCGTGCCGTCGAGCGGGCGCTCGGAACGGGGCTGCAATCCAGCCGGCGTGGCGGCTGCCATGGTGCGGATAGCCTCCGCGCCGGGCACGAACTCCACCACATGTACCTGGTCAATATCGAGCAACCTCGAGACCTCGCAGGCGAGCGCATCGAAGAATGCGTGCCCGGTCCGCCCGGTCACCCGCCTGGCGATCTGCAGGCTCATCCGCTCGCCACGCGACCGATCGGCCTGCAGGCGGACGTACTCATTGAAGTTGCGCGCGAGTTCGCCAATCTCGTCGGCTGGCCCCGGGTCCATCGGCTTCGCCTCATCGGTCGGCGATGCCACCAGCTTGCGGAACGCCATCGTGATGCCGTTGAGGCGCGCGATGATCCGCCGCGATGCCAGCACAGTGATCAGCAGCACGCCCGAGAACACCACGCAACCGCATGCCACCGTGACAATCATCCGGTCGCGCGTCGTGGCGTTCATCATCGTGGCGCGGCGATTGGCACGATCCACGAGCCGGGTCGCCAGCGCTTCGAGCTGCGCAGTGGGTTCGCGGTCGATGCCGCGCACCAGCCGATCGGCCGCCACCAGTGCGTCGGCGTGCGTTCCGGTCGTGAGAATCCGGTCGAACTCGTCCACCGCGCGGCGGTAGCCCTCGACCATGCTGATGTGCGACTGGCGGAACGCCGTGATCAGCGCCATCAGGCCCGGCAGGTCGTCGTCCTGCTCGAGGCGATCCCGCACCTGGTCGATCGCCGTGTTGACGATGTGGTGCTCGGCTTCCATCTGGCTGTAGTACTTCTCTCGAGCGCCCGCTTCGAAGCCGCGGATGATCACGTCCTTCCATTCCTGCACCTCCACCTTGAGGTGCGCCGCCGCGCGCTCGGCCGAGAGTGCGCACGTCACGTCGCGATCAAACAGCTCGGCGTACTGCTGCTGCGCGCTGAACAGGTGGATGGAAATCGCGGCAAAGCCTGAGATGCCGACCGTGCAGGTCAGTGCCGTGGCGAGCAACAGCCGTCTGGAGAGGAGCATCGGATGGACATCGCGCGGGGCCGCTCCATCGTTTGCGAGCGCTCTGCCGGGCGCAAGTCAAATCGCCGACCGGCGGCGCGGACACGACTGTGGCATACTCCCGCTGATGACGACGAGACGCGGCTCGCGCACCACACCACATGACCACCTCGCCCCTGCGAATCCTGCTCGTTCAACTGCCGATCCCGCCGGCGGCGATCATGCCGGTGCGCGGGAACGTGCCGTTGGCGGCCGCCTACCTCAAGATGTACGCCGGGTCGCGCGGGCTCGATGACGGCAGGCGGGTGCAGATCGACATCCTGCCGTTCCGCCTTGCCAACACGCTCGGCGACGAAGGTCTCGCACAGGCGATTGCCGCGCGCGAACCCGACCTGCTCGGCTTCTCGTGCTACCTCTGGAACGTGCAACGCTCGCTGCATGTGGCCGCGCGCGTGAGAGAACTGCGGCCCGACACGAAGGTGATCATCGGCGGCCCCGAGGTGACGGCCGACAACGAATGGCTGCTGCAGCACGAGGCGATCGACTTCGCGTCGATCGGCGAAGGCGAGCAGACGTTCTGCGAGTTCCTCACCGCCGTGCTCGACAGCGGCAACGACTTCGGCCAGCTGCCGACGGCGATCAACGGCCTGTGGGTGCGCGGCCGGAGCACGGCGCCGCCGGCCTTCCGCAAACCGCTGCCCGACCTCGACGCGATCAGCTCGCCGTACCTCTGCGGCATCCTTGACGCGGCCGACGAAGAGCTGCTGCTGCTCGAGACGATCCGCGGCTGCGTCTTCAAGTGCAAGTTCTGCTACTACCCCAAGAGCTACGACGGGCTGTACTTCCTCGCGCACGAACGCATCTCGGCCAACCTGCGGCACGCCCGCGAGCGCGGCGCGAAGGATGTCGTGCTGCTCGACCCGACGCTCAACCAGCGCTCGCACTTCGCCGACTTCGTGAAGCTGCTCGGCGACGAGAACCCCGACCGGCAGTTCCGCTACTTCGGCGAGCTGCGCGCCGAGGGCATCAACCCCGAGGTCGCGCGGCTGCTGCGCGACGCGAACTTCACCGAGGTGGAGATCGGGCTGCAGTCGGTGGATGACCAGGCGCAGAAGCTGATGGATCGCCGCAACAACATGAAGGCGTTCGAGAAGGGCGTGCGCAGCCTGCTCGACGCCGGCATCCACGTGAAGATCGACCTGATCATCGGGCTGCCCGGCGACACCGCGGCGACAGTGCGCGAAGGCGTGCGCTACCTGCGGGAGAGCGGGCTGTACTCGAGCGTGCAGGTCTTCCAGCTGGCCGTGCTGCCCGGTACCGCGTTCCGACGTGAGGCCGCCGAGCTGCAGCTGACGCACCAGCCGCGTCCTCCTTACTATGTCACGCGCACGCCGGCGTTCGGGCTCGGCGAGATGATCGAGCTGATGGACGAGGTGCAGTCCGCGTTCGAGTGCGAGTTTGATCAGCTGCCGCCGCCGGTGCTGGATGCGGGCGCCCCGGCGACCCGGCAGTTGTGTGTGGAGTTCGACGTCGACGGCGATCGCGCGCCGGACCTCTCCGCCTTGCCGCCGTCGGCCGAACGCGAGCAGGCCTACACCCTGTGGTTGCGCGGCCGCAACCTGGATGCCCGGCAGCACGATGCCGCGCGGATCGCCGCGCAGTTGCTGGCCGACAATCCGCACAGCACGTTGCAGGTGGTGCTCGAGCCGACCGACGGCAAGGGCGACGGCGCGACCGTCTCGCCGGCCACGCTGGAGACGGTGATGGCCGGTTGCCAGGCGGCACCGTCGTACCTCGACCGGTTCTACGCCTTCCAGCCGGGCCGGGCGGTGGGCGCCAAGCGGCTGGTCACGCTGCTGCCGGCCGCTGCGCGCGCGCGACTGGATGACGCCACGCTCGATGAGCTGGCGACGCGCTCGACAATTGTGTGGGACGGCCAGCCGGTGCTCGCGGCCAGCGACGATTACCGCGACTCCGAGTATCTGCGCGATACGGGCGGCGTGATTGTCCCGGCCCTCGCACCCGTGAGCGCCACGAGCATCTGACGCTGAGGCTTTCATGAGCACGAACATGCACAAGGCGCCGAAGCCGCTGTCGAATCTCGCGATCCGCCTGCTTGCGGTCGGCATCGTCGTAGGCGGCATGATCCTGCACTCGCTGTTCTGCGCCAACCTGCCCGGCCCGCGCCGACCCGCCTGGATGCCCGGGCCGGCACCCGCGCCCGCCAATGAACCGGCGAAGGCCCCTGACATCGCCACACCGGTCGCGCCACAGCAACCTGACACGCACGACCGCTGACGGTATCATCGGCGGTCCCACCAACACCGCGCACACGCGACCGCCCCAGCTGATGACCACGACGACGACGCCCAACCAACTCCTGATCGGACCGGGAACGGTGCTGGCCTCCGAAGGACTCTTCGAGGACTGGGGCGTGCTCGTCGAGGGCCCGATCATCAAGGCCGTCGGCGCGTACCCCGAACTCGAGAAGGCCCACGGCTCGGCCGAGAACCTCGAGCGGCTCGACGCCGGCCCGGGTGGCAAAGGCTTGATCCTGCCGGGGCTGATCAATGCGCACACCCGCCTCCATGCGGCCCTCGCGCGCGGCATCGTTCAGGGCGACCCCGCGCCACAGGACGCGCACGAACGCTACGAGCGCACGCTGTGGCGGCTGGAGAAGGTGATGACGCGCGACGACGTGGAGCACGCCGCGCTGCTCGCGCTGCTCGACTGCGCGCGTAACGGCGTGACCACCGTGATCGCGCAGCACTCGTCGCCCGGTTGCGTCGTGGGCAGCCTCGATGTGCTGGCCGACGCGATCGACAAGGTGGGCCTGCGCGGCAGCATCTGCTGCGAGGTGACCGACCGCTTCGGCGAGGCCGCGGCGCGCGACGCGATGGCCGAGAACCTGCGCTTCTGGTTCGAGTCACGCAAGCGGCCCGGCGGCAAGGTGCGCGGCCACTTCGGTCTGCACTCGGCCTACGCGATCGGCGACGTGACGTCGGACCGGCTGCGCACGATCCACTTCGTGGCCGGGCCGATTGTCACGCTGCACCTGGTGCTGGCCGAGGATTCGCGCGACCGCAGCGATGCGCGCAAGCGCGGCACGACCAGCCCCGTCGAGCGCCTGCGCAAGGCCGGCATGCTCAACGAGCGGTCGATCTGTGCGCACGGCGTGAACCTCAACGACGAAGACCTGATCGCGCTGGCCGACCTCGGTGCGAGCATCGTGCATCTGCCACGCAGCAACATGACGACCGGCGCCGGCCGCGCGCGGGTCGAGGAGATGCTCTCGCGTGGCATCACGGTCGGCCTTGGCACCGACGGCCTGGACACCAACATGATCGCCGAGATGCGCACCGCCGCGCTGTTGCTGCGGCACGAGCAACGGCGCGCCGACGCGGGCGTGATGGAAGCGTGGCGGATGGTGTTCGAGGGCAACCCGATCATCGCGTCGCGCCTGTTGCCACGGCCGCCGGGGGCGATCGCACCGGCCTCGCCGGCCGACATCATCTGCCTGGACTACTCGCCGCTGACGCCGTGCACGCCGGACAACTTCGTGCAGCATCTGTTCGAGGGCGTGTCGGGCAGCGACGTGCGGCACACGATCTGCGCGGGCAAGGTGATCATGAAGGATCGCACGTTCCCCGACCTGGACGAGCCGGCGATCCGCGCGCGCGCCCGCGAACTGGCGGCCGCGGCGTGGGAGCGCATGCCCGGGTTGCCGCCTCCGTCGCCGCCGTCGGACGACGCGCTGGTGTTGCCGTTGCCCACGACACCGGCCCCGCCGAAGATCCAACCGCCTCAACCCGTGCAGCCAGTGATCGACGACGGCTGGTAGATCATGACCCATTCACTCGATCATGTGGTGCTCGTTCCGCGCTGGGCCGGGTCGGGCGCGAGCGACTGGTATCCGGCACTGACCAGCCGGGGCGTGACGCCGACGCCGCCAACATTCGTCCCGCTGCTGCCCGAACCCGGCGCGCCGGAGATCGAACCGACCGTCGCCGCATTGGTCTCGGCAATCGAGGCCGCTCCCGATCCGTCGCGTACGTTGTTGATCGGTCACAGCGTCGGCTGCCAGACTGTGCTGCGCGCCACCGCCGAGCTAGGAGGCCGCGTGACGGTTGGCGGTGTGCTCCTGGTGGCCGCGTGGTGGACGGTGGACGACCCGTGGGAGACCGTCAAACCGTGGTGCGAGACGTCCCCGGATATCACCTCTGCCGCCAGGCGCACCTGCCCGCGGCCGTGGCGCGTCCTGATTTCGGATAACGATCCTTACACCACCAATCATGAACTCAACGCCGCCATGTGGCGCAAGTACTTCAGTGGTGGCGCGGATGTGAGAGTCCTGCACGACCGCAAGCACTTCAACGCGGCCGACGAGCCCGACGTGTTCACGGCCATCCGCGGGCTGATGTCAGCGCCGCAGTAGCGAGCGGACTGCGCGCGCCGGGCGGCGACTTTCCGCGAGCGGAACCGGCGGCTCACCACTTGCCACGACCGCCGCAATTGATGCACACGCCGCTGCCGCCGCAGGTGTTGCAGCTGCTGTCGTAGGCACCCAGGAAGCGCCCGGTGCCGTTGCAGGTGCTGCACCGGCCGGAACCGCCACACGACAAGCAGGTCGAACTGCGGGCCGACGAGCTACCGCCGCTACTGCTACTGCCCCCAGCCGAGCCACCCGCGGGCGCCTCGCATCCGCCCAGAATCAGGCATGCCACCAGTGTCAGCGATGTCAGGGAGATGATCTTTGAACGCAGCATCGGGTGCCTCCGGATGTTGATGAACAGGTGCGGGTGATGCGGCGATCGGTGATCGATGCGCGAACCGCGCCGTTGAGATCTGGCGCAATCCTCGTGCCGATGCGAGCCGGGCCGCACGCTCCAGTGATTCACGCCCACCGCAGAACGGGGAGCATTCCCGGTCGTGCCCCTCTCCGGAGAGATCCGCATCCGGTGCGGGTTTTTTCGCCATCGGGCCTGCGCTCCACCGGGCGCACTCGCAGATCTCGCTGAGGCCGCGTGGTCGTCGTCGGCGCCGGGCACACCGGCGACGGCTGGCTACCGATCCCGCACCCACATCGCCAGCACCAGCAGCGCCCACAGCCCGGCCGACCAGTCGCGCGTGCCGCTGACATGCTGCTCGATCAGCGTCTGCACCATCCGCTGGCCGGTCACGCCGGCCGGCTCCAGGTTGGCGGGCACGAGCATGTCGCGCAGCATCGGCTGCAACTCGCCGCGGAACCAGCGCGCCAACGGCACTGCAAAGCCCTGCTTCGGCCGATCCAGCAGTTCGCGTGGAACGTACCGCTCGGCCAGACGATGCAGGATGCGCTTGCCGCGCACGAGATGCAGCGGCAGCTTCAGCGCGAACTCCAGCACGCGATGATCGAGGAACGGCGCGCGCGTCTCCAGCGAACACGCCATCGCCGCGCGATCCACCTTGGTGAGAATCGCCCCCGGCAGGTACCGCACCAGGTCGGCCTGCATCAAGCGTCGCTCGAGCGAGTCCAGCCAGGCGATGCCCTCGTCCGTCTCGATCGGCGGCTGGCCACACAACGACTGCACCACCTCGAACGGCAGGATGCTGCTGGCGCTCTCCTCGAATCGCTCCACCGTCTGGCCGAGCTTGTGCAGTACCGCGCGGTGCTTCGAGCCGACCGGGCTGCCGAGGATCCGCAGGATCGGTCGCAGCGCCCGGAGCAGGTAGTGGTAGTTGCTCAGGCTGCGCATCCGTTCGTAGCGCGCGTACCCGCCGAACGCCTCGTCGGCGCCGTCGCCCGAGAGGCTGACCGTGACGTGCCGGCGTGCGACGCGCGATACGAGTTGCGTCGGCAGCGCAGACGAATCGGCGAACGGCTCGCCGAACATCGCCGGCACCGACGGGATCAGGTCGCGCGCGGTGGCGAGGCTCAGCGTCTCGCAGGTGTGCTCGGTGCCCAAGTGCTTTGCGACGGCCGCCGCATGGGCCGACTCGTCGTGGGACGGATCGTCGAACGCGATGGTGAACGTGCGCACCGGCCCGCGCTCGCGCATCAGGCCGACAATCGTGCTCGAGTCGATGCCGCCCGAGAGGAACGCGCCGAGCGGCACGTCGGCGATCATCTGCCCGGCCACCGACCGCCGCATCAGCGAGTGCAACTCGTCCAGCGCGTCGTCGTCGCTCAACGTGAGTCGTGGCGCCGTGGCGTACGTCTCCGCGTTCCAGTATGGCGCCTGGCTGACCGCGCCGTCGGCCAGGCTGATTGCGAGCGTGCGCGCCGGGCGCAGCTTGTAGACGTGCGACCGGATCGACTCGCCGGCCGGCAGGTACTGGAACCGCAGGTAGTACGCGACCGCCTCGGCGTTGATCGGCCGGTCGGTGACGCCGGGCAGTTCGTCGAGCGCGGCTGGCTCGGAGGCGAACGCGTAGCCGAAGCCGGCCGGTGAGAGCGACGTCCAGTACAGCGGCTTCTCGCCGGCGCGGTCGCGCGCGAGCCAGACGAGTTGTTGCCGCGCATCGTGGATCGCGAACGCGAACATGCCCACGAGGCGCGTCACGCAGTCGCGACCCCAACGCTGGTACGCGCGCAGGATCACCTCGGTGTCGGACTGTGTGCGGAAGGCGGCACCGGCGGCTTCGAGCTCGGTGCGCAGTTCGCGGTAGTTGTAGATCTCGCCGTTGAACGTGATCGCCAGTTGCGCGACGTCGTCCACCATCGGTTGCGCGGCCGCGTCGCTGAGGTCGATCACGGCGAGGCGACGATGCGCGAAGTGCACTCCGCCGGTCGGGTCGCTCCACACGCCGCTGCCGTCGGGGCCGCGGTGCACAATGCGCCCGGCCATGCGCGAGACCACCCGGGCAGCGTCGGGCAACGGCGGCTCGCCGGGGCGCGTGCTGACGATTCCGGCAATGCCGCACATGAGCGATCAGGAGAGGTTGAGAAGCACGAGCAGCAGCCCGAGGAAGATCAACGCAACGAGGCAGCCGAGCGCGGTGACGAGCCGACGCTGCAGATCCTGATCGGTTGAAAGCGTGCCGTCGGCCAGCGCTTTCGAGATATCGCGGATGAGCTTTGCGAGGTCGAAGTTGTCGGGCGAGGCCGGGGGCTTGCGCGAGCGTGGCGTGGGCGGCGTCCACGGCGTACCAACCTGCTCCATCAGCCGGCGCTGGTCCTGCTTGTCCGGCCGGAAGTCCATGACGTCGCGGTCGTGCGCGGGCGGCTGCGCCCTGGTCGGGCCGGGAAGAGCGTACGCCGGCATCGGGAAACCCGCGTCGCGCGGCGCGGCCATCGGCAGCCAGTCGCGATGCACCGCCAGCATGCGCGCCATTGGCGTCTCCAGCCGCGGCGGACAGGCCGGCATGACCATGC
>JBFWQT010000170.1:0-12212 GCA_050249295.1 Planctomycetota bacterium
GCCCTTGCCCTTGCCCTTGCCCTTGCCCTGGACCCTTTGTGGTGCTGGCTACCTGCCTGAATCTGGTGTGTGATCAGCCAGGGATTGCCAACAAGCCGGGTGGGCAGGCTGGAAGCCTGCACCACAGCAGGCTGGAAGCCTTGCACCTGCTCGCCCGGAACCGGCATTCCCCGGACAGCAACTGTCGTCGCGGCTCTTGTTCGGCGGGTCTCCGAGGTGCGAGCGTCCGTGGTGGCCAGGCGTCGACGATTTCCCCGCTCCCTTTCGGTCGCGGCTCTTCCCGACCAACGGCGGAGAGGCGCTCGCGCGGCGTTGCGCAGTGGCGCGCCCGCGCTGCCTGGTGTAGACCGGGCGCGCTACGTCGCGCCGAGCCGCGTGAGTGATGCCGCAGCCGTCCCAGCAACCCACTGTTGCTCGCAACCAGAGCGTCACGGTGCAGCTCGAGAGCGCCGGGCCACGCAACCTCACGTCGGTCGGACAGTCGCTCGGAAAGTACCTGCGCCGGCAGTTCACGCTCTGGCCGATCGTGATGTCGCTCGTGGCCTGCGCGCTGGCCGCGCTCAACGCCTCGCAGGAAGGCGTCAACGTCGGCCTCTCGATCTGGTACGAGGACACGCTGCGCCAGGCGCGCATCGCGGGCATCGGCGACGTGCGCTTCCCGGCGCCCACCTACGACCAGTTCCGCAAGGCGCACGACGAGAGCGTGGCGCTGCCGGCCCGCGGCGACGACGAGTGGAACGACATGTGGCACGTGGTCATCGTGCGCATGGACGAGCAGTCGTGGCGCGATCTCGACGGCTACCCGTTCAGCCCGGCCGAGGACGCGCGCGTCGTCGAGACGCTGGCCGCGTTCGGCACAAAGGTCGTCGCGTTCGACCGGCTGTACTCGGAGCGCCGCGAGAAGTTCTTCGCCAATGGCGTGACGCCGCTGGTCGAGACGATCCGCAAGGTGTCGCCGACCGCCGAGCGGCCCGGCACGTGGGTGCTGATGGCCGGCAAGCTCGAAGCCGACGACGACGACGCCGTGACGGCCGATCCGGCGGCGGCCCCCGCTGGCACCGGTGGCACGCGCGAACTCTTGCCGCTGCCCGAACTGCTCGAGGTCAGCGATCACGCGCTGCTCAACGTGCTGGTCGGCCGCGGTTCGGTTGTTCGCCAATACCAGTACACGCACGAGAACGGCGGCTGGTCGTTGCCGCTGGCGTGCTGGCTCGAGTCGCAGCGCAACGATCCGGCCGAGTCGCTCGACGCGGTCTACGAGCGGACGATCGCCACGCCGTTCGCGCACAACGACTGGATCCGGCCTGCGCTGCGCCGCGAGAACGCGGAGCGCCGCACGCTCGACTTCTACGGCGGCCAGGGCAAGCCGTTCATCCACGTTCCGTACTCCACGCTGTGGCGCATGTGGCCACTGACGGCCGTGGCCGGGCTCGGTGCGCAGCAGGCCGACGTGCGCAGCCTGATGGCCGACGTGTTCGTCGACTGGTCGGCGCTGTCCGATCACATCGGGCCGCCGATGCGCGCCAGCGCGATGGACCTCGAACGCCTGCGCGAGTTGCCCGCAAAGCTCGAGGCACTGGCCGAGCAGTTGAAGGATGACGAGAAGCTCGCCACGTCCGTCGCCAACCTGCAGTTCGCGCTGCAGGACATCGAGGCGACGCTGGCGCCGGTGCGCGAGAAGGCGGCCGCGGCGCGCGCGCTGCTGGATGCCGAGCGCGCTCGCATGGTCGCCGCGATCGTCTCGCGTCATGCGGCGGTGCACGACGCGATCGCCGCGCTGGACGATCCGCTCGCCCGCGAGAATGCGCTGGCCGCGATCACGGCCGACTCGGCGCCGCTGTTCGAGGCCTCGCAGGTGGCCGGGCACGTGGCGAGCGCGAAAGACATGCTGCAGCACAATCTTCGCGCCCGTCCGCGCGCCGCGCTCGAGCGCCTCGCGGCCGACCTCGATCAGCTCGCGCTGATTGACCGCCAGCTGGTGCGCATCAACCAGTTTCCGTTGCCGCCTGACGACGACGAGAAGCGGCTGCGTCGCATGCTGCAGGGCAAGGTGGCGATCATCGGCCCGTGGACGCTCGAGTCGCACGACCTGTTCAACACGCCGCTCTCCAACGCGGGTGCCGGCGAGAATCGCGTCTACGGCGTGGAGCTGCACGCCACCGCGCTCGAGAACCTGTTCGAGATGCTCGACCAGAACGCCACCGAGCGCACGCAGCGCGGCATCCGCCCGGTCGACTCGCGCACGCGCATCGTCGTCACGGTGGTTGCCACGCTGCTCGCCTGCCTCGTGGCCATCGCGCTGCCGCCGATCGGCGGTACCGGCCTGCTCGCGCTGCTCGGCTACGGCTGGTGGATCAGCGTGCAGCGCTGGTTCATCGTCGATCTGTGGATGTGGCCGTTCGTCTACCCGGTCTTGTTCGGCGCGCTGCCCGGCTTCCTGCTGATCACCATCACGCGCGCGCTGACCGTCGACCAGGAGCGCCGGCTGATCGACAACCTGTTCAAGAGCTACATGGACAAGCGCTTCGTCGAGATGCTCAAGCAGGATCCCGACAAGCTGCAGCTGGGCGGCGAGAAGCGCGAGATCACGGTGTTCTTCTCCGACATCGCCGGCTTCTCGGCGGTGTCGGAAGACCTCACACCGGAGCAGCTGGTGGCGCTGCTCAACGAGTATCTCGGCGAGATGACCGAGGTGATCCTGCGCTACGACGGCACGCTCGACAAGTACATCGGCGACGCGATCATGGCGTTCTGGAATGCGCCGGTGGACATCAACGATGCGGCCGCGAAGGCCTGCTGGGCCGCGATCGAACAGCGCGAGCGCCTGCTGGTGCTGCAGCAGGGCTGGGCCGCGCGCGGCCTGCCGATGGTCGACTGCCGGATGGGCATCAACACCGGCATGATCGTGCACGGCAACATGGGCAGCGACCTGAAAAAGAACTACACGCTGATGGGCGACAGCGTGAACCTGGCGGCGCGCTTCGAGCCGCTGAACAAGGACTTCGCCACGAACATCATCATCGGCGAAGCGACCTTCCGGCTGGCCGAGCACGCGATCGAGTCGCGCCGGCTGGGCCGCGTGCGCGTGAAGGGCCGGCATCAGCCGGTGCTGTTCTACGAGTTGCTGGGCCGCAAGGGTGATGTGCCGGCCGCGACGATGGAGATGGTCGGCACGTTCCATCGCGCGCTGGATGCGTACTTCGATGGCCGGTTCGAGGTGGCGCGCGAACGCTTCACGGCGGCGCTGACGTTGATCCCCGAGGACGGCCCGTCTCGCGTGTACCTCGCACTGACCGAGAAGTGCATTGCGAGCCCGCCGGACCGCACGACGTGGGACGGCGTGTACGAGCAGCTCACGAAGTGAGGCATGCATGTGCCGCGACATCGGAGCGTGTCCGCGAACTCCGACTCCGATTCCGATTCCGGGCGCGCCGGCGATGTAAGCCAAAATGCCGTTGAGTTCAGACAACGCTTCCGGGGCCCCGGAGGGGCGGCCCTGCAGTAGCCCGGGGCGTGAGCCCCGGGTTGACCGGGCGAGCCGCGCCAACGTTCCCCGTTCTGTCTGCCGGGCCCCGGAGGGGCGGCACGCGGCACCCGGCGATTCCCGGGCCGCTCCTCCGGGGCTCCTGCAGGAGCAGTAGCAACATGCAGAAGGCTCGCCCGGTCAACCCGGGGCTCACGCCCCGGGCTACTGCAGGGACGCCCCTCCGGGGCTCCGGAAGGCGTTGTCCACACTCAACGACGTTCGGGCCTACACCCCCGGCTCGCCGGAATCTGCATTCCCGGGCACAACAGTGCTCGCGCCGGCCCGTGTCAGGCTCGCGCTTCCGCCCGACCCCGCCGCCCACTACACTGGCGCATCAGCCCGGCGCAAGCGCGCACGAAGGATCTCACACCATGGCCGACAATCCCGGTGGCTCCAAGGACCTGCAGGCGTCGATCAGTGACGCCATCAAGCAGGGCACCAAGCGCACGTCGATCGAGGAGATCCAGAAGCGCGGGTTCAGCCATGTGAAGGTGCTGGACAACAAGAAGATCGGCGAGCTGATCTACAACGCCGTGGAAGCGGTGCTGGCCGAGCGCGGGCGCAACCTGCTCGACGAGGAGCGCGACCGCCTGGCGTCGAGCGCGCGCGCCGAGTTCCAGAAGCTGATGGCCGACCAGCAGAAGGCGATGAAGCGCGCCGAGCAGGTCGAGCAGGCCAAGGCCAAGCTCGAGGCCGAGATGCAGAAGATGTCCGAGCTGGTGACCTCGGCAGCCGGGATTCCCGGCGAGGACGGTGCCGGCGGCCGGGCCACGCTCGACCAGCAGATCCGCAAGATGACCGACCGGCAGAAGCTGCTGATCGACAAGTACACCGACGCCGACGAGAAGCGGCGCGAGGCCGAGGGTCACATGATCCAGGCCAAGCTGAAGATCGAGGAGTTGCACGTCGAGATGGCGAAGATGAAGGCCAAGGGCGTGGCCTCGCCGTCGCAGTTCATCGAGGAGATCCGCGCGCTGAAGGACCTGCGCGACGACCTCAAGCGGCGCGGTTCCGTCATCGACGTGTTCGTGCACAACCTGGCGATCGCCGAGTACGCGCTGAGCAACGGCCTGCAGTTGCCCGAGAACCCGAAGCCCGGCAAGAGCGTGGGCGTGCTGATGGGCGACCGCAAGACGCCGCTGACCGGCATCAAGGTGCGCTACGAGCCCGGCAATCCGGAGCCGATCATCGACTTCCCGGAGGGCAAGGGCCCCGCTCCGTACACGCCGCCGGGCGGCAAGTCGGCCAACGGCAACGGCGCGCAGAACTGAGTCCGGCAGTCCGTGTGGATCTCGCGGCCGCGACCGGAACCTGACTCGCGCGCGCGCGTGCGGCTCCGTGCATCTCGCAGATCGGGTGTGGTGCAGCCAGCCCGACGCGCAGGCGCAGCCGGAGCGAGGGTCGTTACCGCGATTCCGCGTTGAGCCTCGCATCACATTCCCGACCCTCGCTGCGGCTTCGCCTGCGCGTCGAGCTGGCTGCATCAAAGCCCGATCGCGGGATGCACGGCGCGCGGCTCGCGACATCGCGGCAGCTCTGGCAGAATTGCCGGCGGGCGGCTCAATCCGGCCGGCATCCGGCATCCGGCATCCGGCGATCCACACGGTCTGCATCATGACGCGGCGACTCATCGACTGGCTCAATCCGGCGGCCTGCGTCCTTGCCGTGCTGCTGCTCTCCAACTACACGGCGAGCGCGCAGGATCCACCCGACGGCGCTGGCGACGGCGACGCCGGCCTTGCGCAGTGGGTGCCGGCGCTGCGCACACCGGCGGTGCAATGGCGCGACGACCTCGGCACCCGGCCGGTTGGCCCGCCGCGCGTGGTGTGGACGATCGCGTTCGACACGTTCGCGGTCGAGTCGTGGTCGCTGCCCGGCACGTCGGCCACGCAGGAGGCGCTGGCCCGCACGGCCGCCGGCGTGCTGCGCGCCAATCCGGTGATCACGCAACGCGGCCGCGAGAGCGAGACGTGGCGCGTGCGCGACACCCTGCGCGGACTGATCGCGCAGTTCACGCGACCCGGCGGCAGCCTGCTGATCTGGCTGCAGGCACGGGCCTGGCGCGCCGCCGACGGACAACTGATGCTCGTGCATTCGCAGACGCGGCCTTTACCGGCCGGCCCGGCCGGCCCGGCTGACGGCGAGCGCTACACCAACGGCCTGCCGCTGCGCGCGCTCGGCGAGTGGCTGCAGGAGTTGCGCCAGAAGCTCGGCGACAAGGCACCCGCGATCGGCCTCGTGCTCGAGCTCTACAAGGATCCGCTCGGCGCCGGCATGGCGCGCGGCGAGCTGACTGCCGACGACAACCATGCGGCACTGGCCGGCATCACGCGCGTCGAGGTGGCCGGTGCGCGCGACGTGTGTGCCGACAATCTGGCCGGCACGCCGAGCGCCGCCGCGGCGGCGTTCAGTGCGGCGGTCGCCGATGTGCAGGCCGGTCACGGAGTCACGCTGCGCACGTCGATGACGTCGCCGGCGAGTCGGGTGGTGGCGCCGACGCCGACGGCGCCGACGCCGGTCGTCCTGCGGCCCGCGCGACTGGCTGTTCGCGTGACGGTGCGCAACGCGCTCGACGGCCGCGTGATCGACGGCGCGAACGTGGCTGCCGCGGCGCGCGATGCGGTTGCGGCCCCGGCCGACTTCGACGAGCTCGATCCGCCGACGCTGACGTTGCGCGCCGGTGCCGACGGGTTCGTGCCGCTGCGCGTCGACGTGCCGCTCGACGCGTCGCGCGACCGGCTGCAACTCGACCTGCGGCTGATGCCCGCCTTCGCGCTGCTCGACATCACGCTGCACCAGCCCGACGGCGCGCCCGCGGCCGGCGTCAATGTCAGCCTGCAACCGGTGGGTGCCGACACCGTGCTGATCGCGACGAGCGGGCTGCATCGACGGGGTGCGCGCACCGACGCCGCCGGTCGCGCGCGACTGCCGATCAGCGTGGCCGCGTTGCGCGCCGCGTGCTGGCTGGCGCTCGACGACGGCGTGCGCGAGTTACAGCGCACGAAGTTGCCGGCGCTCGCCGACGACGACGCGGCGACGGTCGGAACGCTGACGGTGCGCGGCGGCGCGGTGGCGGTGCGCACGGTCGCGTCGATCACGCTCGCGCAGCGCGCACAACCGCTCGATGTCGAGTCGCTGGAGTTCGCGCCGCTGGGGCGCTTCATGTGGAATCAGGGCGCCGACGCCGACGCGACCATGCCGGTGTCCGAGGCGCCGGTGGCGCTGGCGGCGTGGCGCAGTGCGCTCGGCCTGGTGCGCGCCGACGATGCGGCGACTCGCGACGCGTGCCGGTTCCGTCTGCGCCAGTCGGGCGTGGCGTGGCTATCGTGGTGTCGCGTGGTCGCCACCCGTGCCGACTCGCCGGCCCCGCCGGCCCTGCTGCTGGCCGCTGCGCGCGAGTCGGCCGCGCTGCTCGAGGTGTTCCCCGATGACACGCAACTCCGGAAGGACCTGGAGTTCTTCGAGTACGCCGCGCTGCCGCCGACGTTGCAGCGCACGCTGACCGACGCGGTGGCGCTGGTCCAGGCTGGCAAGCTGGCCGAGGCGTTGCCGATGTTGCAGCAGTTGGCCGACGATCCGCGCGTGCCGCCCGCCACGGCCGCCGCATGCCGGCGTCGTCTGGCCAGCGTGCGCGACACACTTTTGAAGGACCGGCTCGCCGCGGCGCAGCGTCACCTCTCGGCCGGTCGATTCCACGAGGCGCTCGACGAGGCTGACGCGGCGGCGCAATTGGCGCCGGAGTTGCCGCTGGTGTCGGCGCTGCAGACACGCGTGCTCGATGCCCTGGCCGGACTCAACACCACACGCGAGCGCGCGCTGCCGTTGCGTGCGCCGGCTCGACCCGCAAACGCAAACGCGGGCGCGGGCGCGGCCGATGCATCGCGCCTCGACGTCTCGTTGCAGGCCTGGCTCGAATCGCCGCAGCGCTGGTTCACGCTCGACCTGCCGCGCGATGCGGCGGTGTCGGTCACGCTGATGCGCCGGCTGCAGGACGCCAGCGCCAACGAGGAGACCGCCCCGGCGATCCGCCTGCTGGGCACGCCGGCGGGCAGTAACGACGTTGGCATCCGGCTGGCGATGACGCGCACGCGCGAGGCGCAACGCCTGGTGTTGCCGGCCGGGCGCACCACGCTGTGTGTCGAGCGCGACGCCGACGCCGCCAACCCCGCCGCGGCCGTCGGCTTCTACCTGCGTATCGAGGCCGACTGGTCGGCGGCGGTCGCCGCGGGTGGTGCGTCGGCTGAACCCGACGTGGCCGCCAACGGTTTGCCGATCCGCGCGCACACGCCGCTGGTCGGCCACACCAGCGCCGACACCGCGATTGCCGCGCACCCCGGCGAGTACCGCCACCAGCTGATTGCGCCGTTGTCCGCGCACTGGTACCGGCTGACGTTCGCGCGCCCGACGCGCCTCGACTGCGTGTTGACGCTCGAGGACGTGTCGAGCGGGCCGACCGTGACGATCTGCGACGAGGCCCTGCAGGTGCTCGCCGAGAGCGACGTGATCCGCAACGGGTGTCGGGTCGGCTGCGTCGTGCCGGCCGGCGACGTGCTGGTCTGCGTGACCAGCGGCGACAGCGGCGGTGCGCGCTATTCGTTGAGCATTGCCGACGTGCCCGAGGCCGGGTCGAGTGGCATCGGCTTCACACCCGACACCGCGAAGCCCGCCGCGCCGGGCCGGCCCGAGCTGTTCGCGGTGGAGTTCGCGCGCCCGCGCTGGTTCGCGCTGCGCGTCGATCAGCCCGGCCTGCTGACGGTGCTGGCGAGCTTCCGCCATGCCGACGGCGACGTCGACATCGCGCTCTACGACGCGGCCACGATGCGCGAACTCGCGCGCGCGACCGGCAGTGCCGACGGCGAACAGCTCGCGTTCGACTCGATCGGCGGCGACTACCTGGTCAAGGTCTGGAACTCATCGCCGGCCGCGGGCGCCCCGGGTGCGGCCAACGTCGTGGGCAATCGCGTGGTGCTGCTCGCCACACTCACCGGAGTAACCGCCGGCGCCGGGCCCGGGCCAACCGACGCGAAGCCGCTGCAGGTCGGCGACGGCGTGCACATCACCATTCCGCCGAGCGACCCGGCGTGGTTCCGCGTCGCCGTCGAGTCGGTCTCGCAGTTGCGGGTCAGCGCGCAATGCGACCCGATGCAGGGCGAGGTCACGCTGCAGTTGTTCGCCGGCAGCATCGACACCGTGGTGGCGAGTGGCGACGTCGGGCCCGGCACCAACGGCCGCGCCGCCACACGCCTCGGCCACATCCTGCAGCCCGGCGTCTACCTGCTGCGTGTGCAGATGAACGGCGTGGCGAGCAAGCCGGTTGATGTCGAATTCGGCACGGCGCTGCGGTCGCTCAGCGGCAACGTGTCGGCGGCGCTCGCGGTGCCGATCGAGCCCGGGCTCTACGATGGCCTGCCGGTGGTCTCGTCGGCGCGCTGGTACGCGCTCGACGTGACGATCGACGAGGCGCGCGTGCTGATCATCGCCAATCCGTCGCGCGGCACACCGGCCGACGCCGGGGTGGAACTCGCGCTGTACGACGCCGATCCGGCCAACCCCGCCGAGCCAGCCTCCGGGCCGCTTGCCGGTTCGTCCGGGCGCTACGTGCAGGCCGACGTGACGGCCGGTCGCTACTGGCTCTGCGTGCGGGCGGCCGGCGGTGGGCCGCCGTCGAGTGTGGTGCTCGATGTGATTGTCGGCCGGCGCATGCCCGGCCTGCGCGGCTCGGCGCAGCCGCTCGACGGCGCGGCGGCTACGACGGCCGCGGGTTGCCAGCTCGACGGCAATGTCGAGCCCGGTAGCTCGCGCTGGTTCGTGCTGCCGGTCGCGCTGCGGTCGCAACTCGCGGCGCTGTGCACGTTCGTGCACGACAACGGCGACCTCGACCTGCGGCTGTGGCGCAACCGCGAACGCATCGTGTGGTCGGAAACCGGCGAGAACACCGAGGCCCTGCAGGCCACCATCGAGGCCGGGCAGGTCGTGCTGCTGCAGGTCGCGCATGTCGGCGCGGCGATCCACGTCGGCCAGCCGGCGCAGCCGTTCCACCTCAAGGTGAACATCATGCCGGCGCCGCAGGCCGCGGTCGCGCCCGGCCACACGTCGGCCGACACCGCGTCGGTGCTCAACCCGCGCGTGCTGGTCAACGACACCGTGCGCGACGGTCGCGCGCTCTGGTACCGCCTGCTGGTTGCGGCCAACCAGCGGGTGCGCGTCGACATGGCGTTCGAAGCCGGCGCCGGTCTGACGCTGAGCCTGCGCCAGGGCGAGCGCGTGCTGGCGGTCGGCGAGACGCGCGACGACCACGCGACCGTGGACCTGCAGATCGCGGCCGGGGGTGAGTACTTCGTCGTCGTGTCGCCGGCGGGCAGTGACAACGCCGCGTTCCGGCTGTTCTGCCTGTGCGGCTTCGACGGCGCCAACGACATCGAGTCGGCCCGACCGTGCGGCGCCGGAACGCTGGCCGGTCAGACGATCTCGGCCGGCACATCGCGGGTGTTTGCGTTCGCCGTGCTGCGGCATTCGCAGTGCACGGTCGCGGCGCGCTTCCGCAATGCCGACGGCGACCTCGACCTGCGCCTCACGCGCATCGACGGCGGCGAGATTGCGTCGTCGGCCGACACGCGCGACATCGAGAGCGTGCGCCTGATGCTGCGGCCCGGCGTATACGCGGTGGCGGTCACGCATGCCGGTGACCGCGGCGACACGACGTTCGCGCTGAGCCTGACGCTCGAGGCGCAGCCCGACGCCGGGCCGGCCAGCGCGTGGCCGAACATCGACGCCGACACGGCGCAGATTGTCGAGCCCGACCAGACCGTGAAGGGCCGCAGCGGCGACGGATTCGATGCGTGGTACCGCGTGACGTTCGCGAAGAACGTGCGCGCCACGATCGTCGTGACGTTCCGCCACTCGGATGGCGATCTCGACGTCGATCTGCGCCAGGGAACCAACACCGGCCAGGCAGTGGCCGAGTCCAACGGCGAGGACGACCGCGAGGAGATCGTGCGGCAATGCGACGCCGGCGACTGGTACGTGCGCGTCTTCAACTATGACGGCGGCCGGTCGAACGCGTTCGAGCTGAAGATCGTCGCGCAGGAGCTGACCGAAGGCCTCTCGCCGATGATGCCGCTGCCGCTCACACCGGGCGCCGAGGGCACGGTGGAGGTCAGCGGTGAGTTCTCCGGTGGGCTCTCGCGCTGGTACTCGCTCGACCTGGACAGCGACGCGCAGGTGGTGGCCGCGCTGGAGACGGCCGCCGGGGCGGATGCGCGGCTGATGTGGCATCGCGACGGCGCACCCGTGACGGCCGCCAACGGCAGCAACGGGTCGGTGCAGCTGACGATGGATTCGCTGGCGGCCGGCCGCTGGCTGCTCGAGGTGGTTCGCCAGACCGACGACCGCGCCGCGTTCCGGCTGAACGTGCGTTGCCGACGCTACTCCGACGCGGTATCGCGCGACACGGCGATTGTGGTCAGCAGCGGGATGGTCACGCAGCAGACGCTGGCCGCCGGTGCGCAGCGCTGGTTGCGCGTGGACCTGCCCGCCCCCGCGCGGCTCTTCGCGCTGGTCACGGGGGCCGGCGAGACGCCACTGTCGCTGCAACTGCACGGCGGCTCCGGCATCGTCTCGTCGGCCACCGTGGCCGGTTCCACGTCGATGATCAGCGAGGTGTTGCCGGCCGGTCAGTGGTTCCTGCGCGTCGAGGCACCGGCCAGTGTCGGCAACGACGGCGCGCAGTTCAGCCTGCTGCTCGAGGTCGGTCGCGCCGACAGCAAGGGCCGGGCCGGCGCCGAGCGCATCAAGCCGGGCGCGATGCTCGCCGGCGTGACCGACGGCGGCGACACGCGCTGGTTCTGCCTGGTGCTCACGCGCGCGACCCGTGTGACGCTGACGGTGTCGTTCACCAATGCGCAGGGTGACATCGACCTCCGCCTGTGGCGCGGCGCCGAGCTGGTCACGGTGAGCGACGGCACCGGCGACAGCGAAGTGATTTCGCTGCGACTCGAGCCGGGTGTGCACTTCCTGGAGTTGATGAACGTCGACGACGGCATGCGCAGCCCGTGGCGGTTGTCGGTCGAGGTGGAGGGCTCGCCGGACAAGGAGTTCCGGTAGTGGCGTCCCGGTCGCGGCCGGTCCGAGGGGCCGTGTCGTCAGTGGCTGTCAGAGTATCCGCGTTCGAGGCGAGCCGGGGACGTGAGTCCCCGGAGGGGTACACCGACGAAGCGCAAGACGTTCGCGCGAGCGACCGCACTCCCCTCCGGAGCCTGCGGAGCAGGCGGCTCTTTCGTTAGCCCCGGGTGGAGCCGCGAAGCGGCGAGAACACGGGGTGGCACAGCAGGCCCCGCATCGCCGGAGCCTGCGAAGCAGGCGGCTCTTTCGTTAGCCCCGGGTGGAGCCGCGAAGCGGCGAGAACCCGGGGTGGCAAGGCAGACTCTCGTCGCCGGAGCCTGCGGAGCAGGCGGCTCTTTCGTTAGCCCCGGGTGGAGCCGCGAAGCGGCGAGAACCCGGGGTGGCAAGGCAGGACTCTCGTCGCCGTCGCCGGAGCCTGCGAAGCAGGCGGCTCTTTCGTTAGCCCCGGGTGGAGCCGCGAAGCGGCGAGAACCCGGGGTGGCACAGCAGGCCCCGCATCGCCGGAGCCTGCGAAGCAGGCGGCTCGGAACGCAGCGAGCCGCCTGCTTCGCAGGCTCCGGAGGGA
>JBFWQT010000171.1:0-12158 GCA_050249295.1 Planctomycetota bacterium
ACCACAGCTTCGGCGAGCTCGTCGACGTGCTCGAGTAGTCCCCTGGTACACCCTCCCCCTGTGATCGGACGCGTGTGACGCAATCCCGGATGCGAATCACAATCGTCGCGCATACACGGCGTCGCAGCCGTTGCGGCCAGACCGGTCGCAACGGCGGCGATCGCCGTTTCTGCTCGCGGGGTGGTCGATCGCTGCGTGCGATGACCCTGATTGAATTGCTGGTCGTGCTGGTGATCCTTGCGGTGCTGGCCGCTATGGCGCTGCGTGCTACTGACAGCGTGGTCGAGCAGGCCCGCGTCGATGCCAGCGGACGAACGCTGGATGCGCTCGACGCGGCGGTACTCGGCAACGCCAGCGACCGCGACGCCGGTGGGCGCCGCCTCGTCAGCGGCTTCCTCGCCGATGTCGGGCGGCCGCCGCATACGGTCGACGAGCTGCTCGAGGCTGGCGCGATTCCGCCGTTCGCGATGCAGCCGGTTCCCGGCACCCCGGGCGCACAGCTTGGTGTCGGCTGGCGCGGGCCGTACGTCACAGCTGCCACCACCCTGCAGGACGGCTGGGCGCGGCCGATCGACGTGGAACTGTTCGACTCGGTCGGCGACTCGTTCGACCAGTGTGTGAGCATGTTCCGAAGTGTCGGCGCCGACGGCCTCGCCGGTGGCAACAGCTACGACGCCGACATCGAGCGCGAGCTGTTCCGCACCGGCGCTGGTGCGTTCGATCGCTGCCGGGCCGGGCTGCAGGGCGCGATCGACGTCAACCCCGAAGCGTTCGCCCGCGAGGTCACCCTGCGGCTCTACGGGCCGGTCGATGGTGCGATCAACGTGCTGCGCGAGGTCACGGTGTCGCTGCCAGCCGACGCTGAAGGCACGGCGTATTCGCTGGACCCGGCAGCGATCGGCTCGCGCCTGCTGCTTGCCTGGATCCACCTGCCCGGCCCGCCACCCGCCACGGGCACGCCGTGCGACGGCTGGCAACGACTGACTCTCACGGCCGACACGCCGATCGCCACCCTCGATCTCGACTTGCGCTGATCATGCCAGATCCGACTCACACCCTGGTTCTCATCACCGCTGGTCGCCTCGTGCGCGCCGATGCAACCGGTTCGGGTTTGCGCATGGTCGAGGCCAACCGGCCTGCGGCGAATGTCGATCTCGCGCAACTCGTGGGGTCGACGCTGCGGCTGGGTACCACGAAGCCACGCCAGGTGTGGGTGCTCTGCAGCGATGTCTTCAGCCAGCAGCTGGACCTGCAAGGCGCCGACAACCTGAGCGAGGACGAACTTCGCACGGTCCTGGGCTTCGAGGCGGAAGCGCTCAGCGGATTGCCGGCCGCCGAGGCCACACTGGCATGCGTGCAGCTTCCGTTCGGCGAGCCCGGCACCCGCACATGGCGCGTGGCGCAGATGCTGACGTCCGAACTCGACGCCATCGCGGCAGCGGTCTTGGCGGCCGGCGGCCGGCTCGCTGGCGTGCTGCATCCGGCGGCGGTTCCGGCGCGCATTCCGCCGGCCCCGTCGGACCCTGTGGACGCAGACCCGGATGATGCGTGGCAGCGTATCGAGTTGTGGCCGGATTGCATGGCGCTGCTGCACGGCGTGCCGGAGAAGCCGCTGCGCGTGGAGTTCCTCTACGCCGACCCGCTGCGCGCATCGTGGCGGGAGGCGTTCCAGCCGGTGTTCGAGGCGCTGGGCGAGCCACCGCGTGACGTGCTGGCCGGTGCGGACACGCTCGATCCGGCGTTGCATCCGTCGTCGTTCTCGTTGCAGCGCAACCTCCTCATCGAACGCGATACGTCGGCACGTTCGGAGTGGCTGTCACTGTGGTCGGCGGTGCTACTGGCGGACCCGGACAGCGTGCCTGTGCTGAAGGCTGTGCGACGCCCGGCGGTGACCCGCCGGACGACGGTCGTCACGGCGGTCGTGTTGCAACTGCTCGCGCTGATCGTATGCGGCTGGCACTGGCACAACCTGAGTGTGGCCGATCTGCCGCCGGCCGTGACCACCGGCAAGCCCGATACGCGGCAACTGACCGCGCTCCGTACCGAGCAACGCAAGCTGGAAGGCACGATCGCCAGTCTCACCAATCGCGAGTCCCGCCTGAAGCAGATCGCGACCGACGAACTGACGCAGCTCACGATCTTCCGGCAACGAATCCCCGGCCTGCTCGCCGACCTGGCCGAACTGGCGCACGACGATGTGTACATCGGACGCGTCAGCATCGACTCGCTGAGCGTTGATGTGAACGGCTACGCGCTGTACGCGGCCGGCGCCGACCGGCTTGCGCAGGAGCTTGCCCGCCGCCATCCCGAACTGGATGTCCAGGCACCGCGGAAGACGGCTGCGCAACAGCAGGGCGATGGAGGGCCCTATCAGTTCGAGCTCCACCTGGAAGCGCGGCCGCCGACGATCGCACCGCGAGATGCGACGCAGGCGCACAGCGCGAGCAGCAGGGAGGAGGCGCAATGAACCGTGACACTTCGCCGGGCATCCGGCAGGCACTCCTTCGCGCACTGCTCCTGCCGCTGATCACCGTGGCGCTGTACGTGTACGTGGTGAAGATCCCGCTCGACGCGCGCCAGCGGGAGGCGGCCGCTCGCGCGAACGCCGCCACGAGTGCCGGTGCCTCATCGTCGGGATCATCGAGGAACTCCAGCGACACAACGCTGGCTGCCCTGGAGCGGCAGGTCGCCAGCCTTCGCAAGCAGGCCGGGCAGGTCGAGCGTCGTATCACGCGCCTGGCGCATGGCGAGCCTGAAGGCGGCTGGCCCGGCACCCGCCCGTACGCGGAGTCGGTGGGATGGCTCAGCGACGTGCTCAGAAGGAACGGGCTGCTGATCCTCAAGGAAGGACCCGACACAGGCGGTGCAGCTCTGCTCCCCCCGCTGATCCGTGAGCTGATCCGCGAACGACGCCAGGCCGCGACGCCGGCGGCGACGACCGCCACACGTGGCCACGTGCGAGCCGAACAGGTGCCAGTGCGCGCGTGGCGCGTGACCATGCGCGGCGGCTACCTCGACACACTCCGCGCGATCGACCAACTGGTGGCCGGGCCGACGCCAGCGGTGCTGTTGTCGCTCGACCTCACGGCGCCGATCGACAGCGGATGGCCGGAATGGACCCTGGTGGTGTGGATCTGATCTGACTACCAACGACACACACGGACGATGAACCAACAGGCCGCCGCACCCATAGCCGACATCACCCTGCAGGATCTTCTGCGGGCGTGCGTCGCTGCGGATGCCAGCGATCTGCACCTGGCTCCCGGCGAGCCGCCGTGGATGCGCGGCCACGGACAACTCGAACGGGTGCCCGGCAGCGCGACGCTGACGCCGGACCACACGCGGCGGCTGGCGCAGTGCCTGGACGACGACGTGTCGACGCGCCTGCAGTTGCATGGAGCCGTCGACGGGTCGGTCACCGCGAATGGCAACGTCCGCTTCCGCTTCAACATCTTCCAGCGGCGGGGTGGTGTCGCCATCGCGCTGCGTCGACTCGAAGATCGCTTCCGCACGCTGGCCGATCTCGGACTGCCCGATTCGCTCTACGACCTGTGTGACCAGCCCGACGGGTTGGTCGCGTTCGCGGGTCCGACCGGCGCGGGCAAGAGCACGACACTGGCCACGCTCATCGACCGCATCAACCAGCAACGCGCCGCGCACATCGTCACAATCGAGGATCCGATCGAGTACGTGCACACGCCCGCGCGTTGCCTCGTGAACCAGCGGCAGGTCGGAACCGACGCAGACTCCTTCCACAGCGCGCTTGTTGCCGCGTTGCGACAGGATCCCGATGTGCTGTTGGTCGGCGAGATCCGCGATGTCGGCACCATCCGTACGGCAATCCAGGCTGCCGAGACCGGGCACCTGGTGTTCACCACGGTGCACGCGGCCGACTGCGTATCGGCTGTCGAGCGTCTGGTCTCGGTGTTCGAGGCCGGCGAGCAGGACAGCATCCGGCGTCAGCTGGCACTGGTGCTGCGCGCCATCGTCACGCAGCACCTGGTCGTGGCCGACGGCACAGGCGTTCATGTGCCGGCCGGGCAGCGCCGGCCGCGCGTCGCGGTGTCCGAGATCCTGCGCGTGACGCCGGCAGTCGCCAACCTGATCGCCACCTCGCGCAGTGCGCAGATTGCTTCGGCCATGGAAACCGGTGGCGCGACGGGCATGCAGACGCTCGACCAGGACCTCGCCCGACTGTGGCACAGCGGCCGCATCAGCGAGGCCACCGCGGTCGGCCTGTCGCGCAACCCGACAACCCTTCGCGATCGCGCGACACGACTGCGGTCGGCCACCACACTGGTCCGGCCGCGCGGAGGTGGGCGATGACCGACGTGCCGCACAACCTTCCGCCCGCGGTGTCGGTCTCCAGCGACGCAGCCGACACCGCCGAGCTGGACTTCACGCCCGCGGGCGACAGCGGTCGCAGCACGCTGCTCCGCGACACGTCGCGGATCCGCGCAGTGCACCCGGCCAGCACCATCGCCGGCAGTGCCATCCGCATTGATCTCGATCAGGTGCGCATTGATGCGGCTCTGGCATTGCGCGTGCCGCCCGGCCTCGCCATCCGTCGGCAGGTGTTGCCACTGTGCCGGATCGGCGAGCGCGTGCATGTCGCATGTGCCAATCCGTCGGACACCACAGCGTTGTCAGCCGTCGAGCGCCACATGAACAGCCCGGTCGTGCCGGTCCCGGCCCATCCCGACTCGCTGCGGCGCGCATTCATCCGCGTCTTCGGCAGCAGCCCTCGCGACGGCGAACCGGCGCCGGCCCGCCCGACGCAGCCTGACGACGCGCCGCTGGACGCCACGTCCGCAAGCGACGAATTGCTCATTGCGGCGGTGTTGCGGGGCGCATCCGACTTGCACCTCGATCCCGACCGCGAGTCGCTGGTCGCCCGGCTGCGCGTGGATGGCGTGCTCGAACACTACCGCCGCCTGCCGATAGCATTGCACCCCGAGGTGGTGAGCCGGTTCAAGGTGCAGGCCGGAATGGATATCGCCGAGCGCCGCGCGCCCCAGGACGGGCGATTCACCTGGCAACCCGCGCACGGTCCAGCAGCAGGTCAACGGGTCGACGTGCGCGTGGCGAGCATGCCGACCGTCCACGGCGAACGACTGACGCTGCGACTGCTGGCGCTGCAGGGTGACGCGCTCACGCTTGAACGGCTGGGCATGCGCGCCGAACACCTCGATCTGTTCAGCCGGTGCCTCCGGTTGCCGTGGGGGCTCGCGCTGATCACCGGACCGACCGGCAGCGGCAAGACCACGACGCTCTACGCCGGCTTGCGTCAGCTGATCGGCGAACGCCATCTGAACGTGATCACGGTCGAGGATCCGATCGAATCCGACGTGCCCGGCATCGCCCAGGTGGAGGTCGACAGCGCCGACAAGGTGAGCTTTGGCAAAGCCCTGCGCAGCGTGCTGCGCCACGACCCCGACGTGGTGATGGTTGGCGAGGTGCGCGACCGCGAGACCGCGGACATCGTGATCAAGTCGGCGCTGACCGGGCACCTCGTGCTCTCCACCCTGCACACCAACTCGGCCACCGGCGCCGTCACCCGCCTTGTCGACATGGGCGTTGAGCCCTACCTGGTGGCCGCCACCCTGCGGCTGGCCGTTGCCCAGCGGCTGGCGCGGAAGCTCTGCAGTCGCTGCGCCAGCGCGCGTCCGCTGACGCTGGAGGAAGCCACCGGTCTCGGCTCGCCGCCACATGCCGGCGCGTCGGCGCACGACGCGCACGGCTGTGTGTACTGCGCGGGCCGTGGCTACATCGGGCGCGTCGGGCTGTTCGAGATGCTGCCGGTCACAGCCGACTGGTCGCGCGAGATCGCCGAAGGCGCCAGCGAGGGAGCAATCCGGGAGCAGGCGATGGCTCGCGGCATGTCGGTCCTGGCCGACGACGCCATCCGCAAGGTGTGCGACGGCACGATCTCACCCCGTGACGCATTGGCCGCGGTAGCCGGCTGGTAGCCGCAGCCACAAGGAGTCACCCGATGCCTGAATTCGACTGGAATGCGCTAGACACAGCCGGCAATCGCCAGCAGGGGCGCAGTACTGCGCCCGCGCCCACCGATGTGGCGAGCGAGCTGCGCGACCGCGGCATGCTGGTGCTGGGAATCCGACCGATCGAGGCGCGCGCCAATCCGGTCCGGTCGATGCCGATGCCGGGGCTGTTCGACCTGCTGCCGATCCGGTCGGTGCACGTCGAGCTTGCGCTGCACCAGATCGCCGTCATGTTGCGGAGCGGCCTGACATTGCTCGCCACGCTGCAGGCAGTGGCCGAGCAGTCCGCGCATCCGCGACTCGGGCGTGTGTGGCGCAGCGTCATCGCGCGGATCGAGGCCGGCGCGTCGCTTGCCGATTCGATGCAGCCGCATCGCTGCTTCAGCTCGCTGGTCGTCCACCTCACGCGTGTCGGCGAGCAGACCGGGCAACTCGACGCGGTTCTTTCACGCGCAGCCGAAACGCTCGAGCAGCGGCGCACGCTGCGCACCCACCTCCTGACGGCAATGATGTACCCGGCGATTGTCTTCATCTCGTCGATATCGGTGGCGCTGTTTCTTGTGATGAGCGTGATTCCGAAGGTGGAGGTCTTCCTGCGCGCCACCGGCCGTCGGTTGCCGGGAGTCACCGTCGCGCTGCTCGACGTCTCGACCTGGCTGCAACTGAACGGCCGGTATGTGTTGATCGGCAGCATCGCCATGGCGGCCGGGCTGATCGTGCTGCGGCGCTGGCAACCCGGGCGCATCTGGACCGACCACATGCTGCTGCGCATTCCGGTGTTCGGCGCGTTGCTGCGCATCGCCGCCACCGCCAGCTTCTCGCGTTCGATGTCGATCCTGTTGCGCAGCGGCGTCTCGTTGCTCGAGAGCCTGCGCACGTCGAGCGGCTTGCTCGCCAACCAGTACATGGCCCGCGTGGTCGATGACGCGCGCGAGCGGGTGCTGGCCGGAAGCAGCCTTGCTCCGCAGCTTGCCACGCCGCATGCATTCCTGCCGATGCTGCCGCGCATGGTTGCGGTCGGCGAGTCCGCCGGCACGCTCGACGACGTGCTCGATGAGGTGACGCGCTTTCACGAGATGCAGTTGCAATCCGCCATCCGCCGCATCAGCGCGCTGATCGAACCGCTGATCATCCTGTTCGTCGGCTCGATTGTGGGCTTCGTCTACATCGCCTTCTTCCTTGCCCTGTTCGCCGCCGGAGGTGCCCGATGAAGCGCTCGACTACCCGACCCGGAACCGTGATGGCAGTGCGCATGCTGGCCGCGGCAATCGCCGTCGGCGGTGCGTCGCTGCTTGCGTTGCCCGCGATGGCCCAGCCCGCGCCGGGCGCCGACAACGACAACCGCAGCGACCAACCGGCCGACAACGCCCGGCACGATCCGACACGGCCTGGTCCTGACCTCCGCCACCTGCTCGGCGCCAACGGTTCGCGCGCGTCGCAGGCGGTGCCCGACATCCGCTTGAAGGCGCGGGTGATCCGCGACGGCCGGCCGGCCACCGTCTTGCTCGAGGTCGACGGGCGGCTCGTCCTGCTGCGTGAAGGCAGCGAACTGACGCTCACAGCCGACAACGGCAACCTCCAGACCCTGCGTGCAACCGCCGTGACGGACGACGAGGTCCGTCTGCACTTGATGCCACTCGACCGCACCATCGTGATCCGCTGACCAGGAGTTCGCCGTGCCCGCCCGCTGTGCAAGATTCACACTGCTGATGGCCATGCTGGCTGCCGTTGCGTCCATGGCCGTCGCGCAGGATCCGCCAGTTGCGCCCGACGGCCCGACACGGCTGCAGCTGATCGAAGCGCGAGACCTCCCGCTCGGTGACCTGCTGCGCATGCTCACCGTCGAGACCGGCGTCAACATCACACCGTCCGCGGCCGCTGCGCAGATCCCGGTCTCGGTCTACCTCCGCGATGTGACACTGCAGGACGTCCTGGAGGCGCTCGCCGACGCGTACCGCCTGACATGGCGGCGTGAAAGCGACGGCCGGCTGCGGATCACCACGCGCGAGGAGGCGCAGGCCGAACTGCAGCCATTGCCGCCGACTCCGCTGCCGTCGCTTGTGGTCACGGTCACGCAGCTGAACGGCCAGGCGCGGCTCGATGTGAGCGCGACCGATACGACGGTGGGCGAGCTGTTGCGCCGGATCGGCGATGCCGGCGCCACCAACGTCGTGATGTCGCCCGACGCGGCCGCCGCGCGCGCAAGCGTGCAACTGCACAGCGTCACGGTGGTGGAGGCGATCGACGCGGTGTGTGCCGCTGCCAGCGTACGCTACGAACGCAGTCCCGACAGCGGCATCGTGCGCGTCTTTTCCGCCGGCGCGGCGGGCCGCGAACCCGTGGTGCGGGCGACCGGCGACGGCGAGGACCTGCGACTCACGATCCAGGTGCAACACGCCAACCTGCGCGACATCCTGCCGCGCATCGCGGCAGCGTCCGGCCTCAACATCGTGCCCTCGCCGTCGGCCGGCGACACCGCGGTCACGCTGTACGTACAGGACGTGCGGCCGATGGACGCGCTGGACGCGCTGGCCCGTGCGCACAGCCTGTGGCTGCGTCGCGACGACACCACCGGCATCGTGCGGGTGCACACCGTGGCCGAGTACCGGCGCGATGTGGCCGAGTTTCGCGAGGATCGCACGCGCGTCTTCACCCTGACGTTCGGCAATGCGCTCGAGGTGGCCGCGCAGGTGGGCAGCCTGTACGGCGACCGGATCGTGATGGCGATCGGAGGCGACGAGGATGCCGAGGTGGTCTCCGACCTGCAGCGACGCCTGCAACGCTTCGACATGTTTGACGGCCGCAGCCAGGGCTTTGGCAGTGGTGGCAGCGGCGGCGGAAGCGGCGGCGGAGCCGGTTCGATCGGAACGAGGAACACCCCCACCCAACGCAACTCGCGCACGGACGCCCGCACGGCGACTCCCAACCGGGTGATCGCGCCGCAGCGAGTCCAGGATCTGACCGCCGATGAGATCGACGCACTCGAAGCCGGCGAGGGCGCCGACCCGTCCGTCGTTGCGAGGTTGCTGACGCGCTACCGCTCCAACGCGTTCCTCACCGTCAGCCAGAAGCAGAACCGCATCCTGGTGCGTACTGGCGATGAGCAACTGCTGCGACAGCTCGACGACCTGATCCGTCAGCTGGATGTGCCCACGCCGCTGTTGCTGCTCGAAGTGAAGGTGCTGTCGATCGACCTCGCCGACAACTTCAACAGCGCGTTCGACTGGCAGTCGGCCAGTGGCGAGTTCGGCGGGCAGTTCTCGAGCGGCGACATCGCTGCTGCGAGCGGCAGCAGTCTGGCGCCCGGCGGTAGCGGCCAGATCGGCGGCGCGCTGCTGGCCCAGTTCGTCGGCGATGCGTTCCGCGCCCGGCTGCAGCTGCTCGAGTCGCGCAATCGCGTCACAGCTCTCGCCACGCCGGTGCTGCTCACGGCCAATCGCGAAGTCAGCCGGCTGTTCATCGGTTCCGAGCTGCCGATCAACCGAAGCTTCGTCGGGCCGCAAACTGTGGTCGGCGACAACGGAGGAACCACCACCACACCCGGCACCACGGCGATCGAGTTCCGGCCGGTCGGCACGACGCTTCTCATCACGCCGGACATCTCGTCGGATCGCACCGTCACCCTGCGCATCCTCCAGGAGTCGTCGAGCATCAAGAGCAACGGGGCGCGGGTGCTGGTGCCGACCAGCACCGGCTTCACCGAGCAGTTCGTGGACACCGTGCAGACGCGCACCATCAGCGGCACGATGGTCGCGAAGGACCAGCACACTGTGGCGATCGGCGGGCTGATCGAGGAAGAGATCCTGCAGACCCGCGAGTCGGTGCCGATTCTCGGCGAGATCCCGCTGATCGGGCTGCTGTTCCAGCGCAACGTGAAACGCAAGACGCGAACCGAGTTGATCGTGCTGATCCGGCCCGTTGTACTCAACACGCCGGCCGAAGCCGAAGCGGCCGGACGCGCCATGATGGACGAGCTCAGTGTGCACCCTGCGGCACCCTACGGCCGCGGCACGCTGCGCACGTTCGATCGCGACGACCCACCTTCCTCGGGCGAACGGACACGCCAGTTGGCCGGGAAGTTCCACTATCACAGTTTCGGCCCCGCGGAGTACGGCGATGACCAGGAATGACCCGGCACTCTGCAGCATCGCACTCCGGCAACCATGGCTGCCGGTGCTGGTTGCCACGCTCCTGCTCGCCGGTTGCACCAGCAGCTCGCGCGTGGATCGCGAAGCGCGCCTGTATTCGGTTGCCCCGGCGCGGATCATTCCGGGCGGTGCCGGCTCCGTTCTGCAGCCCGCCACGGCGCTCACGCCGCGGCAGTTCATCGCACGAGTCGGCAAGTTGCTCGAGCGCGAACGCTGGGCGTCTGCCCGGCAGGTCGTGCAGCGCTGGCGCGATGTGGCCGTCGAAACGTTGCGCGCCGTGACTCCGGAACAGCTCGATGGGCCGGCATTGCTGTTCGTTGCGACCGAGTGCGGAGCGCTGGATGCGATCCGCGCGCGGAGGGCCGCACCCGCGGTGTGGCGCGCCTGGTCGGACGCCCGCTCTCTGATGCTCGCTGACCTGCATCAGGGCCAGTTCGCGCAGGCCAGCGCCAGGTCATTGCCCGTGCCGGTCGGCGACGCGTGGGCCGAAGCCGACGACCTACAGCTGCACGGCACGGCATTGTTGCTCACCGACCAGCCGGGCGAAGCAGCCGCCACGCTCACTGCAGCCGCCGAGCGGGTCGCCACTCTTGACACCACCTGGCACGCGGAGTTGTGCTTGCTGCTCGCCGAAGCGCATCGGCGAGCAGGCGACGCAGCGGCTGCTCTGTCCGCGTGGAAGCAGGCAGTGATATTGGCCGCATCCGGCCCGGTCGCGTGCCCGTCGTTGTGGGACCGCCTCGGCAGGTGGAAGCCCGAGGGAACCGACTGGCCCGCAGGTGTGCCGGACCGCCTGATGGAGCGAGTCGCTGGCTGGTACATGGCGCGCGACGAGTTTGGCCCGGCGGTCACCGCGTACGCAAAGGCAGAGTCGGACGCGGACGGCGACGCGGATCGCGAGCGCTATCGCGTCGAGCAGGCCCGCGCGCTGGCATCGGCGGGACACACCACGCCTGCCACCGCGCTCCTCGCGTCGCTGATGCGCAGCGACGACAATGGAGTGGCGGCCAGGGCCAACGCATTGCTCGGCGTGATTCACTTGCAGCGCGCCAATGTCGAGCGCGGTCGCACCCTGTTGCAGCACGCGATGGACCTGGCGGCTGGCGCCGATGATGTGTGGGTGCCGACCATCATGGCCGACCTCGGTCTCGCTTGTCTCGCGAACGAAGACGCCGCAGATGGTCAGCGATGGCTCGCGAAGGCTCGCGATGGGTTCCTGCTCAACGGCGACTATCTTCAGGCCTCGAGTTGCGCTGCCAACGAACTGCGCTACCTCGATTTTGTCGGCGACTCTGCGGCGGCCGCGGCGCTGCGCGAATGGCGGGCGAACATCGAGATGTCCGGACCACGCCCAGAGGTGCGCTGAGCAACGACACCCCGCGTACCGTCAGCAACGCATCCGACGATCACCGTCCGGCTGCCTCTCTGTGCCGATGCCCGACCGGACCAGGAGGTGGCCGGCGGCTCGTTTGTTGTCAACGCGTCGGCGGGGAGGGGCTTACACAACGCAACGCGCAACTGCGCGAACCACCGACCGCCCGGCGTCGACAGCGGTCGCGCCGTTCGCAGAAGTTGCCGTGGCCCGCTGCCATGCGCCTTCAATGGGGCCACGGCCGTGAAGGCCGTGGAAGGGCCGCGCTGCTGGCGATGATCGCCCACGTCGGCATGCTTCAATTGGGCCACGGCAGTGAAGGCCGTGGAAGTGGAACCCTGACCGGCGCGTGCTTCACCCCGCGAAGGATTGGCTTCAATTGGGCCACGGCCGTGAAGGCCGTGGAAGATCGATGGCGAGCTCGACACCCGCCCTCTCTCGGTGCGGGCTTCAATTGGGCCACGGCCGTGAAGGCCGTGGAAGATCCGGCGGTCGGTTGCCCAGTCGAGCACGAGGCGTCGCGCGCTTCAATTGGGCCACGGCCGTGAAGGCCGTGGAAGTGGCCACCAGTCGGGTCGCGGAGTTCGCCGCAATCGTGGCTTCAATTGGGCCACGGCCGTGGAGGCCGTGGATGCT
>JBFWQT010000172.1:0-12137 GCA_050249295.1 Planctomycetota bacterium
CTTCCGATCTAGAGCTGGTCGTTGTGCGCCTGCTGGTAGTAGATGCGCACGCCGGTCTCGACATCGCGCACGTCGAGTCGCCCGTCCACCGAGGTGGTCACACACAGCCGGCCGTCGCGCGAGAGCACCATGCGCGCGATGTTGGTCGGTCGCGACCACTCGCTGCGTGTTGCACCGAGCGAGGTGGTCCACACGCGCAGCGTGCCATCAAGGCCGCCCGACACCGCGAGCCGGCCGTCGCCGGACAGGCCGACCGCGTTGACCGAATCGTCGTGGCCGATGAACTGGCGCACCGACTCGCCGGTGGCCAGGTCGATCAGCCGCAGCGAATGATCGCGCGAACCGGAGAGGATGTGGCGACTGTCGGGCGTCACGGCGCTGCACATCACCCAGCCGCGATGCGCCGCGACATGCAACAGGTTGTCGTAGCCCGGCTGTGCCGGATCCGTGGGGGCCGCTGCATCCCAGATGTGCAGCATGCGGTCGATACCGCCGGTGATGATGCGCTTGCCGTCGGCGGTCCACGCGACCGTGTTGACGTGGCTCTGGCCGGGCGGTCGCAGCGTGATCAGCGCCTTGTCCGTTTGCAGATCCCAGACGCGCGCCGAGGTGTCGACGCTGCCGCTGACCAGGCGCGTGCCGTCGGGCGAGAACGCCAGGCTCCGCACGGCGCGCGCGTGCGACGTGGTCTTCGCGTGGAAGTCACCGAGGACCAGCTTGCGCGATGCGACGCGCCCCTGGCGGTCGTGGATCCAGATGGTGTTGTCGCCCTCGGAGCCACCCGACGCGATCCAGCGCCCGTCGGCCGACGCGGCCAGCGCCGCGATGTAGCCGGTGTGCAGGCCGCTGCCGAGCGACTGCACCTCGCGTCCGGTCGTGGTGTCCCAGATGCGCACCACGCGATCGCCACCGCCGGTCGCGACCAGCGATGTGCCGCCGGTGTCGGGCACGGCGCAGGCACTCGCAATGCCACCGTTGTGCATCGCATGTCGCAGCTCGACGCCGGTCGCCGCGTCGTACACGCGCAGCGAGCCGTCGAGGCACGCGCACCACAGCGACAGGCCGTCGACACAGAACCCGGTGGCCATGATCGCCTCGGGCACGTGGATCGTCAGCAGTTCGGGCGGCGCCACGGCGTAGCGATTGCCGAGCGCGAGGTCGGCCGCGAACGTGGGATCATGCTGCTCGGCCAGGATGCGGCGAGCCGAGCGGTAGCGCTCCTCGGCGTCGGGCACGCGATCGGAGATCAGCAGCGAGTCGCCCTGCGCGATCAACGAATCGGCCAGCTGGCGGCGGGCGTCGACCTCCGCGGCCTTCGCCCTGGCCGCCTCGTCGGTCGCGCGGAGCGCCGATGCCTCGGCCTCGCTGCGGGCCACGCGCGCCGCCTCGGCCTGGGTGCGCGACTCCTCCTCGGCCGCCACCGCGCGGTCGCGCTCGGTGCGTGCATGGTCGCGCTCGATCGCCGCCGCGTGCTCGGCGTCGCGTGCCGTCGCGGCCTCGGCATCGGCGCGGTCACGCTCGCTCTGCAGCCCGAGGATGAACAACACGACGACCACAATCAACGCGGCCGCCGACGCACCGGCCGTCAGCACGATCGCCTTGTGCCGGCGCATCCACTTGCCGAGCAGCTGCCACGGCGAGTAGTCGGCTGCCGCCAGTCGTCGCCCGTCGAGCCACGCCTCGACGTCAGCCTTGAGCTCGACCACCGACTGGTAGCGGTCGGCGGGGTCGGCCGCCATCGCGGTCATCACCACCGCCTCGAGTTCGCGCGGCACGTCGCGACCACGACTGCGCTTGCTCGGCAGCGGCACCTGCCCGCGTGCCACGCGCTCGAGAATCTGGCCGACGTTGCCGGAGAACGGCGCGCTGCCGGTGAGCATCGTGAACAGGATCGCGCCGAGCGAGTAGACGTCGCTGCGTTCGTCGAGGTCGGCCGCGTTGCCGCTGGCCTGCTCCGGCGGCATGTACGCCGGGGTGCCGAACACTTCACCCTGCAGCGTGAGGTTGGTGCCCTGTTCGCGTCGATCGACGCGCACGGTGTGGGTACGCGCATCGCCGCCGATCGGCCTGGCGAGGCCCCAGTCGACGACAAGCACTTCGCCGTATTCGCCGACCATCACGTTGGCCGGCTTGAGGTCGCGGTGGATCACGCGACGGCTGTGCGCGTAGGCCAGCGCGTCGCACACCTTGATGAACGCATCGAGCAACTGCCGTTCGCTGCGCTGCGCCTCGGCCAGCCGCTCCGGTGACGGTCGCGCAATCGCGTCGCGCACCAGGCCGTCAGTCGCGTCGATCGCCTGCTGCAGCGTGCGACCCTGGATCCGTTTCATCGCCATGTACGGCCGACCGGCGGCGTCGGTGCCGAGCTCGTGCACGGGCACGATGTTGGGATGCTCGAGCTGGCCTGTGATCTGCGCCTCCTCGACCATCGCGCTGGTGTCCTGCGGATTGCTCGCGTCGAGCACGAGCTTGACCGCTACCTCGCGCCGCAACAGCGTGTCCTCGGCCAGGCGCACCACGCCGAGGCCACCACGACCGAGCTCGCCGGCGAAGCGATACTTGTTGATCGCCGCGTGCACGCCGCCGGGCGCCGGATGAATCTGCGTGTGCAGCGCACTCAGGTTGAGCGCATCGTGGGAGGCCGACGACCCGCTGGCCGCGGCCGCGGTGTCGCGCGCCTGCAGTGCGCGGGTGCGCGCCGAGTGTCGCAGCGTGCGTGGCGGGGGCGGGGCCGGAATGTTGTCGGACGGCGTGCGGTCGCCGGGCCCTGGCGGCTGGTTCATGGGGCGGTCCGGCATGGATGGCGGTTGCAGTAGTGCGTTGAATGTAGCGGGTTTGTTCGCGTGGAGCGACTGCGCTCGGTCAGCGCGTGAGCTGATGGCGGCCGGCTGCGCTCGTCCACTCGTCCAGCAGGCGCCAGTAGTCGCGCGATGGCGGCAGCGTAGCCGTCGCGCGGAGTTCGCGGTCGAGCACCGGCAGCAGCAGCAACCACTCGCGGCCGGTCTCCGAGGTACTGCCCTCGGCCGCGGACACCGTGAGCGGCACGAGGCGCACGCCGTTCACGCCGATCCACAGCGTGCGACCGTCCGGCAGGCTGCCCACCGGCCACACGTCGCGCACGTCGGTGGTCAGTTCGGGGTCCACATGGAAGTCCTCGTTCAGCCACAGCACCGCGTTGATCATGGTGTCTGGCGAGATGCGCGCCGCGTCGGTTGCGTCCGGCGGGTCCACGCCGGCCTCGGCTGCCGCCACCACGCTGATCGTCCGGCAGATGCGCACGGTCTCGGCGAGCATCAGCGCGACCGACACCGGCTGACGCCCCGGCAACTGCGCCACCGTGATTGTCTCCAGCGCGGCCGGCGTGAGGTGCGGCGCAAGCAGCGCGGGAAGCCGGATCGAGGCCACCGCGGCGCGCGCGAAGGCAGCCGGTTGCGGCTCGACCAGCGGCGCGCCTTCCACCGGCTTGAGGATCGAGATGTCGGGTTCGCAGCCGAGGCCGCGCGTGATGTTCACGGCGGTGCCGCGCTCCTCTCGCAGCCCGGCCGCGGCCAGGCCCGAGAGGCGCATCCACTTGAAGTGCTCGCCGAGCGCGAGCTTGACGCGTCCCGCGCCGAGCTGGCCTGACACCGGCGTGGTCGCCGCATCCTTCGCCGTCAGCGCCACCGCGTCCAGGCGTGCCGCGAGGCGCAGATCCAGCCAGTTGGTCGTGCCGGCGTCAGACGTTCCGATGCCCCCACCGCTGACCACCATTTCGTGGGCGAGTTGCCCGAGCGCGAACTCCACCGGGTCGTCGCGCGTCACGTCGGCCTTCGCGTCGAAGCGTGCCTCGGCCAGTCGTGCGGCTACCACCAGCGAATCGGCCGGCACGTGCAGTCGCCACGGCAACAACGAGAGCGGCGAACGAAACGCGGTGCCGCGCGCGTCATCGTTGGCCGCCAGTGCCACGGCCAGCGTCAGCGCGTCATGCGACGAGGGCCCGTACAGCGCACGCAGTACCGCCAGCCAGCGCGTGTAGTGCGCACGCCACGCGCGCCCGCGCGGCTCGTCGCGCCCGACGGCCTGCACCGCGGCCGCCACGGCTTCCGGCGAGAGCGGCATCATCAGCACGCGCGTCGCGCGGAACGCCGAACGCAGCTCGTCCGACGCGGCCCACCAGCCGTGCGGCTCGGAGTACAGCGTGCTCGCGTCGAACTCGTTGGCCAGCGCGGCCAGGCGGTCGGCGTCGGCGGCCGGCGTGAGCGGCTCGTCGAGCTCTTGCAGCGCGAGCGCAATCCACGCGCGCAACTCGGCAATCGCGGCGGCCGTCACGCCGGGCCGCGCGCTGGTCGGCGTCATCTCCGCGAGGTCCTGCAGGAACGCGGCGAGCGACGGGATGCGTTCGGACGGCACGCCGCGCACGAAGGCGAGTTCGATGCCGACGGCAATCGCGTCCTCGCGCTGGCCGATCATCGAGAACATCAGGTCGGCCGACGGCAGCAGCCTGGCGCGCGCCGGGTTGATACCGAGCATGTTGCAGGCCGCGCCGAACGACACGTAGTTGGCGCGCATCACTGGCGCGAGCGCTTCGGGTTGTGTGCCGGTGGCCAGCTCGAGCCGCAACCGGCGTGCGCCATGATCGAAGCGCCTGTCACCGATCAGCGTGTCGGCGGCGGTCGTGCCGGCAGGTGGCAGCGGTGGCATCGGATCGGGCCCGAGCAGCGGCGCGAGCGACTTCGGCGCGCGCGGTGGCGCGCAGACCACTACTCGCCGCTCGTAGGTGGACAGGATCAGGATCACCACTGCGGCAATCACGGCGGTGCCAGCGAGCAGCGCGCATCCCGCGTTGTAGATGCGGAACGAGAACGGGCGATGCGCCTTCTTCTTCGCCATGCGAATACTCCGCAGCCGGCTGGCCGGACGGGACACATATTGTGGCAGCACCCGGCATCTTCCGCCGCTGCCGCGATCCGTCAATGTGCTGTCGCGAGTGGCGAGTTCGGCTGGCGCTCACCGGCCGGACCTTTCAAGCACCGTGACGTAGCCGCCCTCGGTCGCGGCTGCGATGCGGTTGCTGCCGGGGAGTGCGATGGCATGCGCGAACGGCATCGGCCACCACAGGGTCGGCGCATCGGCGGCGCCGACAATGCCGACAATGCAGGTGGCGCCATCCGTCGTCGTGGCCGTCAACCCGCCATCCGGGGTCGGCGGTTCGCCGAACCGGGCGGCGCGGTAGAGCGCATCGCGATCCAGCCTCATCGCGTCTGCGTTCTCGATGGTGGTGGTGCACTCGCCCGTCTCCGTGTTCCACACGCGCACCGCACGATCGAAGCCGCTGCTCGCCAGCGACTTGCCGTCCGGCGCGAAGACCACGTTGCTGACCGAATCGGTGTGGCCGCTCAGCACGCGCACCTCGTTGCCGGTTGCGGTGTCCCACAGCCGAACGGTCCGATCCCAGCCAGCCGTGGCGATCAGCGACCCCGACGGGTGGAACGCGACGCCGCGAACGCCGTTCTCGTGGCCGAGCAGACGATGCTGCACGCGGCCGTTCGCATCCCAGATGATGGCCGTCTCGTCCCACGATGCAGTGGCAAACTGCCGGCCATCGGCCGCGACCGCCAGCGCGGAGACCGCGGCGGCATGGCCATCGAGGCGCAGATGCACGGCGCCCTCCGCGACGTTCCAGACGCGCACCGTGCCGTCATCGTGCGCCGACACGATGTGCCGGCTGTCGGGACTGAACGCAATGCTGTGCACGTTGAAACCGACGGCGGGGATCGACATCAGCAGCTTGCCGTCGGTCGCGTCCCACAGGCGGATCTCATTGAAGGCCGCCGACGCGATGCGGCGTCCGTTGCCGCTGACCAGCGCGGTGTGCGCATCGCGATCGTGCCCGCGCAGTTCGAGCCGTTGCTCACCGGTGTTGCCGTCGAACACGCGAATCACGGCATCCCAGCTGGCGGTCACGACGGTGGCGCCATCGGGGCTGAACGACGCGCAACTCACGGGCGAGTCGCCAACCGCGATCTGCAGCAGTTGCTCGCCGGTGGCGCTCTGCCAGATGCGCACGGTCTTGTCTTCCGAGGCCGTGACAATCCGGGCTCCGTCCGCGCTGAACATCACCCGCGTGACGTTGCGTGTGTGTCCGCTGAGTCGGCGCAACTCGTTGCCTGTGGCCGCATCGCGCACGATCACGCTGGCATCGTGCGAGCCGGACACAAGCAACGAGCCATCGGGGCTGAACACCGCGTTGTCCACGGCGGCGTTGTGACCGGGCAGCGTCTGCAGCGGCGCGCCCGTCGCGGCATCCCAGATGCGCACCGTACGATCGATCGACGCGCTGGCCACACGGCGGCCATCCGGGCTGAACGCGGGGTGGTAGACCGCGCCTTCGTGGCCGATCATGCGAGCAAGCTCCTGGCCAGTGTCGGCGTCGTGCACGCGCACAATGCCCTCGATGCCGGCTGACACGATGCGGTGCCCATCCGGGCTGTAGCTCGCGCCGTTGGCGTCGTTGCCGTGAGCACGCAGCACAAGGCGCAGGTTGGAGCCGGGCATCGGGTCGGGCGGACGCAAGCTGACGAGATGCGGACCGGCTGCCCGGAGCCAGGCATCGGCGAGAATGCACATCGGGCCCTCGCTCGCCGGAGCATCCGCCGGCCAACCGGCGTCCGGCGCCTGCAGGTAGTCGCGCGCGGCCGGGTCATCCACCCAGCGACAGGTGGCCGCAATCGTCTGCAGCGCGCATTCCGGGTGGCGCACCAGGAATGTGAGGTCGCGGTGCAGCGCTTCGCTGATCAACTCGAGCAGAGCGCGGCCGACCGTGAGCCGCGTCGTGCCGACAACGACCACGGCGCTCGCATTATCCGGCACCGTCACGGTGGCACCGGTCAGCGCATGGCGGTAGTCGGCCGCGAGATCGGTGACGAACCCTCGCTCGCAACTGGTCGCCACAAAGGCGGGGTCGCTCAGCACAGTCAGCGTGCGTTGCCAGTCGCCGGCCTCGATGCATTGCCATGCATACTCGCTGAGCCGTCGCGGATCGATCGCGGGCCGGTCGGCAAACCAGCGCATCAACCGCTGGTGGAACTCGCGCATCCCGCCGACGCCAAGCCGCTGGCGCACGGAGCGGCCGAACTCGGCGTGGAAGAACGTGAGCAGGCCGTCGCGCGGCACGATGAAGTTGCGCAACTCGGCGAGCAACAGCGCGACCTCGCCGCGCGGAATCGGCGCGCCGTCCCCGGTGAGCAGGTCGGCCAGTTCGCTCTCGGCCAGGCCATACCGGGCCGCGGCGACCAGACCGAGCAGGGCGTGCACGCGCCGGCTGCCATGACGTTCGGAGAGTCGCGCCACGATCTGCTGGAACAGGCCCTCTACGGTGGTGGCGAGTTGCCCCACCGCGGTTCCGCCGGCCTGCAACTCGTCGAGCGCGACGATCAGGAACAGCGGATTGCCGGCCGCACGTTCGCGCAACAGGATCCGGTCGCGATCGGGCAGGCTGATGCGACCGGCGCTGTCGGCCACGTATTGCGCGACGATCGCGTCGAGCGAGGCGTCGTCGAGCGGTGCCAGTTCGGTGCTGGTCACGCCGGCGCGCTCGAGCAGCCGGTCGAGCACATCGGTCGGCCGCGAGCTGACGATCGTGCGGACACCGCTGCCGAGCGTGCCCGGCAGCCATCGCAGGTCACGACCGGCATCGCTGACCTCGTCGAGCGCATCGATCATCAACACGATCGGTTGGTCGGTTTCGCGAAGCACGTCGGCCACACGCGCCGCGCAGGTCAGCGGGTCGTCGGGCAGCGGCCCGTCGAGCCGTCCGGCGGCGTGCAGTTGCGCGGCAAGCGAGGTCATGATGCCGTCCACGGTGCGCGCGCCGGAGTCGACGCCGAGCCAGTGCGCAATCACCGTTGCGCCCTCGGCCGCCAGGCGCTGCGCCACGTGCGCCATCAGCGCCGACTTGCCCGTGCCCGCCACGGCATGCACGACTCGCATGCCCGCGCCTGACCGTGCGTGTGCGAGCAACGACTCGACGTCCGCACGGCGGCCGACAAACCCGGAGGCGAGCCCGGCCATGTATCCGGCGCGTACCTCGGCCGCACTGCGAGCTGCTGCCGGCACCACCTGGCCGACCGGATAGTCCGCGTCGATCAACCGGCGAAGGTGCTCGCCAGCCAGTTGCAGCAGGTGCGGCGTGTCGCGGTAGTACACCACCGTCTCGCCGGTCGCCGTCAACTGGTCCTTCAGTGCCTGCAGCGCCAGGCCATCCTCGGGCTGCTCGCCGACCTCGCCGGATGGCTTGAGCGCCGAGGCCTCGCGCAGGAAGAAGATCCGCCGCAGATCCTGCGCGATCGCCTCGCGGACCTCCATCGCGGTGATCGACAAGCGCTCCGGGTTGGGCTGGTGGTTCTCGCCGGACTCCGGGCGCGTGCCGTAGCGACTGTCCAGTACGCCGATGAAGTACCGGCAGCGGCGCAGATAGTTGAGGCACGCATCGACGTAGGTGCCGTTGGTGTCCACCGTGCGCCAGCGCAGATCGTAAGGCAGCAGCGTGAGCTGGCGCTCGATCAGGTCGCGACCGATCGCGCGGAACACACCGTCCAGCTGGTCGCGTTCCTGCTCCAGGTCCTTGAACGTCGAGGACACAAAGACTTTCAGTGCCAGCCATGGTGCGGCCATCATCTCGCTCCTGAACGCTGGTCTGGACACGTCACGTACGAAACATTGCGACGCGGCGTTACTTCCGCAACATCCGGGTACCACGCAGCGAGCCGTGGTCAATGCCGGTACCAGAGGAGGCCAGTGGTGACCGGCAGATCGCTTCGAGCATCCGCCGGAGTCTGATTCCGGCACGACTGCGGGACGGGCCTGTAGAGCCAATCGTGAGCTGACTTCAGAACCAGACTCCGGGGGCTTGCACCTCCGGCTCGCCTGGAATCGGAAATCCCTGACGGTCGCGGCGCGGACCGGATTCTCAACACAATGGCGCTGACACCACACTAGAATCGCGGGCCGACGCTGTGCCCCGATCACCACACCTCCACCCCACACATCGCCGCCGTGAGCGACGTCACCGAATACCTGCGGCGCGGCGTGGATCGCGATGCCCGGCGCAAACAGCTCGACGAGAACCTGCGCCACAAGGGCGGGCCGATGATCGAGATCACCGATCTCGTCAAGAGCTACGGCAGCCGCCAGGTGCTCAAGGGCATCAACATGCACGTCAACCCCGGCGAGGTGGTCGTCGTCATGGGGCCGTCCGGTTGCGGCAAGTCGTCGCTGCTGCGCTGCATCATCGGCGCGCAGCCCTACAACAGCGGGCAGATCCTGATCGACGGCCAGGACGTCGGCACCGCCAACGAAGTGCGACTCAACCGCGTGCGACGCAAGTTCGGCGTGCTGTTCCAGTCGGCCGCGCTGTTCAACTCGCTGTCGGTCGGCGAGAACGTCGCGCTGCCGATCCGCTTCCACACCGAACTGCCGGACTCGACGATCGAGATCATGGTGCGGCTCAAGCTCGAACTCGTCGGCCTGCGCGATTCGTACCTGCAGACGCCGGCGCAGCTCTCGGGCGGCCAGAAGAAGCGCGTCGGCCTCGCGCGTGCGATCGCGCTCGATCCCGACATCGTGTTCTACGACGAGCCCTCGGCCGGACTCGACCCGATCGTGATCGGCGCGGTCGACAAGCTGATCGTCGACCTCGGCCACAGCCTCAACATCACGTCGGTCGTCATCACCCACGAGATGCACAGCGCAATGCGCATCGCCGACCGCATCTACATGGTCTACGACGGCCGCATCGTGGCGCACGGCACACCCGAGGAAATGCAGCAGAGCGACGACCCGATCGTCGAGCAGTTCCTGTCGGGCAACGCCGAGGGGCCGATCGCGCCGCCAGCGGTAAGCGGGCAGTTCATCGACAGCCTGATCTCCTGAGCGTTGAGCGAGATGCACGAGCAACGAGCAACAACAGGCGCGAGGGCCGGTCGCAGCGTGGTGGTCGTGGCAATGCTTGCACTGGCGATGGCGTGCACCGGGCCGGCGATCCTGCCCGGCAGTTCGTCGACGGCTGGCGCCAATCGCAACGCCAACCGCCAGCCGGCAAACACGAACACGGCGCCGGCCAACGCCAACGTCCCGGCTCCCAACCGCTTCGCCGCGCTGATCGACGACACCGGCACCGCTGCCGCATCGATCCGCTCGGCGCTCGGCCCGATGCCCGCCGGCATCCGACTGGCCGTGATGGCCGCTCCGTGGGCAACCAACAATGACACCGAAGACGGCGACGACCGCGACGACAGCGACATCGAGGCGCGCCGCGACGCCATCGTCGCCGCGATGGGCGAGGCCGCCGCGGCCAGCATTCCCGACCTCGTCAGCCCGCTGGTCAGCCAGGCATGGGCGCGCGTCAATCCGCGCTGCATCGCCAACGCGCTGACCGGCAACTCCACCGAACTGCGCGCGCTGACCCGGCAGATCGGCGCCGACGCGATGCTCGTGTCGGTCGGATCGTGGGAGGTACCGACCGCGAGCGGGCTGATCGCGTGGTCCGCGACGTCCGACGTGCCGATCGTCACGCGCCGCGTCACGCTGCCGGTCGAGGTGCCGCCATGCACCGCCCTGGACCCGGAGGAGACCGTGCTCGGCCGCGCCACCTCGCTGCCGCTCACGCGCATCGATGCGGCCGTGCTGGTTCGCGGCGGATTCGCCAGCCCGCCGTCGTTGCTGCCCACCGACAACGCGCGGATCGTCGCGCAGCAGTACGTGCGCATCTGGTTCCGTGCGACCGGCGCGGTGGATGCCGTCGCGTGGCTGATCATGCCGGACGGCACCGCCTGGTCGATCTGGCCGGAAGCGCCCGGCCGGCCGCTGCCCGAGGGTGCGGTGCTGGCCGCGCCAACGCGCGCGTGGTTGCAACTCACGACGCCCGGCGAGTACCTGCTCGTGATCGAGGCGCTGCCCGCGCTCAACCCGGCACCGGGACAGCCCGGCGGTCCGTCGCGCCCGGGGCGCAGCACATCCGACGGCGTGGTGTTGCCGGGCGCGCCCGCGGCGTGGCGCCAGGCGGTCGGCCGCCGGCTGCGCGACACGCTGCTCGCAACCAACATCTGCCTCGCGCTGCAACAACCCGTGCCGGCCGACATCGGCGACGGCACCGGCAAGCGACTCGTCACCGGTCCGACCGATCGCCTCGAATGGCTGCCCACGGCCGATGCGCCGCCGATCCGCCTTGTCGGCGCCGAGACGTATCCGGTGCATGCGTTCCCTCGTTGTGAGCCGTTCGAGATGTGGTTCGGCAAGGATCGACTCCTGCAACCCGACGCCGACCCCGCCGCCACGCCCGACGAAGCGGCCCGCGCGTCGCGCCTGCTGGTGCGCTTCAACGCCGTGGCCGGCATCGGTGGCGCAACGTGGGTCTGGCCGCTGCGAGTGGAGGAGCAGTGATGCCGCGGCCGGTGCGAGCGCTGCTGTTCGATCTCGACGGCACGCTCACGCGGCCGGTGCTGGACTTCCAGCGCATCCGGGTCGACCTCGGCATGCCGGCCGATGCGCCGTCGATCCTCGATTGGGTGAATGCGCTCGCCGATGCCACGGCGATGCAACTCGCGCACGAGGTGCTGCATCGTCACGAGTTGTTGGCGGCGCAGGCGGCCGAGCCGAACGCCGGGTTCGACGCGCTGGTCGCGTGGATCGCCGCGGCCGTGCCGTCGGTGCAGGTCGCGGTGGTGACGCGCAATTGCCGGCCGGCATCGACGATCACGCTCGAGCGATTGCGGTTTGCGGCGCAGGTGGTGGTTACTCGCGAGGACGCGACGCCGAAGCCCGCACCCGATGCGATCCTGCTCGCGCTGCAGCAGCTTGGCGCGGCCCCGGACGAGGCGGTGATGGTCGGCGACTATCGCGACGACATCATCGCGGCCCGCGCGGCCGGCGTGGCGCACACCGTGTTCGTCAGCAACGGCGACGACTCGCGCGACCCGGCCGACGCGTCGCACATTGCCCGCGATCTGGCCGCGGTGGCGGCGTGGCTGGCCGATGGGCGATGGTGACCGCTCCGGGCTTGTGCCGTCTGTGGTGCAGGCTGGAAGCCTGCTCCGGCTCACGGACCGCCTGTGGTGCAGGCTACCAGCCTGCTCCGGGATTGCACCGCATTTGGTGCAGGC
>JBFWQT010000173.1:0-12106 GCA_050249295.1 Planctomycetota bacterium
GCGCGGCGCGATGCCGCAAGCGCGCGCCGCCCAGCTGAAGGCTGTACGTGGATCTTTCCGGACAGAGCCGCGACCGAAAGAGCCTGTCCGCGAATTGCACTTCCGGTTCCGGGCGAGCCGGGGGTGGAAGCCCCCGGAGTCTGATACCGGGACCTGCGTGCAAGGCTTGTTGTTGTGCGCTGGGTTCTGAACCAGACTCCGGAGGCTGACACCGATGAGCGCTATTACAAGAGCCGCGAGCGCAAGCGAGCGGGCCCCGAGGGCCCGGGTCTACGGATCAACCGTCGGAGGTTTCGTGAACGCGCTGGTCAGCGTTCAAACGGTGGGCTTGCGGGCGTGACCCCAACGGGGCCCGACTCGCTTGCGCTCGCGGCTCTTGTTTTTTAGCGCCCATCGGGCTGACACCCCCGGCTCGCCCGGAATCGCGATTCGCGGACAGGCTCGAAGGGAGCGGGCTCGAAGGGAGCCTCTCGGCTGCGAATCCACTCATTGACCATGCATTCAGCGGTGCGCGCAGCGAGAAAGAGGATTGGACACAGAGGACACGGAGGACACGGAGAGGAGCAGGCGAGAGAGCGTTCAGGCTCGTTCCCCTTCTTCTCTGTGTCCTCTGTGCCCTCTGTGTCCAATCCTCTTCTTCCGCCGCGTGCGCACGAGCCCCGCCTCGCTCGCGCTCGCGGCTCTTACGGCGTGGGCGGCGTGTCGACCACACCGGCCGGCGGGCCGGTCGCGCGCGTGGTGAACGGACCCACCACCGGGCCGCGGTCCAGCACCATCAACAGCAGCAACACCGGCAGGTAGAGCAGCGTGAACAGGAACAACCGGCGCGCATTGCGCGCGCTGCGCTCGCCGGCAAAGCGGATCGCGCGGTGCACCATCAGCGCGCCGAGAATCAGCGCGCCGACCGCGTACACCCAGCCGGTCGCGCCGGCCAGCGTGGCCGCAAACGCCAGCGGCAACAGGGCGATGGAGTAGAGGATCGTCTGGCGCGCCGTGAAGTGCCCGCCGGGATCGACCAGCGGCAGCATGCGGTAGCCGCCCTTCTCGTAGTCGGCGCGATACATCCACGCCAGCGCGAGGAAGTGCGGAATCTGCCAGACAAAGAGAATGCCGCCGAGCACCCACGCGACCGTCGTCACCTCGTTGGTCACGGCTGTCACGCCCATCATCGGCGGCAGCGCGCCGCAGATGCCGCCGGCCAGCGTGGAGAGCGTGCTGCGCGTTTTCATCGGCGTGTAGATCGCGATGTAGACGACGACCGTGATCAGGCCGAGCAGCGCCGTCAGCAGGTTGACGCCGAGCGCGAGCATCGTGATGCCGCCGATCGTGCAGACCAGTGCGAACACCCACGCCTCGCGCCGCGAGATCAGCCCGGCCGGTAGCGGTCGCCGCGCGGTGCGCTTCATCTCGCGGTCGCGGTCAATCTCGATGATGCAGTTGAGTGCGCCGGAGCCGAGCGCCGTCAGCAGCGTGCCGAGCAGCGTGAAGACCAACAGCCAGTGCGGGAACGGCTCGCCGGCGACCATGATGAAGCCGACGGCCGTGGTGATCAGCACGAGGCCGTTGAGCCGCGCCTTGCCGAGCTCGAGGTAGAGGCGCACGCGCGAGGGACGGTCACTCATCGGAGTCCTCGCGCGGAGCGTTCAGGCGAGCCGGAGAACCGGACGTTGCGTCGGCACGTTGGCGCGATACACCCCTCCGGGGGTTGACACCCCCGGCTCGGTTCGACCGGCGCGCCCGGTTCGTTGCGCGCGCGCTCACGCCGTCACCTGCGGCTCGGCAACCACCGCATTCTCCTTCTCCTTCTCCTCCGGCGCGTCCTTCCACTCCTTGCCGGGCTGGCCGCCGTGCAGGCGCTCGTACTCCTGCACCTTGGGCGGCAACTCGTCGTCACCGAAGTAGTGCACCTCGGCGCCACGGTTGTCCTTGCTGTTCAGCGACTTCTCACCCTTCCGGCTGTACGTGCCGAACAGGTAGTCCACCCACGGGCACGAAATGCCGTACCAGCGGTCGGGCCGCGCAAAGTGGTGCTGCAGATGCAGCCGGCGGAACATCTTGCCGAGTTGCGTCTTCGGCTTCGCGAAGTGCGTATAGAGGTGGATGTAGTCGTAGATGAGGTAGCCGATGATGAAGCCGGTCATCATCGCGCAGGCCGGGGCGAGGCCCGCCCAGGTGCCAACCGCGCCGTAGAAGATGCCGCAGTACGCGAAGAAGATCGGCAGCGACATCAGCGGCGGCGCGAGCAGGCGGTCTTTCTCCTGGTAGCGGTGATGATGCTCGTGAACGTAGTAGAACATCTGCTTCAGCCACTTCGCCTTCGGCTGGAAGTGGAAGAACCAGCGGTGAATCCAGTACTCGCTGAAGCACCACACCACGTACCCGGCCGGGATCAGCCAGAGCAGGTTGAGCCATGGCAGAGGCACCTCGGCGTAGCCCACCGCGTACACGCTGAAGACCACGGCCACCGGCAACCAGAACGACACCGGCAGCAGCGGATGCACCCGGCTCATGAAGTCGAGGATCGGGTTGTCGAACAGGCGAATGCCGCGATCGAGGCGATTCTCTTTGAGTGCCATGCTGTCGGTCTCCGGAGTGGATGCGTGGACGGACGCACCGCATGTGGAGTAGACAATGGTCGCGAGTTGCGAACAAGCCTTGGCAGGTTCTTCCCTTGCCCTTGCCTCGTCCACTACCGCGGAAGTTCCAGGCGAGCCGGGGACGTAAGTCCCCGGAGGGGCACGGTACGCGCGCTCGACATGTCGTGAGGTCGCCGGTATCCCCCTCCGGGGACTGACGTCCCCGGCTCGCCCGGATATCGGGCAAGGGCCTGTCTTCGACTCCACTGCATGACCGACACCACCCCCACTCCCGTCCCGTTCTTCCGGCCCACCCTCGAAGAGCCCGACTTCGCGGCCGTGAACAACTGCATGCGCGCCGGCTGGCTGACCACCGGCGCGATCACACGCGACTTCGAACAACAGTTCGCCGCCTACGTCGGCGCGCCGCACGCCGTGGCGCTCAACTCCTGCACGGCCGCGCTGCACCTCGCGCTCGAGGCCATCGGCCTGCAACGCGGCGAGCACGTGCTGGTGCCGGTGCTCACGTTCGCCGCCACGGCCGAGGTCGTGCGCTACTTCGATGCGACGCCGGTCTTCGTGGACTGCGAGCCGCGCTCGCTGTGCATCGACCCGGCCGCGGCCGCTGCCACGCTCGACACCCTGCGCGCGGCCGGCAAGACGGTGCGCGCGATCATCCCCGTGCACTACGGCGGGCAGATGGCCGACATGGCCGCGATCACCGCGCTGGCCGACGCGCACGGCATCAGCGTCATCGCCGACGCCGCGCACGCCGTGCCGGCCGCGATCCGCACGGGTCCGGACGCACCGTGGCAGAACGTCGGCTCGGCCAGCGCGGCCGGCCGCGTCGCGTGCTTCTCGTTCTACTCCAACAAGTGCATCACCTGCGGCGAGGGCGGCATGGCCGTCACGCACGACGCCGCGCTGGCTGACCGCATGCGCCTGATGTCGCTGCACGGCATGTCGAAGGTCGCCTGGACACGCTTCGGCGCGGGCGGCAACTGGGACTACGAAATCGTCGCGCCGGGCTACAAGTACAACCTCACCGACATCGCCTCGTCGCTCGGCCTCGCGCAACTCTCGCGCGCCGACGCGTTCCGCGATGCGCGCCGACGCGTGGTGGCGGGGTACGCCGGCCGGCTCGCGCACCTGCCGCTGGAGCTGCCGCAGGAGTTGCCCGACCGCCAGCACGCGTGGCACCTCTTTGTGGTGCGGCTGCGCGAGGACAGCGGGCTCGATCGCAACGCCGTGGTGAACCGCCTGCGCGAGCTGCAGATCGGCGTGTCGGTGCACTACCGGCCGCTGCACCTGCAGCCGTACTATCGCGAGAGCGCGGGCACGCACGAGGGCATGTTCCCGGTGGTCGAGGGCATCTGGCCGCGCATGTTCTCGCTGCCGATCTTTCCGACGATGACGGACGCCGAGATGGATCGCGTGGCCGAGGCGCTGACGATCGCCTGCGCGGGGTGATGGCGATCCGGTCCGAGCCGCGACCGCACCCGCACTGCACTGCTCACCGCGGCAGGTGCTCCTTGATCAGCGTGAGCCACTCGTCGGGTATCCGCTCCGTCGGCCGGCAGAACGCCAGGATCGCGTCGTCGCGGTGGATCACGATCGACGGCACACCGACCAGTTCGCCCTTGCTGTTCGTCACCGTGCCACCCGAGTTGCCGGGGCTGATGTCGGCGTCAGTCTTGATCCACCACGTCTTGCGGCGCTTGCTCTGGAAACCACTGACCATGCCGCGCGTGAGCGTCACGCCGGGCCGCGACGCCTGCCCGCCGATCGCGGGGAAGCCGAACACGTCGATCGTGTCGCCGATGCGCAGCGCCGTCGAGTCGCCGATCGGCAGCCACGTCAGCGGCGTGACGCCGGGGTCGAACGGCTCCTTGCGCACCGTGCGCTCGACCTGCAGCAGCGCCAGGTCGAGTTCGGCATCGACCTTCAGCACCTTTGCGTAGTGCGTCTGCCGCGGCGACTCGCGCTCGTCCCACGTGAACGCCACGATGATGTCGGTCGCCTGGTACGTGCCGGCGTCGTTGTCGCCGACCACGTGCATGCACGTCAGGATCAGCCCGTCCGGCGTGAGCACCGTGCCCGCGCCGCTCCCCTTGGCGCATTCGATCCGCACGCTGGCGTCGACCGCGCGCTGCATCGCGTTCAGTCCGGCCAGCGGCCGGTACGGCGGCACCATCAGCGACGGCATCGGCGGCGCCGTCTCGCCGACCGTGGCCAGCACGGTGAACGTCACCTCGAGGTCGAGCCGGAACGCGATCACGTCGACGTACCAGGTACCGGCGCGCACCGGCGCGTTCTCGGCCCCGCGGATCTCCAGTAGTTCGTCGCACAGCCCGCTCGTCGCGCTCGCGTCAAACGCGCTCGCGTCGTCGGTGTTGCCCACCACGCGGCCGAAGCGCGCGTAGATGTCGAGGTCGGCATCCGACCCGCTGACCTGGATGAACAGCGCGGCCGAGCCCTCCGGCACCTGCACCACAAACCGCGACAGCTTGTCGCGCCGGCGATCGAGGATGATGTCGGTCGGCGTGTCCAGCGGCAGCGGCACGGGCTCGGCGCTGCCCTCGGGCGCCTTGTAGTCCGGCGGCTTCTCGGCATTCAGCAGCAGCGTGATCTTCGTGTTGGCCGCGCTCGCGCCGGTGCCGTAGCTGCGCACATCCATGTAGTAGAGCCCGCTCTTCAGGCCCAGCGCACGGTTGACCCACAGCACCTCGTTGGCCTCTGGCGTGCCGCCGATGAAGTCGCAACCCTCGGCGTTCCAGCTCTGGATCTGCTTCTGGTGGCGCACGTAGAGGTCGACGTCGGCCTCGGCACCCTCCACCTTGATGAGCATCGACTTCGCGGTATCCGGAATCAGGAACACCAGCGTGTAGAACGCGCGCTTCGGATCGGGATGCGGGAACGGAATCGCGCGCGGCACGTTCGGCTCGAGCTCGCCATCCACCTGCCCCAGCACCGGCGCGTCCTTGTCGAACTCGACCAGCATTTTCCCGCTGGCCGGCTTGTTCTGGTAGCTCTGCGCGATCACGAAGTAGTCGCCCGCCACCAGCTCGGCCGCGTTGAGGAACACCACCTCCGCGCTGCCCTCGGTGCGCGACGAGAGCGTGATGTCGCCGAGCCGTTCGGGCAGCTTGCCCTGCGCGACAAACAGGTCGAGGTCGGCACCCTCGCCGGTCGAGTCAATCGAGACGGTCATCGAGCCGACCGTCTCGGGCACCGTCACCTTGCCGATGATGTAGCCGCGACCGTTCTGCGGCAGCGTGAAGTCGAGCGGCGTGCCCGGCACCAGATCGACGTCGGCGGCCTGCGGCAGGCCACCCGGCGGCGGCACGTCGAAGTGCACCACCAGCGTCACGTCGGTCGGCTTGTTCTCGTAGTTCCAGACCAGGATGTGCCACGTGCCGGTGCTCAGTTCGCGCGCGCCGGGGTACTCGCGGCGCAGCATGATCGACTCGTTCTGCCCCTCGTTCTGCGACGCGATCGTGGCCTGCTCCTTCTGCAGCATCATCTCGCCGTGGCGCATGAACAGGTCAACGTCGATCGTGCCCACCTCGAGGTCCACCTGGATCGACTTCACATCGTCGGGTACCTCGATGCTGAAGCGCTGCTCCTGCGCGCCCACGCCGTCGAAGTGCACCACCATAGGCGTGCCGGCCGTCAGCGCGGTCACGCTCCTGAACTCTTCGTTGACCGTGGCCGTGAGGGTGCCGGCCACGGGCTGGCGCGGGTAGTCGTGCACCGCCACGAAGATGCGCGTGCCGGGCTGGAGCGCGGGCTGACCGCTGGTCGTGATCGAGATCGCCTCGTTCTTCGTGTCGCGGTTGGAGCGCCACGTGGCGGTGCCCAGCGTGTTGCCGAACGCCTCGGTCTGGCGCACGAACAGGTCGAGGTCCACCTGGCCCGGGCTGTCGATCGCGAACTTCACCGACTTCGCGTCGGCCGGCACCATGAACTCGAACTGCACGAAATCCTTGTCGCCGTCGGGCAGCTGGAACGCGGCGGGCGTGTCAGCCTTGAGCACCGCGATGCCGCCTGCCGTGGGCCCCGGCGTGCTGCCGCTGCCGGTCTCGAGCACCACCTTCAGCTCGCCGCGCCCGGGCCGCATGTCGGCGTCGTCCACGGTGATGAACCACATGCCGGTCTTCAGGTCGGGCCGGCCGCCGCGGCGCAGCACGATGCTCTCGCGCAGTCGCATCGTGGCCGAGCGCGCGTCGTCGTCGCCGGCCTTCTGCACCGGCTGGCCGTGGCGCGCGTAGAGGTCGAGGTCGATGCCGGTCTGGGCGAGTTCGATGCGCATCGTGGTCACGTCGTCGGCGACCTGCACGCGGAAGTGCACCCGGTACGGCCCGCCGGGCGGGAACACGATCGCCTTCGCCTCGCCCGGCGTGAGCAGCGGCACATTCTCGTTCGGATCCTGCGCGTGCGTGGTGCCCGCGAGGAGCGCCAGCAGCAGGGCCATCGCGGTCAGCAGTGCCGGTCGCCGGAAGACGCATGGAGTCATCGGTCGGTCTCGCGAAGTGCTCGTGCGGGGGCCGTCAACGCTACCACAATCGGGGCAGCTCCCCATGCCACAGGGAGGCGATCGCCGCGCCAACGCCCGCCGCGCCTCGCGCTCGCCAACCTTGCCGCCGATCCGGCCGGCGCCGAGGCCGGCAAGCGGCAAGCGGACCACGTGGGTCCGCTTGCTCGCCGCCGCAACGGGTCGCGCGCGCCGGGGCACTGGCGCGCGCGTTGCTGGTCGTGCGTGCGGTCGAGCGTCGTCGCGTCTGTCGCGGATCGTGGCAGAGCGGTCGGAACCACTATCATCCATCGGACATCGGGAAGCGAAGCGTGAGTCTGCGACGTCGTCGGCGGAGATCTGAATCGGGAACCGATTTGCCTCAGAGATCTCGCCGACGACGTCGCAGACTCGTTAGTAGGGCTTCCCGGTGGGTCGCAGTCGGGCAGACTTTCCAACTCCGGCGGAACGCCGGAAGAACGCTGGATCATCCCTGCCGCGCGGCGGGCAGACGAGTCGGCGCGTGCAGCACGTGTGCACGGCAGCAGAATGTGAAAGAGCGGCCGGGGCATGGCGGCAACGGCCCCGCATTCTAGTGCGGCGCGCCGCGATGTCGAGTGGCGAGATGGTGTGTCAACGAAACGATGCCGGTACCCCGCAGGGCAAGTCCGCTCGCCAACAGCACCGGCGCAAGCTAGCATCCTGCCGCCGCGACCGCGGCGAACACCGACGCAGCAGACGACGCAGCAGCACGCACCCGCCGAAGACCATGCCGGACAACTTCCTGTTTGAAATGCCGCTCGATCAGGCCGACGCCGAGGCCAACCGCATGATCATGCTCGAGCGCCGGCGGCAGGCGCAGAAGCTGATCCTGATCGCCAGCGAGAGCATCTGCCCCAAACCGGTCCGGCAGGCCGTGGCCGGCGAGCTGGCCAACATCTACGCCGAAGGCTACCCGAGCACGCGCATGAGCGTGTGGGAGCGCGACGACATCGGCGACATCGACCGGCACCTCGCGTTCTTCCGCCGCTACGCCGACCGGCGCTACTACAAGGGCACCGAGTTCTGCGACTTCATCGAGACGCTCGCGCAGCAGCGCGCGGCGCAGCTGTTCACGCGCTACAACGCGCGCGGCGTGCGCGCCGACGACCTGCGCGTCAACGTGCAACCGCTCTCCGGCGCGGCCGCGAACAACGCGATCTACAACGCCACGGTGCAGCCGGGCGACACGATCATGGGCATCGAGCTGGCCCACGGCGGCCACCTCAGCCACGGCTCGCCGTTCAATCGCAGCGGCCAGGTCTACAATGTCGTCGCCTACCACACGAACCCGAAGACCGGCACGATCGACTACGACGAGGTGATCGACCTCGCGAAGAAGCACAAGCCGAAGATCATCGTCTGCGGCGGCTCGGCCCTGCCCTGGCCGCTCGACTTCGAAGCGCTGCGCAAGGCGGCCGACAGCTGCGGCGCGATCCTGCATGCCGACATGGCGCACCCGGCCGGCCTGATTGTGGCGGGCGAGTACCCCAACCCGATCGGCCTCGCCGACATTGTGATGACCACCACGCACAAGACCCTCTGCGGGCCGCGCGGCGCGATCATCCTCACGACCAACGAGCGGCTCGCCGAGAAGATTGACATGGGCGTGTTCCCCGGCGAGCAGGGCGGCCCGCACATGAACAGCATCGCCGGCAAGGCGGTGGCGTTCGGCCTCGCGCTGCGCGACGAGTTCGTCACGCTGATGAAGAACGTGCGAAGCAACGCGAAGGCGTTCGCCGACGAGCTGGTCAAGCAGGGCTTCAACCTCGTCGGCGGCGGCACGGACAGCCATCTGTTCCTGCTCGACTGCAAGAAGTTCCCCGGCGTGAAGGGCAACGTGAACGGCGACATCGCCTCGCGCGTGCTCGACCTCGTCGGCATCACGCTCAACAAGAACACCGTGGCCGGCGACACCTCGGCCGCCAACCCGAGCGGCCTGCGCATCGGCACGACGTGGATCAGCCAGCTCGGCTTCACGGAGGCGAGCACGCGCGAGCTCGCGCAGGTGATGGCCGACGTGCTGAAGAGCATGCGCCCGTTCGACGTGCTCGGCGCGTTCGGCTACCTCGGCCGTGCGCGGCTGCCGCTCGAGGTGATGCAGTCGGCGCGCCAGCGCATCAGCGGCCTGATTGCGCGGCACCCGTGGCCCGAAATCCAGGCGCGCGTGCGCACCGAAGAAGCGCTGCTGTTCGGCTCGGAAGACAACGCGCTGGCCGATCCGCCGGCCGACTTCGGCCACGCCGACACCGAGTTGGCGGCGGCGAAGGAGACGGCCGCGCTGATCGACGTCACGCGGGCCGGGCTGTTCGAGGTGCGTGGCGAGCGCGCACTGCACTTCCTGCAGCTGCTCTCCACGGCCGACCTTTCGCAGCTCGAAGCGGGCCAGGGCGCCGACACGTTCTTCCTGGACAGCGACGGCCGGATGATTGCGCCCGCCACCGTGTGGCGCGACAGCCAGTGGGAACGCCAGCGCAGCACCGGCTGGCAGCGGCGCTACTGGGTGCAGGTGCCCGGCGCCACGCGCGCCGCCGTGGCCGAGTGGTTCCGCGGTCACACCGACGGCTACATGCTGTTCACCGAGGACCTGCACGCGAAGATTGACGGGCCAGTGGTGGTGATCGACCGCCGCGAACGGCTCAGCAGTCAGGTCGGAGCACCGGCGCTGCATTCGTTCGCGCTGGTCGGGCCCACGTCGCAGGCGGTGTTGCAGAAGGCGCTGCCCGACGCGCCGGCGATGGCGGCCAACACCTGCCGCGGCATTGCCGGCACGAGCATCGGCCTCACGCGCGGCGGCTTCGGCGGCAACGACAGCATCGAGCTGCACGTGGTCGGCGCCGATGCGCTGGAGGTGTGGAAGAAGCTGGTCGACGCTGGCGCGACCGCCGCGGGCCTGACCACGACGGCTGCGCTGTACGGCCGCACCGGCCTGCCTGCGCCGGGTACGCCGGTGACGGAGCTGCGCAACAACGAGAAGTTCGCCGACAAGTTCCAGACCACCAGCACGTACTTCGTCGGCAGCTCCGCGGCGATCACGGCCGAGGGCAAGACCGCGCTGCCCGCGTTCGCATGGACGGATCATGACGAGCACGACGAGTCGAAGCTGAAGAAGAGCTGCCTCTACAACGAGCACATCGCGCTGAAGGGCGTGATGGTGCCGTTCGCCGGCTGGAGCATGCCGGTGAAGTATTCGGGCGCGATCTCCGAGGAGCACAAGGCCGTGCGCACGAAGTGCGGCCTGTTCGACGTCAGCCACATGGGCGTGTTCGAGTTCCGCGGCGCCGGCGCGCAGCGCTTCCTCGATCAGGTGACGAGCAACTACGTCAGCAAGCTGCGCAAGGGCGAGGCCCACTACAGCTACCTGCTCGACGCGGCCGGGGGCTGCATCGACGACATCTTCGTCTACTGCCGCGACTTCGACCGCTACATGATGGTGGTCAACGCGGCCAACGCCGACAAGGACTGGGACTGGATCAATGGCCTCAACGAGGGCCGCTACGCGATTGACCCCGCGCGGCCGTGGGTGCGGCCGGATGGCGGCGTGACGATCGTGAATCTCAAGGAGGACGAGCGCGAGGGCGACCGCCGTCGCGTGGACCTCGCGCTGCAGGGCAAGACCTCCTACAAGGTGCTGCGCAGCATGGCCGACCGCGTGACCGCGAAGGCGATCACCGACCTCGCGCGCACGCACTTCATGGAGTGCACGCTCGAAGGCATCGACGTGATCATCGCCAAGACCGGCTACACAGGCGAGGCCGTGGGTTGCGAGCTCTACGTGCACCCCGATCGCGCGCCGGAGTTCTGGAAGAAGCTGCTCGCGCGTCGCGACGACTTCGGCATCGAGGCCGTTGGCCTCGGCGCGCGCGACTCGACGCGTACCGAAGCCGGCTTCCCGCTCTACGGCCACGAGCTGGCCGGGCCGTACGGCATCAATGCCACCGAGGCTGGCTACGGGTCATTCGTGAAGCGGCACAAGCCGTTCTTCGCCGGCCGTGCGGGCTTCCTGGCGGCCGAGAGCAAGCGGACGATGGAGGTGGTGCGCTTCCGCATGACGCACGGCGGTGTGCGCACGATTCCCACCGGCGCCACGGTGGTGAACAAGAAGGGCCAGGGCATCGGCTTCGTCACCTCGGCTGCGCTGGTCGGCGACCGTCAGATCGGCCTCGCCTGGGTCAAGCGCCAGTTTGTCGATGAAGGCATGCGCATCGGCGTGTTCATCCCGCCGCGCAAGCCCGAGGGTGCGGCGAAGCACGGCTACGAGCTTGCGGTCGGCGACAACATGGCGATCCACGAAGAGGCGACGATTCTCAGCCGCTTCCCGAAGAAGGGCGAGTTCAACGCGAACATCGGGTTGTGAGAGCAGCGTCGCGATCGCGCGACAGGACTTGCAAGCTTACGTGGAGACGGAGTACCCGCGTCCGGTTCGGGGCGAGCCGGGGACGTAAGTCCCCGGAGGGGTGATTGTTCGCCTGGCCTCCGATTCGATAGCGTCCCTCGCTCCGCTGCGCTTCGCGTCGGGCTTGCAACGTCTCGCGGTCGGGTCACCCTTGCGTCACCGGTTCGCCGGAAACCCCTCCGGTTGACTCGGCCGCCTCGCGCGACCATGCTGGAGAACTCCGCAAGAGCGAGACTCACACGCACGCACGCACGCACGCACCGGCAGCGACCCCATGCGCAACCACACAGCAGCAGTTGCTGCAGCGGCAATCCGCGCGCTGCTCATCATCACGCTGGCCGCAGTCGTCGGCGGGTGCCCGCCGGCCGACAACAACGCATCCGGCGTCGGGGCGCCGGACGCGGTTGACGACGGGCCGTTCAACATCGTCGAAGACTCGACCGCCACCGCCATCGGCGTGACCGCCAACGACACCGAACCCGACGGCCAGGCACTCACCATCATCGCCGTCTCGTCGCCCTCCGGCGGCACCGCCGTGATCAACGGCCTCAACATCAACTACACGCCGTTCGCCGACTTCTC
>JBFWQT010000174.1:0-12062 GCA_050249295.1 Planctomycetota bacterium
CTGCGTTCAACGGGTGGGCTTGCAGGCGTGACCCCCACCGGGGCCCGCTCGCTCGCGCTCGCGGCTCTTGTCTTCGCGCCCATCGGTGTAAGCCCCCGGCTCGCCCGGAGGGCTCCTTGATGGGACGAGGACTTGTGATTCGCTGTGCTTAGCGGGGGCGGGCGACTCGTAGCCCCAGCGCTCCACCCACTCGCGCCACGACCGCTCCACGCGCTCGATCACGTCGGGCTCGAAGTCGTACGTGTTCTTGCGGTAGCCACCCATCGACTGCACGTACGCCTCGATCAGCGGACGGTCCGCGTCGAAGCCGTCGAGCTGCAGCTCGCCGTACACGCGCTGCAGCGCCGCCAGTGGCGCCTGTTCCAGATCCTCGAACCGCACATCACAGATCGTCCCGGGCGGCAGTTGCTCGCGCTGCCGGTCGTGCTCGCGCATCAGTCGCACGTAGCTGCGTTCGACGAAGTCCGGAATATCGAGCGACGCGAACGACTGCAGCGCGAGCTCGGGCAGCAGCCGGCGGTAGTAGTGCACCGTGCTGCGGAACACCACGTACGGGTTGCGATAGATGTGCACGAACTTCGCCTGCGGGTACAGCTCGCGCAGTTCGAGCAGCCGCGCGGTGTAGACCGGGTTCTTGATCAGCAGCTGCGGGTTGCGTTGCTGAATTGCCACCTTGCGATAGAGCAGCCGGAGTGCACGCTGCCAGCGGCGGGCTGCGCGGGGCGAGACGCCGTCGCCGAACACCGCGCGGTTGAAGTTGCGCTCGAAGTGCCGCGGGAAGTAGTTCGCGTGGAACACCGACAGCGGCTGCATGCTCGCCAGCGGGATCTCGTCTTCCTGCGGCGAGCCCGGCGTCACCGCCACGTTGTCGACGTAGCGATCCTCCGGCAGCGCCTTCTCCAGCAGCGGCCGCAGCCATGTCGCGAGCGTCAGCAACTCCCACGGCAGCCCGCTGGCCAGCGGCGTGATGAAGCCGAACCGCGGCGAGCAGTTCATGAGGTTGTGCAGGTGCGTCGTGCCGCTGCGCCAGTGGCCGACGATGAACAGCGGCTGCACGTCGTCCGCGGCCGGCTTGCGACGCCCCGCCAGGAGCAGCCGTTCGAGCCACGTGAACGGCGCACGCCCCGCGCACGCGGCCAGGCACAGCGCCACGTGTGGCCAGCGCGACGGCGGAATCCAGCCGTTGCCGGACAGCACACGCAGCAGCGTCAGCGCGTTGGCGCCAAGCAGCGGGTGCGTCAGCGGCGGTCGCGCCGGCGGCACATCAAGCGGGCCGCGTGCCCGGGTCGAGGCGGTCGAGGCGTTGTCGGTCGTCGTCACGGGCGTGCTCTCCGGCCGGCTCGGCGACACCGTAGCCCGCGACCGGCCCGCCGGGTAGACGCCGGGTAGATGCCCGGCAATCCGGCACGCCGGGGTGGTAGACTCCGGCAGTATTGATCCCACAACCGTGCGATCCATGTCACGCGTACTGCTCCTGTGTCTGCTCGTTGCCGCCGTCGCCACCCTGGTGCTGCCGGGCTGCTCGCGCGACGGCACCTTCCGCCTGATCATCCGCGCCAACGTCAACCAGGCCGGCGTGCCGCAGGGCAACGGCGTCAGCAACATGGACGACGTGCGGCTCGACGGCGGCGGGCGGTACGTGGTGTTCACGCATTCGATGAGCCTCGTCTCGCTCGACACCAACGGCGTCGACGACGTCTACAGGTACGACACCGTCGAGCGCCGCATCCAGCGCATCAGCGTGAGTTCCAGCGGCCTCGGCGGCCCGCTGCCATCGATCCGCGGCTTCGCCAGCGGCGACGCCACCGCCGTGATCTTCCAGACGCAGAACTCGTTCGACGTCGGCCACACGCAGGGCACCAACGCGGTCTACCTCAACAATCTCGTTACCGGGCAGACGCTGCTGGTGGCGGTCGACGCGGTGCCCACCGGCATCAGCTTCGACGGTACGACGGTTGCCTACACCAGCGGCGGCCAGGTGTACGTGGCCACCATCACGACGTTCCCGCCGGTGGTCGCGGCCGTGGCCAACGGCGACCACGGCCAGCTGAGCGGCGACGGCCGGTACCTGGCGTTCGAGTCGGACGACACCTCGCTGGTCGCGGGTGCGCCGGGCGCGGGCCACACTGGCGTGTTCGTGGCCGACATGCAGCTCGTGACGCCGACGTTCACGTGCGTGTCGCGCAACTACCTCGGCGCGGTGTTGCCGACCGACGCGCGGCTGCACGACTTCAGTTCGGACGGTCGGGTGGTGGTCTTCGACTCCAACGACACCGTGGTGAGCACGATCGGCGGTGGCGCGGTGCGCATCTACACCAACGACTGGCAGGAGGCCCAGCCCACGCTGCGCCACATCGGCGCCCTGCGCAGCAGCAGCTACGGCCGGCACGACATGGTGCGCACGGCGCGCGTGAGTGGTGACGGCCGCTACGTGCTGATCGAGAAGGGTCCGGTGCCGTACACGCTCACGGAGGTCTTCGATCGGCAGACCGGCGAGTTCGAGCTGGCCAGCAGCGACGCGGCGTCGCTTGACCCGGGCGGCGAGTGCCTGAACGGCGACATCTCGGATGATGGCTTGCGGGTGGCGTTCATTGTGAGCGACGACGCGGTGCAGGTGATTCCGCCGGCGGGCACCGGGGTGTTTGTCGCGGAGCGGTGATCGCGGGGGGGGGGGCCCTTGCCCTTGCCCTTGCCTGCATTTCTCGCAACGGGTGCGACGTGATGCGGATGTCAGAGCATCTGGTTCTGGGCGAGCCGGGGACGTAAGTACAGCGAATCACAAGTCCGCGTCCCATCAATGCAGCCCTCCGGGCGAGCCGGGAGTGTAAGCCCGGTGTAAGCCCCCGGAGTCTGGTACTGAGGCGAGCGCTCGGCGACACCGGGTCGCGCCACCAACAGAGTCATGTGGTGGTCCCAGAACCAGACTCCGGGGGCTTACACCCCCGGCTCGCCCGGAGGGCTGCAGTGATGGGACGATGACTTGTGATTCGCTGTGGTAAGTCCCCGGAGGGGAGTGCGGTCGCCCTCGCGCAATCGTCGTGAGCTTCGTCGTGTACCCCTCCGGGGACTAACGTCCCCGGCTCGCCTCGGATCAGACTGCCCATCGGTCGCGGTTCTTACGCTACCCGGGCAAGGGCAAGGGCAAGGGCAAGGGCTAGGGCAAGGGCAAGGGCAAGGGCAAGGGCAAGGGCAAGGGCAAGGGCAAGGGCAAGGGCAAGGGCAAGGGCAAGGGCAACGAGTCCATAACCCACCCACCGCCATCACATCACACGCGCACAACCGAGATCGACGGCGCATCCCGCGCCGGATCGCGTTGGAAGCCGCGCACGCTCAGCACGTACTGCCCCTCTTCCGCCAGCTCCAGCTGCTTCGCCACGGCGCGCGAAAACTCCTCCGGGTTTGCCGCTTCGTCGGCCGTCGCCACAATCGGCACCACACCCCACAGCAGTAACAACGCACGACACGTCGTCGACTCGCTGGTCACCACAATCAGCGGCGCGGCCGGGCGGTTCGCACTCATGATCCCGGCCGTCTTGCCGGTCTGCGAGAAGACGATGATCGCGCGCACCATCAGGTCGCGCGAGAGCAACGCGGTGCTGCGTGCCACCGCATCAGCCAGTGGCAGCGGATTGTCGCCGGGCACGAGAGGCGGCGCACCGGTGCCATCGGCGGGCGTGAGATCAAACCGGAACTGCTGGAACTGGTAGCCCTCCATCCGCCGCGCGATCGCGTCCATCATCTCCACTGCCGCGACCGGATGCTTGCCCGACGCAGTCTCGGCCGAGAGCATCACGGCGTCGGCGCCGCTGGCCACGGCGTGCGACACGTCGCTCACCTCGGCGCGCGTCGGCCGGCTCGCGTCGATCATCGACTCCAGCATCTGCGTCGCCACGATCACCGGCTTGCAGCGCGCCTGCGCCAGGTCCACCAGTTGGTCCTGCGCCACCGGCACCGACTCGGGCGGCAGCTCCACGCCCAGATCGCCGCGCGCCACCATGATCGCGTCGGTCGCCTCGAGAATCTCGTCGATGTTCTCGAGCGCTTCGGGCTTCTCGATTTTCGCGACAATCGGCACACCCTCGCGGCCGGACTGGTTGATCAGCTGGCGCAGATCGTTGATGTCGCTCGCGCGGCGCACGAAGCTCAGCGCGATGAAGTCCACGCCGAGCTTGAGCGCAAACGCGGCGTCGGCGCGATCCTTCTCGGTGAGCGACGGCGCCGAGACGTTCACGCCGGGCAGGTTCATGCCCTTGCGATCCTTCAGCGTGCCGCCGTGCACCACGGTGCAGCCGATCTCGGTGCCCAGCACGGTGTTGGCGCGCAACTCGAGCTTGCCGTCGTCAAGCAGGATGCGGTCGCCCGGCTTCACGTCGCCGGCCAGCGCGGTGTACTGCGACGGGATGATGCCCGGCTCGCCTTGCACGTCGCGCACGGTGACAATCACGCTCGCGCCGTCAGCCAGTTCAATGCTGCCGCCGGCGAACTTGCCGACGCGGATCTTCGGCCCGCACAGGTCGGCCAGCACGCCGACCGGCACATTGAGGTTGGCCGACGCCTTGTGGATGCGCTCGAACACCTGCTGGTGGCCGGCATGATCGCCGTGCGAGAAGTTGAGGCGGAAGATGTCCACCCCCGCCTGGATCAGTCGTTCGAGCACGCCGAGGTCGGACGACGCGGGGCCGACGGTGGCCACAATGCGGGTGCGACGGCGCTTGAGCAGCTTGATGGCGGTGTCGATGCGCATGGGACGAACGTGGGCAGGCCGTTGGCGGCGGTGGTCAATTCTGGATGAGGTGCGCGCATCATATCGAACTTCGCGGTTGTTGGCGCCGCGAAGGCCAACCACCACCACCACCGCCGGCCGCCTGGCGGATTCACGCCGACGCGTCGGTGTCGATGTCGTAGCCGCCCGGAATGCGGATGCGGAAGGTGGTGCCGGGCGCGGTGGCCGGGTCGGATTCGACCGTGATCGTGCCACGATGCGCGCGCACGATCTCGCGCGTGATTGCCAGGCCGAGGCCGTGTACGCCGTCGCGCCCGCCGCGCTTGCCCTGCACGAAGCGCTCGAAGATGCGCTCGTGATCCTCGACCGGCACGCCGGGGCCGTTGTCGGCGACGGTCAGGTCGATGAACCCGCGCTTCAGCCGCGTGGTGGTGGGCCGCTTCGCGTTCTCGGGCAGTGCGCTCGCCGGCACCATCGTGCTGGCGGCGGTGTCACCCTCGCTCGGCGCGCGCCGCGCCTCCAGGCGGATCGTGCCGCCATCGGGCGTGTAGCGTATCGCGTTGGAGAGCAGATTGCTGAGCGCGAGGCGGATCTGCGTCTGATCGACGTAGAGGTGGTTCGCACCGCTCTCGCCGGTGACCTGCTCGATGCGGATGTTGCGCTGCCGCGCGTCGGGTTCGAAGTCGCGCACCACCGACTCGAACAGCGCGCGCGTCTCGACCGGCCGCTTGACCGGGTCGCGCCCGGCCTCGCGATTGGCGTTGGCGTATTCGACGAGGCCGTCGATCGTCTGCGCCGCATCGACAATGCACTTGAGGTGCGCGGCCTGCTGCTCGTTGATCGCGCCGTCGCCGCCGGTGCGCAGCACTTCGGCGTAGCCGACAATCGCGTTGAGCGGCGTGCGCAGGTCGTGGCTGAACTCCATCAGCTGGCTGCCGTCGCGGCCGTCGTTGCCCAGCGAGCGGAACAGGATCACGGCGCCGCGCACCATGCCCGCGGGCGTGCGCACGCGCAGCAACTCCACCCGATGGTGCTGATCGGAGCCCGGCAGGCTCGTCGCCTTGAGGATCACCTCGCTGCTGCGCGCGGTGTCGCCGAAGAAGTCTTCGTACAGGCCGACCTCGCGGAGCCGTTGCAGCAGCCGGTCGCGCGGTATGCTCGTACCCTCGGGCAGGCCCAGCAGGCGGCGCGCGGCACGGTTCACCACCGTGTAGTGGCGCCGCGCTTCCATCCAGACCATGCCTTCGCCGATCGCCTCGCCGATCGCCTGCAGCAGGCGGATCTGGTTCTGGCGGTCGGCGACCAGCCCGGCCAGCCACATCCCGGCGTTCGACATCAGGTCGTCGCAGACGCTCGCCACCGGTGCCGGCACATCGAACGCCTCCGCGCGGAACAGCATCACCAGGCCGACCGCCTCGCCGTCGGCCGAGCGCAGCGTCCAGCGCAACGACTGCAGCGGCGCGGCGTTCGCACCCGCGTCATCGTCGCTGAGGTCGCCATACACCACCGGACTGACCGGCCCGCCGGGCAGCATCTCGAACACGTCGCGCGACACGGCCGAGAGTTGCTCGACGACCGCGTCGAAACGGTGCCGCGACGATCGCTCGCGCAGGTACACGCGCGGCATCAGCAGGTCTTCCACCGGCGCTGGCACAAAGCCGAAGAACGTGAACGGCAGTGCGTCGCCGAGGAACCCCTTGAGGATCTCGCCGACCTCGCCGGGTGTGCGCGCCGATGCGAGCCGACGGCCCATCGTGTCGAGCGCGCCGGCGCGCGCGCTGTCGGCCTTCTGGCGCGAGAGGCGCGTCCGGCCGGTGTGGCGCAGCGCGTGCCGCGTGAGCAGCGTGCGCAGCGCGTAGCGCGCGAGTTCCGGCGAGATCGGCCTCGGCAGGTAGAGGTCGCCGACGAGCATGCCTTCCACGAACGGCCGTTCGCCGTCGGGCCCGATGACCAGCGGGCAGATGGTCGGCACGGTCTGCCGCAGCACGTCGGCCAGCGCGCCGCCGCCGTTGCCGTTGGCCGGCGAGATGTCGAGCACGGCGATGGCCGGCTTGTGCTCGGCGGCGAGTCGCACGCAGGTGGCGCGGTCTTCGGCGATCAGCGGCGTGCCGCCGAGATCGGCCACGGCCCCGGCGAAGAGGTCCCGGTCAGGCCCCGGGAGCGCCAGCAGGATGCGGGAACTGGCGATGGTCACGTGGCAGGCGTCGGCTGTGGCAATGAAGCGCGAATCTGAATCGAGACGGATTATCAAACGCTGCGCCGGCATGCCAGCGCGCGGCCGGGTGCACGCCGATCAGAAGAAGCCGAGTTCGAGCCGCGACGCCTCGGTCATCATGCCGGGGTTCCACGGCGGATCCCACACCACCTCGACTTTCGCCGAGTCGACGCCGTCACACGACGCGACCTTGCGCTCGACCTCGGGCGGCAACGTGCCGGCAACGGGGCAGGCCGGCGAGGTCAGCGTCATCTCGACGTGCACACTCGCGTCGGGGCTGATCGCGATCGAGTAGATCAGGCCGAGTTGATAGATATCGACCGGGATCTCCGGGTCGTAGATCGTCTGCAACACGTCCACGATGCGCTCGCGCACCTCTTCGTGCGTGAACTCGCCATCGGTGGAGCGAATGAACTCGCGGGCGTGCGCCACGCTGGCGCGCTCGTCAGCCGCGATCGGCCGCAGCGCCGGGTTCTCGGCGGCCTCCACGCCTTCGTATTCGAACTCGCCGTCGCCGTCGTCGTCGTGATCATCCGGCTCGTTGGTCTCACGCTCGTCCGGCGGCTCGTCGGCAATCGGCGCGGGCGCAATCGGAGCGTCGTCCGGCGCCGGAGTGGCGGCGGGGGCGGGCTCGCCGGCGGACGGAGGCGTCAGCCCGGCGGCGGGTTCTGCTGCTGCTGCTGGATCTGGTTTGCGCTTCGGACGGAATCGCAACATGTGTCGCTGCTCTCTCTCCGGCGGTCAGGTACCGAAAATCCGTTGCACCGCGTGCAGCCCGCGCACCAGCGCGTCCACATCGTCGGCTGTGTTGTAGAACGAGAACGAGGCGCGCGCAGTGGAGTGCACGCCAAGACGGTGCATCACCGGCTCGGCACAGTGCTGCCCGGCCCGGATCGCCACGCCTTCGTGGTCGAGAATCTGGCCGATGTCCTGCGGGTGGGCCGCGTTCGGCCCGTCGATCACGAATGACACGACGGCCGCCTTGTGGGGTGCCGTGCCGATCAGGCGCAGGCCGGGGAAGTCGGCGAGCGCGGCGGTCGCGCGATCGAGCAGCGTGGCCTCGTACGCGGCGATACGCGACAGGCCGATGCCCTGCAGGTAGTCCACCGCGGCGCCGAGACCGACGACGCCGGCGATGTCGGGCGTGCCCGCCTCGAACTTGTACGGCACGTCGTTCCAGGTGCTGCCGTCGAACGACACGCTGCGGATCATGTCGCCGCCACCCTGCCACGGCGGCATCGCCTCGAGCAGCGCGGCCTTTGCGTAGAGCCCGCCGATGCCGGTCGGCGCCAGCATCTTGTGGCCGGAGAATGCGTAGAAGTCGGCGTCGAGCGCCTGCACATCCACGGCTTCGTGCGCCGTGGCCTGCGCGCCGTCGACCAGCACCGGTACGCCGCGCTCGTGCGCGATGCGAATCACGTCGGCCACCGGGTTGATCGTGCCGAGCGCGTTGGAGACGTGGACGATGCCGATGAGCTTCGTGCGGTCGGTGATCAGCGCGGGCAGTTCGTCGATGCACAGCTCGCCGGCGTCGGTGATCGGAATCACGCGCAGCGTCGCGCCGGTCTGCTCGCAGAGCAGCTGCCACGGCACGATATTGCTGTGGTGCTCCATGTGGCTGACGAGGATCTCGTCGCCGGCCGAGACGTTGGCGCGGCCCCACGATTGTGCGACGAGGTTGATCGCCTCTGTAGTGCCACGCGCGAAGACAATCTCGCGCGACTCGGCGGCGTGGAGGAACGCGGCGACCTTCTCGCGTGCCTCGTCATACGCGCGGGTGGCGCGCTGGCTCAGCTCGTGCACGCCGCGGTGCACGTTGGAGTTGTCGTGCGTGTAGTAGTGCACGAGCGCGTCGATCACCGACTGCGGCTTCTGCGTCGTCGCGGCGTTGTCCAGGTAGACGAGCGGCTTGCCGTTCACCTGCTGGTGGAGGATCGGGAAGTCGGCACGGATGCGCGCGATCGCCGCCGCGTCGAGCGGTGCGGTCGGCGGTGCGGAGCCGGTTGCGGGAGGTGGTGCGCTGCGTGTCGTCATGGCGTGGAGAGAACAATCTGCAGGGTCGTGGGCATTCCAGCGATGTGCGCCGGGGTCAGGTCGCCAGGAACTTCTCGTCGAACCACACATCCTCGAAGCCGCTGTCGTCGCGGATCACTCCGTAGCCGGGCGGCAGGAAGAGGTAGGGCTCGAGCCCGGGACATCGCTCGACCAGGCAATGCGTGCAGACCGGCTCGAAGAAGTCGTCTGCGTCGGAGTACTCGCCGCGCCAGACGAACCAGCCGCTGAGCGTGCCCTCCGGCGCGTGGCGCGTGGCGTACACCGGCTGCACCGACGTGTCGGCGAGGTTGCGGCTCACACCGGCGGTCAGGTGCAGCGCAAACGGCGCGGGCGCCACGGCGAGTCGCTCGGCCACGGTGGTCATCGCGGCGGTTGCGCCGAGGTTCCACTCGTCGGGCAGTTCGGCGTCGCACGCGGCGCAGAGGAAGGTGTCGTCCTTGATGGTGTTCAGCTGGCCGCAGGCGGGGCAGCGGCGGAAGTGGTACGCGCTGGTGAGCCGTTGCGGGTGCGGCACGTCGGCCGCGTCGAGCGCCTCGCGCAGCGCTTCCAGGCAGGCGTCCGGCTCCGGGCAGTACCCCAGCGAGAGGTTGCTGACCTCGCTGACCGTGAGGCAGGTGGTCTGCTCGCAGTGCCGGTGGAAGGTGATCTCGCCGGCCGCGAGCACCGGGTGGCCGCCCGCGCAGGCGACATGCTCGGAGCGTCGCGGCGCGAGGCGCAGGGTGCCGGCCGCGTCCACCACGTAGGTGCAGATGGTGGAGGTGCCGGCCGGCGGCGCGGGCGAGGTGGCAGTGGAGTCGAGGTAGCGGATGATGTCGTCCACCGTGCGCACCGCGGTGCCCACCGGCTGCGATTGCGCTCGCAGGCGGATGTCGGGGGCCCCGATGTAGTGCCAGTGGTGGAGGTGATTCATGGGTGCGGGTGGCGGTGCAGTTGCGGGTGCAGTTGCAGTTGCAGCTTCAAGCCCACGGGCTGCGGCCCGTGGGTAACCGCGAAAGAGGTGCGAGTTGTCGATCGGGCGAGAAGCGCTGCGACTGCGCTTGCTGCGCGGTGGTTCGCGCGATTGCGCGCCCCGCACCATCGCAGGGTTACCCACGGGCGGCAGCCCGTGGGCTTGAATAGGGCACCGGTCCACGCGCGCGTCCCGCTCACTCGTCACCTCCGCGCGTCGCGCTCTGCGCAAACCACAGATGGTGCCCGTCCGGATCCTTCAGATCGAACTCGCGCATGCCGTAGCCCTGTGTCTTCGGTTCGTTCTCCAGGGTCACGCCGCGCGCCTTGATCGACGCGGCCAGCGCGTCAATGTTGCCGGCAACAATGATGTAGACCTTGCTGCCTTCGCCGCCGCCGTGCGCCGAGAAGTGGATCGTCACACCATCGAGCTCGGCGCCGCCGTAGTGGGCGGGCTCGCCGCTGTCGGGAGCGGGCCACTGGAAGGCCACCTTGAAGCCCAGCGAGTCGCGGTACCAGGCGAGGGCCTTGCCGACATCCCCGGTGTGGAAGATCGGCATCACACAGCCGAGCTTCGGCGCGTTGGCGTTGGCGTTGGAGTCGTTCATCAGTCACTCCCTCCCAGGCGCTGGCCCAACACGTCTTCCAGCAGGTCGGCCACACGGTCCACCGGGATGCGTTCGATCACCTGCCCGGCGAACGCGCGCGTCAGCATCAGCAGCGCGTCCGGCCGGGTGAAGCCGCGGCTGCGCAGGTAGAAGATCGCGTCGTCGTCGGGCTGGCCACAGGTCGCGCCGTGCGTGCACTTCACGTCGTCGGCATAGATCTCCAGCTGCGGCATCGCGTCGATCTGCGCGCTGCGCGAGAGCAGCATGGTGTGGTTGCCCTGCATCGCGTCGGTCTTCTGCGCATCCTCGTGCACCTTGATGCGGCCGTAGAAGATCGCGTGCGACTCGTCGTCGAGCACGTGCTTGTACAGCTCGTCGCTGGTGCAGTGCGGCGCGGCATGATCAATCCGCGTGTGGTTGTCGATGTGCTGCTTGCCGCTGGCGAGAACCAGGCCGAGCAGGCCGCCGTGGGCGCCGGGCTCGCGCAGGTCGATCTCGAGGTCGGTGCGGACGAACGGCGCGCCGAGCGAGATGTTGAAGGTGTTGACGGTGGCGCCGCCGTGCACGCGCGCGGCGACGTGGTGGATCAGGCTGCCGGCCGCCATGGCGTGCTGCAGGCGGATGTAGTCGAGCGTGGCGTTGCCGGCCGCGGCGATCTCGGTGACCGCGGCGGCGAGTTGCGGCGCGGGCGAATCGCCGAGCGTGACGAACGACTCGATCACCTGCGCCTTGGCGCCCTGGCCGATGACGATCAGCGTGCGCGGGAACGTGATCGTCGGCTCGTCGGCGGTCAGCACGTGCAGCACGTGGATCGGCCGGTCGAGCGAGTGATTCGCGTCGATGTGCACGACGGCCGCGTCCTCGAAGCGCGCGGTGTTGAGCGCGGCGAACGGGTGCGCCGCCAGGCGCGCGGCCGTACCGGAGCAGGTGCCGAGGCCGGCCGCCCACTGGCTATCCATGGTGGAGAGCGCCTGCAGCTTGCGGCCCGCTTTGCCCTGCGCAAACAAGCGCGTGCCAAGCATGCGGCCGTTGAGCAGCACGATCGTGTCGGCGTCGTCCTCGCCGTGGCCGGGCACCGCGGCCAGCAGGTCGTTGATCGACGCGCCGGGCGGCGAGTTGCCGCCGATCACGAACGGCTGCCGCAGCAGCTGGCGGAGCGGCCCGGCCGAGTGCTTCCACAACTCGTTCTTCGAGGTGGGCAGCCCGTCGGCCAGCGCGTCGCGCGCCTGGCTGCGCAGCGCCTCGAGCTTGTCGGTGTCGCCCACCGACAGCGTCGACGGCGGCGCGTCGAGCCAGGCGGAGATGAGTGGATGAGGTTCAACGAGTTGTGGCATCGCGTTGTCGTCTCTCAGTTCGTGGCGCCGGTCTTGAGCCAGTCGTAGCCGCGCTTCTCGAGTTCGTGCGCCAGCTCCGGCCCGCCGGTCTTCACGATGCGGCCCTCTGCCAGCACGTGCACCACGTCGGGTTTGATGTAGTCGAGCAGCCGCTGGTAGTGCGTGATGACGACGATCGC
>JBFWQT010000175.1:0-12057 GCA_050249295.1 Planctomycetota bacterium
CGGATCGCCTCGCGACCCCTACCGCCCGCTGACGCAGGGTAGTGAATCTGCAAACGCCGCGCACACACGCGCGACCGGAGACTCTCCGTCCTCGAATGCTCGCCCGAATCCGTGAGAGCGGGACCAGAGGGCACGAATCGCAGCGTGAACGCACGCTGATCTCGCACGCGCTCTCGCTGCGTTGCCTCACGGTCGCGGCCAGGACCAGATTCACTACCGTCCGTAGAGCCGGTTGCGCGCCCACTTGCGCACATCCGCGCTGCGGTCGTGTTCGATCATCTGCTGCAGCTTCTCGCGCACCGCGGCCGTCAGCCGGCCGTAGAGCTGCTCGATGCCGACCACGCGCACGCTCGCGTGCGGCGAGTCCAACAGGCGGGCCGTCTCCTCGTTGCCGTGACCGCGCGCGAACACCATCACCTTGTGCACGCGCGACTGATGCTTCGCCACGTCGTCGAGCGCGGCACGCCAGTCGATCGTGCCCAGCGCAAAGGACCGGTCCACGCGCAGCGCCAGCCGGCAGCGCACCGCGCGCCACCACCTCGCAAGGAAGTTGCGCACCGCATCGTCCACGTTCGCGCCGCTGCGCGTGGCCCACTGCTGCATGCCCCACGCCACCTGCGTGAACTGCAGTACGCCGTGGAACAGCTGATGGATCGACACCGTCGGCACGATCCACGCCCAGCGATCGACCGGCAGCCGATCCGGCAGTTTGCAGCGGCCGACCGCGAGCACGGCATCGGTGGCGCTGCCGGTGCCCGCCTCGAACGCGCGCAACGCGGTCAGCGCGCCGTCGCACATGCCGCGCAGTTCGTCGTGGTCCGGCGCGCGACGCAGCGCCCACTCCACGGTCATCTCGGCGAGCCGCACCACCGCCACGAACCGGAACGTTCCGCTGTACGGCTCGATGAACCGCGACCACCAATGCCCGACCTGCAACGGCGTGAGCTGTGCCGGCGTCAGCGGGATCGGCGGTTCCGGCTCTGGCGGCGTGTGCGGATGCAGCATCTCGACGAGGTCGCCGAGTTGCATCGGCCGCGGATGCAGCGCCTCCTTGAGCCGCGCGTAGTCAGAGGGAATCACCGGACATGATGCGGAAGTTGGCCGACGGACGCGCACAGCATAGTGGCGGAACGTACTCGCACGGAGGGCCGCTTGCTGCGCGCGCGGCTCTGATCCTCTCGCCACCGGTGTCAGCGCATCATCTGCGAGAGCGCGCGGCGGAACTCATCGTACGACAGCGAACTGCCGCCGCGGATCGTCGACTCGTAGGCGGCGGCGCTGAGCGCGAGGCCATCGCGAACGAGCTGCGCGGTGGAGTCGTGCGCGCCGAGCTGGCGCAACGAAGCGGCAATCGCCAGCCACTGACCGGCCGACCCGGGCTCGGGGAACGCCACGTCGCGGCGCTGCGTGCGCGCATGCACCAGGCCGTAGAACACGTCGATCGCGACGGCCGGCTCGCCCGGCACCGCGACCGGCTGGTGCACAGCGATCTGCGCGGAACGGGCTGCGGTGGCCGGTTCGATGGTCAACGTGCGCGGCGCGGCCGCACAGGCCATGGCCGGCAACACCACGGGCAGCGGCTGCAAGGTGCGGCCGGACCAGACGAGCAACTCGTCGTCGCGGGCCGGATCGATCACGCGCAGCACAATGTCGGGATGCGTGTCGTTGTCGAGGTCGATCAGTTGGCCGCCGAGTCGGGCCGCGGGCGAGGGCGTGTCGGCAAGGCGTTGCCACGGCGACGCGAGCAGGCGCAGCACGCCGATGTCGTCGACCACGGCCAGCCACGGGCCGGTCGCGGCCGAACCGACGAGCACGTGCTCGGCGCGCGTATCGCCATCCAGGTCGGCGCTGGTCATCGCGTGCAGCATCGCGCCGCCAGCCAGCGTCACCGGCGAGCCGGGCCGCACGGCCGCAGCGCGACCGTCGACGACCGCCTGCGCGATCTGCTCGCCGAGCGTGGTCGCGCTGGCCGGGTACGCACCGCGCAGGTGGGCCGCCATGGCGTCGTCGTCGTCGGTCGTCGTGGTGGCGTTGTCGTCGAACATCATCAGGCTGGCCTGCGGTTTCACGCCGCCGCGCATCAGCGTGGCGATCACACCGCCGGCCAGCATCGCCAGCGCGAGCATTCCGACGAGGCCGACGCCGATTGCCAGCGCACCCGGCCCCTTGCGTCGCGGCCGCACGCTGCGCGCCGGTTGCAGGAAGAGCGTGAGATTCATGCTCGGCGTGGCCATGGCATTGCTCCGCGCTGGTGGGTTGGGCGAAACGCGACCGCGGCGGTCCGCCAGCATCGACGGCCGCCGCGGCTCTTGCATTCGTTTGCGCTCGCGTTCGCGTTCACTGTGCTGCAGGTCGATGCGTCGCACGGTGGTGGCGGTTCAGGCGACGCGACGGTTGGCGTCGGCGGCGGTGTCAGCGCCAACCTCGAAGTTGCCGATGTGGCGGGCGATGATGTCGCGCATCACGTCGTTCTGCTCGAGGCGGGCAATGTCGTCTTTGGTCAGCAGGCCGGCGAATCGCTCGCGGATGTAGGTGCTGACGCGGACGTCGGTGGTCTGACCTTCGCTGTTGGAGAACCAGGCGGCCTCGTCGTCGCAGAGAACCGGGTTGGGCTTGAAGCGGAGCTTCGCGGCGGTGGCGTTGCGACGGTCGGTCATGATGGCCTCGAGGTCGGGTCGGTGGTGACCCTGATGATTTATAATTTACACTGGATCAGAATTATCGTCGGCGAAAGGCCCTTTCTGAACACTCTTTTTCTTTTTTTATCTCCTTTGCATTCAATGGGTTAAGTGTTGATTATTAAAGTTACGGATAACCACCAGTGGCGTATTATAAAATGCTGCCTGAACGCACGCGGATACGCCGTATGCCGCCTCGCACAACCCCGCTCAGGCGCCCGTTTCCAGCGCATCAACAATGCTCGACACGAATCGCGAGCGGCCGGGGTGGTCGGAGAAGATCAGCCGCGCCTGACGGCCGGGCACCTGGCGTGCCGTGACGCGGCGTGACGTGCCGTGCGAGAGGCCCTTGTAGAGCAGGATTACGACGTCCGCGCCGAGCCGGTCGAGTCGCGAGACATCGTGCGTGCCGTCGAACCAGCGCGCGCGCGCCGCGCCGAGCTGCTGCACGGCCGACGTGTAGAAGCCGCGCATCCACGGATTGCCGCCGATGACGACCACCGACTGCCCGGCAAACGGCTGCGCGCCGGCCGGCAATGCCTGCGCCGCGGGCCTTGCAGATGGTGAGGCCGACGCGGTGGCGGCCTCGTCGTCGCGTTCGATCGCGTCGCGCAGCGCGGGCCATTCGTTCTTGCGCGCGTGCAGCAGCAGCGGCATCCACGTCGCGTCATCGCTGCCCACAAACGCGCGACACCAGCGGCGCCACAGCCGGCGAGGCAGCTGTCGGCGGGCCTCGGGCAGGTAGCGCGCCAGCTCCTCGAGCCGCACCGACGGCACGTTCTCCACGTCGTAGAGATCGAAGTCCGCGGCGCGCAACACGCGGCCGACGAGGTCGAACCAGGTTTCGATCGTGGCCGCGCGCGTCGCCGCCGCTTCACGCTGTTGTTGCTCGTCGCGTTCGCGCCGCTTGCGCGCACGCTGCTGGCGCTTGTCGAGCGGCAACGCTGTCGCATCGTCCGACTGCGCCGCCGGGGCCGGTTCTTCGCCGGCCGGCGCGGACAGCACCTGCGGTCGCGCCTCGAAGCCGAACACCGCCTGCTCGCGGTGCTGCTTCAGCCACTCGCGGCAGTCGTGCCGCAACGGCACCAGCACATCGCGCGCATCGCGCGAATCCAGCCACGCCTCGCGGTAGCGCTGCATCAGCGTGGCCTGCAGGGTGGCATCGCGGATGCCGAACCCGCGCAGCTCGCGCCGGACGGTCGCCGGGAAGCGCAGACGATGCGCCGCCACCAGCGTCGCGAGGCTGCCAGCCACGGCGATCATCGTGATCATCAGCAGCGCGAGCGCCTGGCGTTGCACGCCGGTGTCATGCGCGATCGTCACCTGGAACAGCGTGTCGAGGATGTCGCGATTGGCCTGCAGCACCTGGTCGGCTTCCACCTGGTAGCGCGGGCCCACGGCGAGGAAGCGGAAGACGAGTTGCACGGTCTCGTCGAGCCAGGTGTTCACGTCCTCGATCTGCCCGTTGTAGCGCTGCTCGGCCGCGCGCCGCGTCTCGTCGGACTGGTCGGCGTCAAGGATCGTGCCCATCAGCCGAGTCATCAGGTCGGCCTGCGCGGTCATGTTGTCGCGCAGTCGCGTCGCCTGGCGATGCAGCGCCGCGAGCTCGGCCGGCAGCGGGGCCTGCGCGGTGGCGGCCGTGGTGTCGAGCGTGTGGATCACACTGCCGAGCAGCCCGGCGTAGCGACGCAGCGCGAAGCCGTACTCGTCGAGCGCGGCTGTGCGATCCGTCAGCGCGTAGGCCAGCACAGTGAGAGCCGCGCGCGGCCGACTGTCGCCGAGCTGTACCTGGCGCTCGGCGCGCTCGAGCGAGAGGTGCAGCTCGTTGTCGTGGTCACCACCACCTGTGGCCGGCGCGTCGGCGAACTGTTCGCGCAGCGAGTCGGGCACCACGGCAAGAATGCCGGGGGCGGTGCGAACCCAGCAGACATCGATGCGCGTGGCCTCGGCATCGAACAGCACCAGGAACTCGCGCCGGCCGCGCAGTTGTTCGATGCGCAGCCCGGCCGCGCCCTCGGCCATCTGCGTGAAGCGCACGGTCGTGTCGAGTCTTGCGCCGATGGCCTGCGAGAGCCAGGTGGCGTCGTCGAGTGTCCTTTTCGCCGAGTAGCGCATCTGCTGCTCCGGCGCGGACATCACGCCGAAGGCGCTGAAGGCGAGCGTGCCGATGATCAGCAGGGCGACGCACGCGATGAGCACGCGCGTCTGCTCCCTGCGAATCGGGCGTCGGCGTGCCATCGAGGTGTGTGTGCGTCGGCCGATGCGGTCGCTGCGCACTGTACTCGTCGGGCGGGTGCGTCGCGACGATGCCCTGCCCTTGCCCTTGCCCTTGCCCTTGCCCTTGCCCTTGCCCTTGCCCTTGCCCGTCCAGGTGCGGCGGGCCAGGACTCCAGGACGCAAGATGATTTGACCACGGAGGACACGGAGCACACGGAGGGGAGAATCGAGCAGCGGATGCGAGTTCGTCCCTCTCCCTGCTCTGTCTCCGTGTCCTCCGTGGTTAAATCAATCAATCTTCCGCCTCCAGGTGCAGTTCACGGGACTCCAGGACGGAAGATGATTCGACCACGGCGGACACGGAGCCCACGGAGGAAGAGTCGACCAGCGGAGGCAATTCGTCGGCTACTCCGCGCAGCACGCGATCGTCGTCGACGAGTCGCGCCGGTCCGGGATCGACGCGCCGCCGCGTGCCGGATGCCGCCGACCGCGAACGCAGTAATTGTCCTCGTACCGGTCTACGCGCCGAACGGATGACCCGGCACGGCGCCGCTTGATCGTCAATCGATTCGTCGCGAGTTCGCGCCGCCGCGCGTCGCGTCGCCGGTTGCGACACCACCTCACGGCGACGTACCATCCACCCACGCACACACACCGGCTCGCAACTCCATTCGTCCCACGGAGCATCGCGACGCCGCTGCGCGCGCGGAAGTTTCGCTCGACCGGCCAGACGGGTCATCCGTTGCCGTTTCCGGTGAACCCGATGGTCGGGTCCGCCGGTTACACCCACTCCGCCACCCCGGTGGTGGAGCGGCGCGGCACCACCAACCCGCGGTCCGTGTCGCTCGCACATTTTGCCTGTGACATCGGACGGCCTCGCGCGTCCCAATGGCGTCGACCCGAGTCAGGTCGTCGCCCTCGCCTGAACGAGAGCCATGAACCTGACCGAACTGCAGTCGCTTTCCGACGAGAAGCTGATGCAGGCGCTCCAGACGGGCGGGCCGGGCAGCATGGACGCGTTTGACACGCTGTTCCAGCGCTACAAGACCCCGCTCCTCTCGTTCCTGTCTCGCTACACGCGGGATCAGCAGAAAGCCGAGGACCTGTTCCAGCAGGTCTTCCTGAAGGTCTGGCAGAACGCCGGGTCCTTCGCCGGGAACTCGGCCTTCCGCACGTGGATGTTCAGCATCGCCGTGAATGCCGCGCGCGATCTGTTCCGCCACGAGAAGGTGCGCCGCAACGTCTCGATGGAACTCACTGTCAGCGAAGGGGCCGACGGCGAGGGCCGCGGGCAGCTCGAGCCGGCGTCGCAGGGACCGGATCCGCAGGATCTGGTCGCGGGCGCCGAACTCGAAGTGCACCTGCAGCGCGCGCTGGTCGAGCTGGAAGACGACTATCGCGCTCCGTTCGTGCTCGCACGAGTCAACGGACTCTCGTACCAGGAGATCGCTGAAGCGCTGGAGCTGACGGTACCGACCGTTCGCATGCGCATCCACCGGGCCCACAAGAAGCTGGCCGCCAGCCTGCAGAAGTTCGTCACCACCGAGGAGAGCCGGCCATGACCGACCACCCGCACAGCGACTCCCGCGATCGGCTTTCGCCGCGCGACGAGCAGTTGCTCGACGCGCTGGTCTCGGGCAAGGCTGCCTCCGATGTCCCGGGCATGACCGACTCGCCGGAGTTCGCGACGCTGCAGGAGACGTGGAAGCTGTTCGATCAGCTGCCGCCGGTGGTGCCCTCGGCGAAGCTCGAGAAGTCGGTGCTCGACCAGGTGCATGCGCTGATCGCCGCGAAGCAGGCCGACGCAGGGGGCGCTGATGCCGTCGATGCGGCGCCGGCGTTGCGCGCGATCCCGGCGGAAGACAACAACGACCACACCATTGCTGCCACGCCGACGCCGACGCCGACGATGTCCGGCGGTCGCTGGCGCATCGCCGGCCCGTTCGCGGCCGCGGCCGCGCTGCTGATCGGCCTGGGCATTGCGCTGCAGACGCCGCCCCCGCCGTCGACCGGGTCGACCGCGTCCATCGCTGAGGGCGGCGCGCAGCCGACCCGCGAGACCTCGTTGCATCACCGGCGCACCAGCGATCCGAAGCTTGCCGACGCCCGTGCCATCAACAAGAGCGGACTGCCCGAACTGGTGATGGGCACGCGCCTCGACCCCGGCAACCCGCTGGGTGCTGCCGCGCCGCAAGTGCCCGAGCCGATGAACCCGCCGAGCGCGTCCGCGAGCGCCAGCGCCAACGCCAGCGCCAGTGCAGTCGGCGCGGCCGCGGATGGCCGCTACAGCATCGGCGGCAAGATTCCCGATCTGCCCGAAGTCGCCGACGTCTCGCCGCCCGAGCCGATGAACCCGCCCGGCGCGACCGCCAGCTACCGCTACCCGTCGCAGGGCAGCGAGTGGCACTCGCTCGGTGGCAAGGCGCTCGCCAGCCTCAACGCGCAGGTGCATGTGCCCGCCGGCGAGCAACTCGCGCTGACGCTCGGCGCATCCACGCGCCTGGTGATCGACGGCGGCCACGACGGCGCCGTGATCAGCCTGGTGCCCGATCCGACCACCGCCGACGGCGTGATGATCGAGGCGCTCGAGACGACTCGCGTGGTCGTCGATCGCGCCCGCGAGGCGGCCGGCGCGGCGATGGTGCCGGTCAGCGTGCGCACGCCCTCGGCCCTTGCCAACATCGCGAGTGGCCGCGTCGCCGAGATCCGCGTCGACAACACCTCGGGCACCACGCAGGTCGCGTCGCGCAGCCAGTCAATCGAGGTCGCGACGTTCCGCGCTGACGGCAGTGTGATGGACGCGCTCGTCCACGAGGGCGAGGTCGCCACGCTCGGTCTGATGCAGCAGCCTGATGTGCGCCGCCACCTCAACACCGACTGGATCGGCGCATGGGCACGCACCGTGACGGCCGAGCAGGATCTCGACGTCGAGCAGCCGCTCGCCCCCGGCCAGCGTGGCCGCGTGGCGTCGTCGGCAGGGGCCGCGGTGGGCAGCCTGGTGGCGACCGACCCGGACCACGCCGACGTGCCGTTCATCATCGATCGCTGCGACATCAACATTGGTGTGCGCGGCCGCATCGCGGTGGCCACGGTCGACGAGGTGTTCGTCAACACGACCGACCGCACGCTGGAAGGCACGTTCTGGTTCCCGCTGCCGGCCGACGCGTCCGTGTCGTCGTTCAGCATGTGGGTCACGCAGGCCGACGGCACCTCGAAGGAAGTGAAGGGCGAATGGGTCGGCCGCGAGGAAGGCCGCCGCATCTACGAGGAGTACAAGTACGCCCGGCGTGACCCGGCGCTGCTCGAGTGGATGGAAGGCAACACGTTCCGGATGAGCGTGTTCCCGATCCTGCCGGGCGAGCACAAGAAGCTGCGGCTGAGCTGGATGCAGATGCTCACGCCGGCCGCCGATGGCTCGTCGCGCTTTGTGTACCCGCTGGTCAGCGAGAAGCTGCGCGGCAATCCGGTGCGGCACTTCAGCCTGAAGACGTCGATCGCCGGCGCGCAGACCATCAGCGTGCCGAGCCACCGCGTGGACGCGACCGGCTCGTTGACCGCCACCAACTACCGTCCGTCGCGCGACCTCGTGATCGACATCGCCGCGCCGAGTGCACCGACGACCGCATCGGCCGACGTGCAGGCCTGGCGCGCGAATGCCGCCGAGCCGGGCTACGCGGCGATCCGCCTCATGCCGCAGTTCGCGCAACTCGACGACGCGCCGACCGGTGCGACTGCCGGCGGCCGTCGCGTGATCGTGCTCGTGGATACGAGCGGGTCGATGGCCGACGAGGCGCGCTGGATGCGCCAGCTGGCGGTGCTCGATCGCACGCTGCGTGCGCTCGATGACCAGCGCGACCTGGTGACGGTGGTCACCTACGATGCCGCGCCGTCGCCGCTGTTTGCCAACGCGACCGGCAACGACCGCTTCGTGCTGCCGACCGACGCGCAGTGCCGTGCGATCGTGGCCGGGCTGCGCACGCGCCTGCGCTACGGCGCGACCAACCTCGGCGCCGCGCTGCGCCTGGTGTGGCGCCAGTTGCTCGCGCCTCGCACCGACCACACCGTGATCGTGCTCGGCGACGGCATCGCCACGCAGGGCGAGGTGCGCGGGCCGGTGCTCGCCACCGAACTGCTGACCGCGAACAGCACGGTCGACTCCGCGTCGATCCGCCTGATTCCGGTCGCGCTCGGCAACTCGATCAACCGCGACATGCTCGACGCGCTGGCCGGTGCGTTCGGCAGTCGTGCGCTGCTCGCGCCCGATTCGCGGCCCGCCACCGAGGTCGCCAACGACATCAGCCGGGCCCGCACGCAGACGCTGCTCACCGACGTGACCGTCGACGTGACCGGCGCGGCCGGCGTCAGCGACATCTCGCCGGCGCACCTGCCCGCCCTGGCCAATGGCGAGGCGCTGCAACTCGTCGCGCGCTACGCCGCCGCCGGCCCGGCCACGATCACCCTGCGCGGCCGCCTGCACGGCCAGCCGCGCGAGTTCAGCTTTGCCATCAACCTGCCGGCCGACGCCACCACGACGCGCGGCGGTCGCGAGATCGGCATGTGGTGGGCGCGCCAGACCATCGACGCGCTGCAGCGCCAGCTCGACGCCAACCCGGCCGAGGCTGAGGCGAAGCAGCTGATCGGGCGGATCGTCGAGCTCTCGCGCACGCATTCGGTCAACTCGCGCCACACTTCGCTGCTCGTGCTGCCCGACCGCAGCGAGTTCGAGAAGTGGGGCATCGCGCAGACCAACACACTGACGGCCGCGCTCAAACCGGCCGACGGCGAGCCGTCGATGCAGGTGATCCGGCCGGTGCCGGGGCTGCGTCTGCAGCCGTTCGGGTCGGACCAGTGGGTCGACTTCGCGAGCTACGTGGCGCAGTACGGCGACCGCGTGAAGCTCGATGCGCGCCTCGCGGTGCCGTTCAATGCCGACTCGCGCCGCAACGGCGAGGTGGTCGTCATCGGCCCGGCCGGCGAGCGCGTGGTGCTGCCCGAGAAGGCCGTGTTCAGCGGGCTCGACCTGCCGACCGCCGCCGGGTTGCTCGGCCAGTGGGACGCGAAGCGGCAGCCGGCCACCGACAATGGCGGCAATGGCGGCAATGGCGACAATGGCGGCAATGGCGGCAATGGCGCCAGGCTGCCCGCGCGCTACGAGCGCCACATCGCGCCGGCCACCGCCGATTTCCGCGAGTCGGCCGCGCGCCTGCAACCCGCGCTGCAGGCCATTCAGGCGCTGTGGCAGGACATCGAAGCGGATCGTCTGCGCGAGCTGATCCGTGCGGATCGCGCCGAAGCCGAGCGTGCGCTTGCGCGCATGCAGCGCGCGATCGAACGGCTGCTGCCCGACGAGGAGGAGCGCCTCGAGCTGGCCGACAAGATCGGCAGGCTGCGCCAGCAGGCGATCATTCCCGACGCGCACAACGCGCCGGGCCCCGGACAGGCGGCCTCGCCGGAGTCGGGTGATGCGGTCGACCAGTGGCAATCGCTGCGCGACGAGTTGCGCAATCTGGACGACCAGCTGACCGAGCTCGGCCTCTCCGCCAGGCTGGAGACGCTGCATCGCACCGAGCGCGAGCTCGAGCAAGACCGCGCCGCGTTGGCTGGCCGTGGCTTCTTCGGTGGCCCCGCAAACCGCACGCAGCCGACGTGGGAGCAGTTGCTGCCGCGCGGCAGTCGTGACCTTGTGGACAACCAGGCGCATGAGACCTCGCGGGGCGCCAGTGCGAGCGGCCGGGCCGGCGCGGTCGACGAGGCACGGCTCAGCGGTGGCGTCGGTGGTGGTGGTGGCGGTGCCGTCGCCGGTCAGGGCGGCCGTCGTCCGTCGCGCACCGACGCGGACGGGCTGAATGTGGACGCCGGCGAAGGCGATGGCGATGACACGCCCGCGGACGGCGAGGAGCAGCCGGAGGAAGGCAGCACGCAGCCCGGCTTCCGCGAGAACGTCGCGCCGGGTTCCCAGCCGCGTCCAGTGCCCGCGCCCGCGCCCAACCCCGATCCGGGAGCGCGCATCGGCGACACGCCCGCGCCGCAGCAAGATCCGCAAGGGCAACATTGGGGTGATCCGGGGCTGCACCGCGGCGAGACGCCGGGCCACGAACCAGAATCGGCTACCGCCGACGCGCCCGATGCGTCACCGGCCACGCCTTCCCCGGTTACACCCCCGCAGCAGGGCCAGCACCCGGACAGCGAGGTTGGCCCCGGTGGCAAGCCAGCCGACGACCCGGTGCCGCCCTCGCCGCCCGTGGCTGCTCCGCCCGCTGACTCGACGACGCCGCCGGCTCCGACGACACCGACGGCTCCGGCGACTCCCGGGCCGCCGCACATGCAGCCGGCCGAACAGCCGGGAACCGACAACGCCGATGCCAACAGCACCGCCAATGGCATGGCCAACCCGGGCGGCGACGGGCACGGCGAGAATAACGCCGAGAAGGAGGACAAGAAGCAGCAGGCCGAGGGCAAACCCGGGAACGAGCCGGCGATGCCCGCCACGCGCGACCTCGACGAGATTCAGCGCAAGGCCCTCTCCGAGGCCGGCGAGAAGCTGTTCAAGAAGTTCGACGAGACGATCGAACTGCTCGCCGAGCGCTCGAAGTCCGGTACAGCTGCGCCTGGCAAGGACGCCAACCAGGACATGCTCGACTCGCTGAAGCACCAGGAGCTCCGCGTCGAGCTGCGCCAGGCGTCGATCGTGCCGCCGCCGGTGACAGTGGAGCTGCCGTCGCAGCTGATCAACCGCGCGACCGACACCGCGGTGGCGATGCTGCGGGCCGCGCGCGGGCCGTCGGTGTCCGACGTGCAGATCGCGCCGGAGTGCAGCTACCTGCTGCCGGCCTGGACACAGGCGCGCCAGCAAACCGGCCTGCTGCCGGTGAGCCAGCGGCTGACGGTGTTCGCGCTCGACTGCTCGTACACGATGCGTGAGCCGCTCACGGCCGCGCAGATCGCCGCGCTCGACCTGCCGCCGGGGCTCGCGAAGGTGGTCACGCGCAAGTTCGATGTGGCGCGCGTCGAGCTGCTCAATGCGATGGGCGAGCTGCGCGACGACGAGCCGTTCGTGGTGCTGCTGATCTCGCGCAACCTGCACACCGTGACGCCGGCCGGTCGCACCGCGCAGCTCGTGGATGGCATGCGCCCGGTTGTGATGCGCGCCAGCGCCACCACG
>JBFWQT010000176.1:0-12054 GCA_050249295.1 Planctomycetota bacterium
ACGATCGCCGAGGCGTAACGGATGCGCGCCGGGTCCTGCAGCCCGACCCCGCGCACGAACTCGATCAGCCCGATCGCGGACTCACCCGGCCCGGCCGTCGTTCCGGGCCACGCGATGCAACCTGCCACGATCAGCAAGCCCGCCACCGCGGCCGCCGTGATGCGCAGTGCGCGGCCACGCAGCCACGGCACGTGCGGGCCGAGTTCGAACATCGCGGCGACGACGGCGCCCGATGCAAAGCCGAGCACGATGTGCGTGTGCGCCGACCAGAACCAGACGCACGCGGCGACCACACCCACGACACCGGCGCCGCGCGCGACCAGCGCTGGCGGCCGGAGTCGGCGCCGGAGTGCCTCTTCGAGCCGGCGCATGCCGATCACGGCGATTGCGCTCGCCACCATCACGCTGCCCATGTCCACCGGCCGATCGGCCAGCAGCAGGGCCGTGGCGCTTGCCGCACTCGCGCCGAGCAGCCACGCGAGGGCCCAGCGCACGCCGCGCGCGCGTTCGGTTTCGGCGAGCACGACCACGATCAGCCCGACGATGAACAGCTGCATCCACGGAACGAACGACAGCGTGAGCAACCCGTGCGGCAGGATGCGCCACACTTCCAGGCTGCGCAGGCCCACGCGATCGGCGATCAGGGCCTGCGTCGCGGCGAACGGATCCAGCGCAAGCCAGACACCAGCTGCCGTGAACACCGCCGTCATGACCAGCGCGAACGGCGTGTCGAGCCACGGCAGCCCGACCTCGGCGTACCACGGCTTGTCGTCCGCGGCGAGTGCTGGCAGTGGATCGCGGGTCATCGCGCAGCCAGCTCTTCCAGCAACTCGGCGGCCGCGTCGGGAATGACCGTGCCCGGGCCGAAGATCGCGCTCGCACCGGCCGCCTTCAGGGCGTCGTAGTCGTCGGGCGGAATCACGCCACCGACCACGATCATGATGTCCTCGCGGCCCAGCTTCTTCAGCGCCTCGCGCAGGGCCGGCACCAGCGTGAGGTGGCCGGCGGCAAGGCTGCTCACGCCGACGACGTGCACGTCGTTCTCTACCGCCTGCGTAGCGGTTTCCTCGGGCGTCTGGAACAGCGGGCCGATGTCCACGTCGAAGCCGAGGTCGGCGAACGCGCTGGCGATCACCTTCTGGCCGCGGTCGTGGCCGTCCTGGCCCATCTTGGCGACAAGGATGCGCGGGCGGCGGCCTTCGCGCTGCTCGAACGCGGCACACAGGTCGCGCACCTTCTGCACAGCCACCGAGCCAGCACCCGCCTCGGCGCGATACACGCCCTGCACGCTGCGCGCATGCGCCTCGTGCCGACCCCAGACCCTTTCCAGGCTCATCGAAATCTCCCCGACGGTCGCCTTCTCGCGCGCCGCATTGACGGCGAGTTCCAGCAGGTTGCCGTTGCCGCTTTCGGCGCAGGCGGTGAGCGCGGCCAGCGCGGCCTGCACCTTCGCGTCGTCGCGCGACGCGCGAAGCTTCTGCAGGCGGGCGAGTTGCTGCTCACGCACCGCGGTGTTGTCCACCTTGAGCACCGGCACGTCCTCATCCACAGCGGCGCGGTACTTGTTGACGCCAACGACCACCTGGCGGCCGGAGTCGATCCACGCCTGCGTGCGCGCCGCGGCCTCCTCGATGCGCAGGCGCGGGATGCCGGCGGCGATTGCCTTCGCCATGCCGCCGTGCGCTTCGACCTCGTTGATGTGCTCCATCGCGCGCGCGGCCAACTCATGCGTGAGCCGCTCGACATAGAAACTGCCGCCCCACGGGTCGATGACCTGGCAGCTGCCGCTCTCCTTCTGCAGCACGAGTTGCGTGTTGCGGGCAATGCGCGCCGAGAAGTCGGTCGGCAGTGCGAGCGCCTCGTCAAGCGAGTTGGTGTGCAGGCTCTGCGTGCCGCCGTGCACGGCGGCAAAGGCCTCGACGCCGGTGCGGATCACGTTGTTGAAGACGTCCTGCGCGGTCAGGCTCCAGCCGCTGGTCTGGCAGTGCGTGCGCAGCGAAAGGCTCTTGTCGCTCTGCGGCGCGAACCGCTTCTGCACCAGTATCGCCCAGAGCAGCCGCGCGGCGCGCAGCTTGGCAATCTCCATGAACAGGTTCATGCCGATCGCGAAGAAGAACGACAGCCGTGGCGCGAAGTCGTCCACCTTCAGGCCCGCCGCCAGACCGGTGCGGATGTACTCGATGCCGTCGGCCAGCGTGTAGGCCAGCTCCAGGTCGGCCGTCGCGCCGGCTTCCTGCATGTGGTAGCCGCTGATCGAGATGCTGTTGAACTTCGGCATCCGGCGCGCGGTGTACGCCATGATGTCCGCGACGATCCTCATGCTCGGGTCCGGCGGGTAGATGTAGGTGTTCCGGACCATGAACTCCTTGAGGATGTCGTTCTGGATCGTGCCGGCGAGCTTCTCCGGCGGCACCCCCTGTTCCTCGGCGGCGACGATGTAGAGCGCCATGATCGGCAGCACGGCGCCGTTCATCGTCATGCTCACGCTCATGCGGTCGAGCGGAATGCCGTCGAACAGCACGCGCATGTCGAGGATCGAGTCGATCGCCACGCCGGCCATGCCGACGTCGCCGGTCACGCGCGGGTGGTCGCTGTCGTAGCCGCGGTGTGTCGCGAGGTCGAACGCGATCGACAGGCCCTTCTGCCCGGCCGCCAGGTTGCGCCGGTAGAACGCGTTGCTCGCCTCGGCGGTGGAGAAGCCGGCGTACTGGCGGATCGTCCACGGCCGTTGCACGTACATGGTGGCGTACGGCCCGCGCACAAACGGCGGGTGGCCGGGCATGCTCTGCAGGTGCGTGCAGTCGGCGACGTCGGCGGCGGTGTAGAGCGGCGCGACGTCGATGCCTTCCGGCGTGTGCCACGCGTCGGCGGCAGCCGCGGCCCCGGCGGCCTTGCGCCAGTCGGCGACGGTGGCAGTGGTGGCTTCAGCGGACGGGGTCAGCGGAACAGTAGTGAAGTCCGGAATCGGCATCGCGGTGCGTCAACAGGGTGCGTCGGCAGCTGCCCGACTGTAGCCCGCCGTTGCGTCTCCGCAATTGTATAGCCCGCAAGCCAAACGCGCAGGCGCAGGCGACGCCGGAGCGAGGTCGCGTCAGCGGCCGCCCGCAAGCCGCGCCGAATCCAGGAAGGCGTGGAAATCGTCTGCCTCGGCGCGTAGCAGACTCGCCTCTCCGAGCAGCCGGATCACGATTGCGTGTTCGCCGCTGACCAACGTCGCGACGATCGCTGCCTCGTCGCGGACTTCCACTTTTTCAGCGCCTTTCCCGCTGGTGAAGGTGCCGAACACGGTCGTGCGTACATGCTCGATGCCGTTGCGCGTCTTCGTCAGCCTCTCGCGATCGCTCACGTCGCTGAACATCGCCAGCGCGTTGTCGGCCTCTTTCGCAGCATCGGCTGGCGCGACGCGGAACATCGTGACCGTCACCAGCACGTTGCCGCTACCGATTCCGTACAGACCGACCAGTGCATCGCGGCCGCTGATGGCGTAGGGCTTCCAGAACGAGGGAAGGTCAAACTCCAGGCCATTGGCCTTGATCAACTGGTCGGGACCGCGCTGCCGGACCGGCTTCGCCCCGAAGATCACCACGGGTTGCCCGGCAGTCACGAGCGTGCCGGGCGGGACGAGTACTCTCAGTACGTATCCGGAGGTCGGTGCCCAGAGCGTGAACCGCGCCACCATCTCACCTGCCCTGTTTTCCTCGGCCTCGCACTGGGCCATCGTGGCCAGAGCCGCGGCGTGTGCGGCGCGCGCCGACTCCACGGTCATGGTGGCGCGCGCGAGGTCTATGCGCGCCACGTCGAGCGCCGTCGCGGCCGCCTCCACTTCGGCCTGCGCCGCGAGTCCTTGCCGGGCGAGTTGCTGAACCCTTGCGAGCGCTTCGGCGGCTGCGTCCAGCTTCTGTTTGCGAGCAGCTTCCGCAGCGACCGCCGCCGTGATCCCTGTCTGCGTGGCGCGGGCGGCGGCCTCGGCCGCGCGAGTGCGTGTGCGCGCCTGGTCGGTCTCCAGCATCAGATCCTGGTTGTACAAACGCGCCACCGCATACCCGCGCGCGATCGGACCCGGTGTCGGCAGGTCCGTCACGTAGCCGGGGACATCGAACGACAGGTAGCGGGCATGAGGGGGCAGCTCTGGCGCCGCTTCCGCGGCTCGTTCGGCCCGTGCACGCTCGAGCACGGCCACGCGCTCACGCAGCGCCTTCAACTCGGCCTCGAGCTGCGCAATCCGGCGCGACATCTCGTCGGCACCATCTTGAGCCGCGGCTGGCTTTGCGGCGGGCATCAGTACGGCGCCAGCCAGCAGCAACGTGAAGACCATCTGCGGAATCGGTCGCATGGAACCTCCGGTGGAAGGGAGCAACTGCGTTCTCGCATCGCCAGGTGCTTCGACTCTAGCCGGTCCGCATCTGCCTGGCATCCATCGGCTCGCTTCGGTCTGCCGGCGCGTCGTGGGGCTCGCCTGCGTTACCGTTGCGCCGACGGCAGGCGGCGTAGCATAGTGCCGGCATGAACCCGACCGCTTCCACCGCTCCGTTCACGCACCTGGCCGCCGTGCAGAAACTGCCCGGCGAGGGCGGCGTGTCGCGCGTGCATCTCAACACCATGCCGGGCACGCTCGACGTGGAATGCCACGACGAGGCGGTGGCGCGCACACTCGCGCGCGGCCTGCTCGAACACTACGACCACCTTCCGGTGCCGCCGTTGCCGCCGCATCGTGGCCGCGCGACGCTCTCGCTGGAACCGGCCATGCAAGGGGTCTGGCCACCGATCGCCGAAGCCGACTGGCGGCGCATCGACGACCGGCCGCAGCGCGACGGCCGGGTGCGCGGCCTCGCCTACGAGCACGTGCAGGAGTACCTGGACCCCGCGGCCGGCGCGGCCGAGTTCGTGACGCGCGACGGCTCGTGCGTGCGCGTTGCAGCCGACCAGTCGCTCTCGGGCTACACCACGCCGGCCGATCGCGCGCGCGGCGATGGCGGCATGCGCGTGCTGCGCGACCTCGTCGCCTGCGCGTTCACGCGGGTGTGGCGCGAGTGGGGTTACTTCGTGCTGCACTGCTCGGTGGTGCTTGGCCCGGACGGCGCGTGCCGACTTTTCCCGGCCTCCAGTGGCAGCGGCAAGTCGGCGCTGTTGCTCGCGATGGTCCGCCACGGCGGCCTGCTCGTCGGCGACGACAAGCTGATCATGCGCGAAGAGACATCGGCCGACGGCACAACGCAGATCCGCGGCTACCCGATGCAGCGCTTCGTCAACCTCACACAGGACGTGACCGAGTACTGGCCGTCGCTGGCGTTCCTGCGCGAGGAGCGCTCGTCGCCGACGTGGCCGAAGGTGCGCATCGACATGCAGCGTGTCGGCCTCGGCGATGCGCCGTTGCCGGTGTGCGTGCCGTCGCGCATCCTGTTCCCCGAAGTGGTCGAGGGTGCCGAGCAGACCGAGCTGCAGGCGGTGTCGCCGATCGACGCGGTGGACCTGCTGCTGACGCAGAGCGTGGTCTCGCTCGAGCCGGCCCACGCCAGCGCGCACCTGGCGCTGCTCGCGCGCCTTGCCACCGACTGCCGTTGCCTGCGCCTGCTCGGCGGCATGGACGTGATGCGCACGCCGGTGGAGTTCTGCGAGTGGTTGATGCGCGAGACGGCGTGAGCGTGCGGCGGATCGACGAGCGACAGGAAAGCGAGCGACCCCGACCACCCTCCCGTTGAGGAGCGTGATCGGGGTCGAATCCATGTTCGCAGCGATGTCGCTGGAATGGTGCCTACGGCAGGATGCGGGCGGTGCGCCGAATGACGAGGCCGCCGAGCATCAGCAGGAACAACAGGAACGGCGCAATGCCGCCCGAACCGCCCGAACCGTCGGCGATGGCACCGCAACCACCACTGCTGCCACCACCGCCGCCGCCACCGGTGTTGATGGTAAGGGTCGGCGTGCCGTCCTGCTGGTGGTTGTAGGTGTCCGGGCCACTCGCTGTGCCGGCCGTTCCCGTCGAGAGCGCGCCGACACCGCCGGCGCCAGCCGTGACGGTGTTGCTCGAGAGCGTGCACGAGTTGAGGGTCACGGTGCCGTCGAGATTGAAGACACCACCACCGTACGCGCCGCCGCCACCACCACCGTTGCCGGCCACGCCATCGCCCGCGCCACCGACGCCACCCACGGCCGAGTTGCCCGTGATGGTGCAACTGGTCAGCGTGGCCGTGCCCTGGTTGAACAGCGCGCCGCCGAGACCGGCTCCGCCACCGCCACCACCACTGCCGGAACCGCCGCTGCCACCGGCGAACCGGGTGCCGCCGCCGGTGCCCTCACTGCCGCCGCCACCGCCACCAAAGCCACCGGTGCCGCCACCCGTGCCGGTGCCGCCAGCGCCGCCGCCACCACCAAAGCCACCACCGCCGCCGCCGCCGTAGGCTGCACCACCACCACCGCCGCCGACTCCGCCACCGCCACCGCACTGGGCGGTTGCGCCGAAGAAGCCGCCACCACCGCCACCGCCGCCGCCGAAGGCGCCGCCACCAGCCCCGAGTCCGCTGGCGTCCACGGCGGTGCAGTTGCCACCGCCGCCGCCGACCTTGCCAGTGGATGCGTTGTTGCCGCCGTCACCACCGAGCGTGCCGGTGCCGCCGCCAATGGCACCGCTCCCGCCAGCGACACCGTCCTGCGTCGGACCCGGGCCACCGCCGCCGCCGGCGTTCTGCGGACCGCCGTCACCACCGTTGCCGCCAAAGGTGGAAGTCCCGCCGACGCCGGACACCGTGCTGCCGCCCGCACCGGCTTCGCCTGTCGAGAACAACCCGCCGTCGCCACCAACGTCGAAGGCCGAGTCGCCGCCGGCCGTTCGGAAGCCACCACCACCGCCACCGCTGTTGCCGTTCCCGTCGCCGCCGTCGCCGCCCATGCCGGCTCCGCCGCCGTACTCGTTGGACGAGTTGTCGTCAGTGCCGCCGGCTCCGCCGGTCGCGGCATTGTTGCTCAGAGTGACGCTCTCCAGCGTGAGAGTGCCCTTGTTGAAGATCGCGCCGCCCGCGCCGAGACCGCCACCACCACCGCCACGGCCACCACCACCACCAGCGCCGCCGAGAGCCTTGCCGTTGCTCAGTGTGCACGACTTGATCGTCAGGGTCCCGGCGCTCACGATCGTCTTGCCGCCGGTGCCGTCATGTTCGCCGTTGAGGACTACGAACAGGCGGAACGTGCCGCTCGCGTCGATCGTCGCGTTGTTGCCTTCGATGGTGATGTCGCTGACGATCGGCGGCAGGCCGGTGGGGCCGTACCAGTAGTTCGACGCGGTCGCGACGGTGTAGGTCGCGCCACTGGCCAGCACGATCGTGTCGGCGCCGGCCGTGTTGTTGGCCGCGATGATCGCCTCGGGCAGCGAGATGAAGCCGTCGGTGCCGGGCAGGTCGGCAATCTCCAGGTCGGTCGCAAGTGTTGACAGGCCGGTGTTGGTGTCGGGCGCGGTGCCCGCATCAACGACCATCGTGGTGGTATCGACGGTGATCGTGGCGGCCGACGCCAGGGCGGGGAGTCCGCACATGACCGCCAGCAGGGCGAGGCTCGCAAGGAGCGGTACGCGGTTCCGCGAGTACAGGTGAATCATGGGTGTGTGATGCGTGTGGTGATGGGGGCGTGATCTGCACTTGGGGGTGCTTGCCCGCGATCAAAGCCGCGCGACGCCCGTCCGGGGGCGGGTGCTGCATCGTCGCAGTCCTGCATGTCGCCAATTATACGCGCGCGTGCTGACGATCACCCAGCACTGATAGTGCCCACATTGCACACCGCACCGTGTTGATATGGCCCCGGGCGGCGAGCGGCTCGCAGCTTGCATCATCGCGCAATGGCGGCGCGCGGTGCGTTGCCGACGCAGGCGGAAACAGACGAGCGCCGCGAGCCGGGGAATCGGCGCACGGCGCTCATGCTTGTTGCGGTGTCGCTGGATCAGTAGTTGTCGGTCGTGGTCGTGGCCGGCTTGCGCACCGCCACCACCAGCGAACTCCACTCGGTGACCTTCCACAGGCCGGCGCTGTTCTTCTTCATGCTCACCGGGCGCGGCGTGTCGGCGCCGGTCGAGAACACGAAGATCTTGGCAGTGTCGCCGCGCACGTCGCCGCGCTGTTCGCGCGTGCGCAGCGTCCACGGGCCGGTTCCGATCTCGTAGCTGTTGGCCGGCGTTGCCGAGGTGAGCAGCGAGCGCACGGCATTCGGCGCATCGGCCACGTAGCGGTGCAGCTTGCTGGTGTCCATCGCGCGCAGCATCGGCACGTCGCCCGAGTTGTCCAGCTGGTCGCGATCGAGCATGCGGGCGATGGCCACGGCGCCGAGGTCGGCATTCTCTGCGTAGATGATCAGCGCGACCGCGAAGCACACAGCGGCGCCCTGCGGAGTGGTGGCCATGCGATCGCGCAGCGCGACAAACTCCTCCTCGCTGGCGGGCATCGCGTCGAGCCGGTGGTTCTGCTCGGTCGCGCCGGCCGGCGTGGGGCTCGTGCTGCTGCCGCCACCGGCGGTGTAGTTGGAGCCGGTGCCCGACGACTCGGCGGCGCACGAGATAGCGACGCTGCCGACGGCCAGGGCGAGCAGGATGAGGACAGGGATCCGGCTGGATGAACGGAACATGACAGTCTCCGGGTCGCGGTGTGAAGCCGACAACGTAGCACGACTCCGCGTGGCGTGCAGGGGAAGTGGATCGTTCGTCGGAACGGCAGGACGTGTAGCAAGAACGACGCCTCGCCGGATGCGGTCACGCACCCGGCGAGGCGTTGTGCAGGCGTCGGCCGATCAGACGTCGAGCGTGGCGGTCGGCGCCTTGGTGGAGATGAACTCGTAGCGCTTGGTCACGTCGGTGCCCATCAGCGTCGAGAACAACTCCTCGGCTTCCAGCGCGTCGTCCACCGTGATCTTGAGCAGGCGGCGCATGCCGATCTCGATGGCAGTCTCGGCCAACTCGTCCTTGTTCATCTCGCCCAGCCCCTTGAAGCGCGTCACTTCGTTGAGCGACGTGCGGCCGGCGCGACGCAGCAGGCGGACGACGTCGATCAGCGAACCGGCGGCCCAGGCGGCGTTCTTGCCGGTGACGATGAACGGAGCCTGGTGGGCGCCGCCGGAGTCGGGCACCAGCAGGTGTTCGATGCCGATGTTGTGCTTGCTGCCGTAGGCCTCGATCTTCTGCAGCGACTCGACCACGCGGGTCCGCATCTTCGGGCCGATCTCGGCGATGTTGACGGTGCGGCGGGCAACCGGTGCGGCGGCGTCGGGATCGGCATCGGCAGCGGGCTTGGCCGGTGCGCTGTCGCCGGCAAGGCTCTCGGCAAACTTCTCGGCATCCTCCATCGTGCGGAACAGGTGCGTGACCGCGCCGAGACGGATGTAGTAGCGGGCCAGCACGTCGTCGGCGGTGTCGGCCGAGATGCGCCGGAGGGTGACCTTCACCGGCTTCGCCGCGTCGTCGTCCTTCTTGCCCTTGCCCTTGCCCTTCTTCTTCGACGCCTTGCCGTCGTCGGCCCCGTCGTCGGCGCCGTCTGCAGCGTCGTCGGTGCCGAGCAGCGGCGCAAGGAACTCGTGCAGCGTCACGTTGTACAGCTTGCGCAACGACTCGCGCTCCAGCTCCTCGAGCTTCTGCACCTGGCCGATCAGCTCCTTCACGTCCTTGGCGGCAATCTCGTCGCGCATCTCCGGCTTGAGCGCCTCCGACGGCACGTCGTCGTCGGCCTTTGCGCCACGCTTGAACACGCCGCCATGCGAGAGGCCGAGGTCGAGCAACACCTGGTCGCGCTCGGTGCTGCTGTAGATGTACTTCGGCTTCTCCTTCTTGCTGCCGCTCAGCTTGAACGCGTAGAGCGGCGGCAGCACCACGTACATGTGGCCGTGCTCGATCAGCGGCGCCATCTGCCGGAAGAAGAACGTGAGCAGCAGCGTGCGGATGTGCGCGCCGTCCACGTCGGCGTCGGTCATGATGATGATCTTGCCGTACTTGCGATTGTCGAGGTTGAACTCCTCGCCGCCGGCCGCCGTGGTGATGCCGCAGCCGATTGCGCGGATCAGCTCGACGATCTCGCGGTGGCCGAGCATCTTGTGGACCTTCGCCTTCTCGACGTTGAGGATCTTGCCGCGCAGCGACAGCACGGCCTGGAACATCGAGTCGCGCGCCTGCTTGGCCGGCCCGGCAGCCGAGTCACCCTCGACGAGGAACAGCTCGGTCTTCGTGTTGTCCTTGCTGCGGCACGGGACCAGCTTGCTCGGCCCGAGGTTCTGCCCCTTCTTGATCGACTCGCGCGCCTTCTTCATCGCGTCGCGGATCTTGGCGGCCTGCTCGGCCACGGCGCGCACGGTCTTCGTGACGTCGGGGTTCTCCTCGAGGAAGCTCGCGAGCTTGTCGTTGACGAAGCGCTGGACGATGCCGGCGACCTCGTTGCTGACCAGCTTGGTCTTGTTCTGGTTGGAGAACGTCGGTCGCGGATGCTTGACCGAGATCACAGCGGTCAGGCCGTAGCGGTAGTCGTCGCCGCGCGGCTCGACCGCCTTGCTGGCCTTCTTGTCGGCGCCGGCCTTGATCTTCTTGGTCGGCTGCTTGCCGTCGAGTTCGGCCAGTTCCTTGCTCTTCTTCTCCAGCGTGTGCGCGATGGCGATGCGCAGGCCCTCGACGTGCTTGCCGCCTTCGGAGTTGTGGATGTTGTTGCAGTACGCCTCGACGCGCTCGCGGTCGGCGTCGGTCCACTGCAGCGCGATGTCGATGATCAGATGCTCCAGCTCGCCCTGCAGGCGGATCACCGGCGTGCGCTGCGTCAGTTCCTTCTTGCGCGACTTCTTCTTCTTCGGCTTGTCGTCCGTGCCCGGCTCGCCCTCGCCCTCGCCACCTTCGCCACCGTCCTCGCCGCCATCTTCGTCGTCATCGTCGTCGTCGCCTTCGCCGGCAGTGCCAACCAGCAGGTTGAGGTAGCCCTCGAGGCCGGTGTCGGAGTGGAACGTCTCGACCAGCGGTTCGTCCTCGGGGCGTTCGTCGATGACCTCGATGGTGAGGCCGGCATTGAGGAACGCCAGCTCGCGCATGCGCCCGGCCAGCCGCTTGAAGCTGAACTCGATGTGATCCTGGATCAGCTTGTTCTCGTCATCCTTCTCGCCGAAGATCTTCAGGTCGGGCAGGAAGCGCACGGTCGTGCCCGTTTCGTCGGAGTCGCCGACGCGTTCCACCTTGCTGACGACGGCGCCATCCTCGAAGCGGATGCGCCACGCGCCGCCCTCGCGGCGAGACTCGGCCTCGAGCCACGTGCTGGACGCGTTGACTACCGTGGCGCCCACGCCGTGCAGACCGCCCGACGCGATGTACGCACTGGTGCCCTGGTCGTTCTCGAACTTGCCGCCGGCGTGCAGTTCGGTGAAGACCAGCTGCAGCGTGGGCACGCCGGCCTTCTCGTTCATGCCGACCGGAATGCCGCGGCCGCGGTCCTTGACCGACAGGCTCTGGTCCTCGTGGATGGTGACGGTGATCTTGTCGCCGTAACCGCCGACGAACTCGTCGACGGAGTTGTCGACGATCTCGTTCACGAGGTGGTGCATGCCGGTGACGGCCGCATCGCCGATGTACATGCCGAGGTTCTTGCGGACACCCTCGATGGCCCCCAGGTGGCGGATGTCGGCGTCGCCGTAGTTGGAGCGGGCCTTCTTCTTCTCGACCGTCGCGGTGGCTGCCGGCTTCTCGGGCACTGCCGCCTTTGCAGGCCGTTTGCTGCGAAACCATGACACCGGCTTCACACAGGTCACCTCAATGCGGGGCAAGGTGTAGTGGTCGGCACCGAAGGTCAAACGTGCTTCCACCAAGGCGCTGGGTTTCGCATCCAATGGGATTAGATGGAATAGCCAGCCCACCTCGATTTGGATGGGTTGGGCCCCACTTGCGTGCACGGTGGTTGAAAGAGGAAAGGAGAAGTGTTCCTTGACCGCGTCGCCATCCACAGTGAAGGACCCATCCACCACGCTGAAATTCACATCTTGGTCAGTACCATTGGTCCCTGTCGCGACAACAACGAACTCATTGATGGCCGGCACGAATCCAAAGGAAGCGTTAACGAT
>JBFWQT010000177.1:0-12025 GCA_050249295.1 Planctomycetota bacterium
CAGGTTCGCGCTGCGCATGTCCACGCCGGTCGCGGACGCGCCGCGGAACGTCGCGCGCGCCAGGTTGGCCGAGCGGAACGACGCACCCTGCAGCACGCAATCGTCGAACGACGCGCCCGACAGGTTGCACGACGTGAAGTCCACGCCGGACAGGTCGCGCCCCGCGAACGACACATTGCGGAAGTCGCTGCCCGACACGTTGTCGCCGCGACGCACCTTCTCGCCGCCGATGCGATGATGCCCGCTGCCGCCGTAGCGCGCGCCCTCGCTGTACCGCCGCGACCCGCCACCCTGGTAGCCCGGCAGCAAGTTGAAGAACAGCACAATCGCGAGGATCACCACCACGAAGTGCAGCCCCAGCATCGCGCACACCACCAGCGCAATGATCAGCCCCTTCAGCTTGTGCAGCCGCTTCGCGTTCCACCAGCGCTGCGGCGGCGGGCACCACGGCGAGGCCATCTGCGGAATCGGCCGCGGACCGCCATGCGCGTACACGTCGTCGCCACGACGCGGCGGCAACGGCGACTGCGGAGCCAACCGCGCGCGCGCCTTCTCGGCAAACGCCTGCGCAATCACCTGCGGCAGATTCACCGCGGCCGCGCCGTCGGCCACACTCACCTGGCCCGACACCTGCACGCCACGCGTCTCGCCCTTCGCCTGGCCCGCGCCGCCACCCCCCTCGGCCTTCCGCGTCTGCGCCTCCTCCACGGCCGTCGCCAGCTCGCTCGCCTGCTGGAACCGTCGCGACGGGTCACTCTCCAGCACCCGCAGCACCACCGGATCCAGGCTCGCCGCAATCTCGTGGTTCTTGAAGCTCGGCGGCGGGAAGTTGCTGCCCAACGGCAACTCGCCGGTCAGCATCTCGTAGATCACCACGCCGAGCGAATACAGGTCGGCCCGGTGGTCCACGTCCTTGCTGCTCAGCCGCTGCTCCGGCGCCATGTAGTCCGGCGTGCCCATCACCACCATCGTATTGGTGATCCGCTGGTACTCCGCCGCGTTGTTGCCAATCACGCGCGCCAGGCCGAAGTCGGCAATCTTCACCGCGCCGCGCCGATCAATGAGAATGTTCTCGGGCTTGATATCGCGGTGCACGATGCCCATCGAGTGCGCATAGCCCAGCGCCTCGCACAACGGCGGAATGTAGCGCAGCGCGTCCTTCGCCGGCAGCTTGCCGTGCGCCAGAATCTCGCGCAGCGTCACGCCGTCGACGAACTCCATGACGAAGTAGTAGAGGCCCTCCCACTCGCCCTTGTCCAGAATGCTGACGATGTTCGCGTGCTGCAGGCTCGCCAGCGCCCGCGCCTCACGATTGAACCGGCTGACAAAGTCGGCACTCCGCGCCAGGTGCCGCGGCAGGATCTTCAGCGCCACCTGCCGGCCCAGCGACACCTGCATGGCCCGCCAGACCACGCCCATGCCGCCGCGGCCGAGTTCCTGCTCGAGCCGGAATCCGTTGATGTCCATGCCCGCTTCCAGCCGCAACGGCTCGTCGCGCCCGTCATCGCGCAGCGCATCCCTCGGCGGCCCCGACTGCGGCGCCGTCGCAAGATCGCGCAGGTGGTTGTTGCGCACATCGGTCATGGTGGGGGATGCAAACCCGGCACCCTGCGCCCCTGCAGCCGCACCCGGTTGAAGCCCTGCACCTTCAAGCCCTGCAGCTTGAAGCCCACGGGCTGCTGCCCGTGGGTCCTGCGCGTTGCGATCTCCCTGCGGGTCCAGCTCGGGCATCCCCAGCGCGATCACGGTCTGCCCTCCCGGCGAGACATTCATCGTGATCCGCGCGCTGCACTTCGGGCACGCGTACTCGCCGGTCTGCAGGTTGGCCACGTCGAATGCGGTGCCGCACTGCGGGCAGTGCAGCGTGATCCCGGTGAACGGCTCGGCGTTCGCCGCGGGTTGCGCCTGATCGTGCCCCTGATCCTGGCGAGCCGGGGCTGGGCGATCGTCGCGCTCGTGGTCGTGTTCGAAAGGTTGTTGATTCATGGGCTCGGCGCGTCCATTGGCGGCTGGCGTGCGCTGGCGCAGCGTCTTGTGGTGTGTGTCGGCTCGCGCGGCGTGGGTGCCTGCCCTCTGTGGTGGCAGTCCCGGCGCGACCGGCTGCATCTCTGTCAGGTGCTGGTGCGGCCGCTGAGCCGCCCCCACCGTACACTAGTAACGACAGAGATAGCCCTCACGAATCCCGTGCCACTTGGGAATGCCCGATACCCCGCTGGCCACCAGTTGCGGGCGGTCAATCCGCAAGCCGTTGGTTCAAGGACCTTCCACTCACTACAAGAAACTTTAACCGCCAACGGAACCATCTCCCGAATCGCCGATCATCTGTCAAATTCGCCGCGGGCTCGGCGACGTGGCGCAAGAAGCGATCGGTGCTGCGGATTCAGTGCGCACCGTGCTCGATTTCTCACCAGCACCAGTGCCCACTACTCCGCAGCTGTTTCGCTCGCATTCACCCACGGCCAACCAGCATCGGACTCGACCTCTACCACGCTCACAATCGTCGGTACCCAACTCCAATCGGGATGGCGAACGGTGGTTGGTGGCCACGTGGATATCTGTTCCAGAGCGTCTCGAATGAACTCAGACGCATGAGCATCGGACGCCGTACATCGTAATTCGTAGTGGCAGACGTTTTCTCCATCGGGGTTGTACACGGCTACAACGGGCATTCCGTGTGTCTCACCCCAACCTCGATCGAATGCCAGAAACCTGTTTAATAGGGTTAGGTCGATGACAGCAACGTACTTTGTCCCTTGGTGCTTGGCAATCACAAGCGACACCAGTGGGCAGTTCCAGCAACATTCAATGTGATTGACAGACAATGCAGCTTGGCTCGTTGTCCCTGCAGAAGTACGACGATTCGCCCGATTGTGTTCACTGTTCCAATGTGGATTCTTGACAAACAGGGTTGTGTTTTCAACCCGAACCTCATCGTCCTGTAAATTCCTATAGTAGCGGCCGGTGTGGTCTAGCGTTTCACGCTCGACATTCGGTGCCTTGATATTGGCGATGCAGCTTTGGAATGCAGCGTTGCGATCCATTGTACACCTCAATGGCATTGCTGCAAGAACTGGAGGAGGTGATTGACTGCTTGCTTCGCGTGAAAAAAGGTCCTTCCGGATCTTGTACTCTCGATACCGGTTCCCCTCCGGCAGAACGCGTGGACCAATACAAACGGCCACTGTCGTCCCGTGGGCTCGACAGTCCACACAAGAGCATCAGCGCTCTGAGTGTCCCATTGCATCCGAATTGCGCCATTCGAGAGCTGCTCTACAGATGCAGTGTTATCCAACTGGCGAGCCGCCAAACCATATGCCGCTGCTCTGGCAAGTTGGTGAGCCAAGTAGGCCGCATTGTTCCCGTAGTTGCTTGCTTTCTCGCCATCCTCTTTCAAAGTGAACCAACTAGGCGAATCAGCATCAAGTGCAGGTGCATTATCGTATACGGCAGCCCATATGCCAGCTCTCGCGCGCGCGAGCTGGGCGTTTGCTTCCAACATTTCCTCGATGTTGATCAGTCTGTTCAGCTTTTCCGACGCAGTATCCTTTGTGTAGTCTGCGGTCAGAGCCGAAAGCTGCTCCGTAGTTTCATACAGTTCTTCCAAGAGGTTGAGCGTCTTCGGTGGGCACCATTCGGAGATCTCCTCCCAGCAGCCGAAGGTGGGGTGATTCGCTACGTCAACTTTGAAGCGAAATATCTTGCTGCCACTCGCGTCTGAAGTTGAAGAAGAGGCGTAGAGGTCTGACAAGCCGTATGTGGTCGAGTTGTCCACCAACTCGACCTCTGAATCGAGCTCGCCACGTCCAACACGTTTATCGTCATTCCACCTTGCCATGCCCATGCTAGCCTCCGACCGTGTTGAGGGAATTCAGCGTTAGGCTGACCAGTTCGTCAAAGAGCAACGCTCTCTGCTCCCCTTTAACAAGCGTTTCAGCGCTCGGCTGGGTGTTGAAGTCCGTGGAGTTGGCGATGAAATTGTATTCCTTGCTGGCAAGAACCTTTCGGCCCGGTCCACGAGCGGTGATTACAACCTTCTCAAGTTTAAGTCTGCGGATTTTGTTGATTTTTATTGTTTCGACTGCCTTGGAGGTAACTGGATGATTGAAGGCTACCTCTACATCTTTGGCGTCAGCTAGCCGAGACAAGTCTATGCCGACCGCCGCCTCAAGCACCTTGAGCCCTCCAGCCGCCCCCTCGTCAATCTTCGAGTCCGTGGCGAAGGCTAGTCGGTGGAAGTAGGGGTTGCTAGGCAGGGAAACAAGCCACTTGCGGACTTGTTGCACGAATTCTTGCAGCGCGTCGTTGAACGGACCGAGGTCTGGCAACCGCTCCGGTAGCTTGCCCTTTGCAGGCAGTTCCACCTCAACTGGCACCACTGTGTTAAGTTGCCAGTCGATTCGGCCACGCCTCACGGTCAACTCAAGCACCTGGTCTGGCCTAATCTCGCCGGCCATTTCTACCAAGCCCTTTGCCGAGTCGCGCCTGTCAAGGGCGAGGTCGACATTGCCAGCCACGTCGCTCCACCAACGTGTCGCTTTGCTTGCCCAATTGTCCTGATCCTGAGTAAACCCAGAAAAGCGAAGCCTGATGCAACGCCACTCCTCTGTGGGTGCGTTGATCATCTCCTTACGGTCTTGGTCTATGCTCATGAGACAACAGGGGTGTTAGTGAGACATAAAGTGTACACTTGAGGGTGCTCACGCGCTAGGCAATACCCGTAAGGAGTAACGAATGCAAACCCGATGCCGAATCAAGCGGCAAGCGAAAACAGTTCAATGTTGTCTCCAAGCCAGCGCAGCTTCTCACACCGCGCCACAGAAGCCTAGACGATTCTGGAAGGCAACCACACCGCGCGCACCCACGGCAGCCACACGACTGTCCTCTGAGGGCATGCCATCCGGCGCTGCTGCCCACGGCGGCTTCGCGCGAGCACGAGTCGCCGGAATCTGCGCCGCCGCCATGGGCGGCTGCGTTGAACGGTTAGAGTTGATACGAATCGCGAATTTTTAAACTTGACTTTGGGTGGGGATGTCGTATTATGGGTAGGGTCTGGGAGTGTGTCCGCAGGGCAGACTCCGGGGACTTCCGTTCCCGGATCGCCGCAGGCGACTCGGGCTCGTATGCCGTTTTTCACCGCCGGCTCCGGTCTTTCACCCCGAACGTGGGTTGGCAGAGGTTGAACGGTGGGCAACGGGTGGCGAGAGGCGTTCTCGAGGCCCTTACGAGCGTTCTCTCGATTTCACTCCAGGTTCTCGTTTGCACGCAGCCGGAAGGGATTTTGCGGGGGATAACGGAGAGTAAACAAAATAGCTTGACGTAAACGGGGGATCGAGGTGGAAGGCTGCAGAACGAACCCATTTTCGATGCAACATGCACGGGAACAGGGGCTTGAAGCAACCAGAGTCGGAGGAGCCGGCACCCGGCAATCCGACGAAACGAACCCAATTTTCACCCCCCCCACCCCGCCGGGTCGCCGGAACGTCGCGACGGCCGCGCGACAAAACGAACCCATTTCACAGGACAGCTGTCGACACACGACGGTCCGACGGAACGAACCCATTCCAGTCTCACCCGACCACCTGATTCGACAGAACGAACCCATTTGACAGGGCCGCATGCAACCCCCGGCAGGGTCGGTGTGTAGCCGGCAGAATCGTCCGATGCCGTGACACGATCAGGCTTTGGGACGTTGAAGACGGAGACCGATTGGATTGGACGTGCGAGCCGCACCGTCTATAATCCGCCCACAATCGCTACGCACACCGGCACCGCCAGGAGTCCGACATGCTTCACCTGCTTACCTTGATCGCGGCGGATACGCCCGCCGCTGCACCCCCCGCGACGGCCGCCTCGGCCGGCATGGGCCCGATGATGATCCTGCTGATCGTCGGCGGCGTGGTGCTGCTCGGCATCATCCTGTTCGTCGCGATGTACAACGCGCTCGTCGCGCTGCGCAACCGCGTCAAGGAGTCGTGGGCCCAGATCGAGGTCCAGCTGAAGCGCCGATACGACCTGATCCCCAACCTGGTCGAGACCGTCAAGGGCTACCAGAAGCACGAAGAGGGCACGCTGACCAAGGTGATTGAAGCGCGCAACCACGCGCTGGCCGCGCTGAAGGCGCTGTCGGGCGGTAGCGGCATGAACGCCGGGATCCCGGTGGCGAGCGGAGCCGCGGCGAGCGGCATGCCGGCGCCGATGGGTGGTGGCGGGGCGTCGAGCGGGTTTGGCGCGCTGATGCAGGCCGAGGGTGTGCTGCAGGGCGCGCTGAAGGGCCTGAACGTGACGTTCGAGCAGTACCCGGACCTGAAGGCGAACGAGAACTTCCTGCGCCTGCAGGACGAGCTGTCGAGCACCGAAGACCGCATCGCGTTCGCGCGCCAGCACTACAACGACGAGGTCCGCCGCTACAACACGAAGCGCGAGACGATCCCGACGAACATCGTGGCCAGCATGGGCGGGTTCCAGGCGGCTGCGTTCTTCGAGATCAGCGAGACCGAGCGCCAGAACGTGAAGGTCGCGTTCTGAACCCGCGCTGATGAGTTGCTGACGACTGACGAAGTCGGCACGTGCCCGCCCCGATCATTCGTACCGATCCGGGCGGGCACGCTGCTGGCGGGCCTCCGAGACATGCCGCAACGACCATGACCGTCAACTTCCGCGAAGAACAGGCGAAGAACATCCGCCGGACCTGGGTGCTGATCATCCTGCTGGTCACGCTGGCCGTGCTGTGTGGCTACGCGTTCGGCCGTGGGCTGGCCGGGTCGCACGAGGCCGGGCTGATCGGCGTGGGGATCGGCGCGACGTTCGGCGTGGTGATGACGCTGGTGGCGGTGTACGCCGGCGGGTCGATGGTGCTGGCGTTCTCTCGCGCGCACGAGCTGACCAGCGTGACCGACGACGACGAGCGCCGGCTGACCAACGCGGTGGAGGAGATGGCGATTGCGTCGGGCCTGCCGCGGCCGCGGATCTTCCTGATTGAAACCGAGGCGTGCAACGCGTTTGCCTGCGGCCGCAACCCGCGCAACGCGGCCGTCGCAGCCACGCGGGGGCTGATCAAGAAGCTGGACCGCAACGAGCTGCAGGCGGTGATCGGCCACGAGATGGGCCACATCCGCAACTACGACATCCTGTTCACGGTGGTGGTGGCGATCATGGTCGGCGTGATCGTGATGATGGCCGATATGTTCCGCAATGCGCTGTGGTACGGCGGCGCGGGCCGGCATTCGTCGTCGAACAGCAAGGACAACTCGCAGATGGTGTGGCTGCTGATCGGCATCCTGCTGAGCATTCTGGCGCCGTTGTTCGCGATGATGCTGCAGTACGCGGTGTCGCGCGAGCGCGAGTACCTGGCCGACGCGACGTCGGTGGAGCTGACGCGCAACCCGAACGCGCTGGCGAGTGCGCTGGAGAAGGTGGCCGGCAGCGTGCACCTGGGCGGCCATGCGCTGGACAACCGCGGCCTCGCGCACCTCTACATTGTCAACCCGATCAAGGGCGCGTCGGGCACGACCGATTCGGTGTTTGCCACGCACCCGCCGATGCAGAAGCGCATCGAGCGGCTGCGCGCGATGGCCCACAGCACGGGCGCCTGAGACACGACATGACTGACGACGTACGACCCGGCAGCGGCGAGATGTTCGACGCGATCGCGCGGCGGTACGACCTGCTGAACCGGCTGATGTCGTTCGGCATGGACATCTCGTGGCGGCGCAAGGCGGTGCGCGCACTGCTGCTGAAAGACGCGACGGCGCCGCGCGTGCTCGACGTGGCGACCGGCACCGGCGACGTGGCGATCGAGGTCGCGCGGCAACTGAAGGCCGCGACGATCGACGGCATCGACCCGTCGGCGAACATGCTCGAGATCGCGCGACGCAAGGCGACCGCGAAGCAGCTGGACTCGCGGCTGACGTTCCACCAGGGCGACGCGCAGAAGCTGCCGTTCGACGACGCGAGCTACGACGGCGCGCTGATCGCGTTCGGTATTCGCAACGTGCCGGACCGGCTGCAGGGGCTGCGCGAGATGCGGCGCGTAGTGCGGCCGGGGCATCGCGTGGTGGTGCTCGAGCTCACCGAGCCGCGGCGCGGCCTGCTCTCGCGCGCGGCGCGGCTGTACATTCATGGGGTGGTGCCGCGGATGGGCGCGCTGTTGTCGGGCCGGCGCGAGTACCGCTACCTGCAGCAGAGTATCGCCGCGTTCCCGCCGCCGGCCGAGTTCGCGCAGATGATGACCGACGCCGGGCTGATCGACGTGACGTGGCGCCTGCTGGGCTTCGGCACGGTGGGGCTGCACAGCGGCGTGGTGCCGCGCTGACCGGCGATCTGCTCCGGAACGCGCTGAATGGGGCTCCACAAGCGCCCTCCGCCACGATAGGCTGGCGCCAGCGTCCGCCGAACGCCACCACGCCACGCCACGCCCCACGCACCTCGAAGGCACGAAGGAGCCCGCATGACCGACGATCGTTACCAGACTGTTCTGCTCTTCGGTGCGCCGGGCGTGGGCAAGGGCACCCAGGGCAAGATCATCGGCCAGATTCCGGGGTTCTTCCACCTCTCGTGCGGCGAGGTCTTCCGCACGCTCGACGTGCGCTCCGAGCTGGGCCGCACCTTCATGGAGTACTCGTCGCGCGGCGAGCTGGTGCCCGACGAGCTGACCGTGAAGATGTGGAGCCAGAACATGCACGCGCAGACCGTGCTGAGCCTGTTCAAGCCGATGGACGACCTGCTGGTGCTCGATGGCATTCCGCGCAGCGTGACGCAGTCGGAGCAGCTCGAGCAGCACGTGAAGGTGCTGGCGGTGATCCACCTTGTCTGCACCGACAAGGAGAAGATGATCGACCGGCTGCGGCGGCGCGCGCTGAAGGACAATCGCGCGGATGATGCGCGTGAGGATGTGATTCGCCGCCGGTGGGAAGTCTACGAGCAGGAGACGCGGCCGGTGCTCGACTACTACGCGGCCGACATCATCCACGAGGTGGACGCGGTCGGCTCGCCGGCGTCGGTGCTGGTCAAGGTGCTGAGCCATCTGGTGCCGGTGCAGCAGAAGCATTTCCACAACACGCTTGTGACCAGTGGCACCTGAAGCCGCGAGCGCCGCGAGCGCCGTGGCCGTCCGGCTGCCGGGGCCGCGCGACAAGCGGCGCGCGCTGGTGTTCATGCTGGCGTTCTACGGCCTGATGGCGCTGATCGCGTTCGTGATCCGCGGGCTGACGTTTCCCGGCGCGACCTCGTGGTGGCCGACTGACGACTGGCGCGTGCCGTCGTGGGAGCCGATGCTCGTCGCGCTCAGCGTGGTGGCTATCGTGGTGCTGCTGGCCCGGCCGATGGTGCGCTACGAGTGGAGCCAGCGACTGCTGCGGCTGATGCAGGAGACCTTCGGGCGGCTGACCATCGGCGAGGCGCTGCTGATCGGCGTCGTCAGCGGCATCAGCGAGGAGTACCTGTTCCGCGGCGCGCTGCAGCCGTGGGCCGGGCCGGTGATTGCCACGCTGCTGTTCGCGGTGATGCACGCGATCGGCTACTGGTGGATCTTCGCGCTGGTGGTGGGCGCGATCGCGGCGGCGCTGTATCAATGGAGCGGAAGCCTGTGGCCGTGCATTGCCTTGCATGCGCTGATCAACACCATCAACCTGTATCGTCAGAGTCGTTGGGACGCGGACGTGCCCGAGCAGAGGAGCACCGATGACGCCGGAGTTGCCCGCCATGTCAATCAAGCTGCCGATCACGCTGCCAGCGGATGACACCAACGGGCCGCGCCCGGGGCTGCGCATTCCGCACCTGTTGCGCGTGCGCTACGGCGAGACCGACCAGATGGGCGTCGTGCACCACGCGCAGTACATCAACTTCATGGAGTGCGGCCGGACGCACTTCATGCGCGAGATCGGCGTGCCGTATGCGTCGCTCGAGGCGCGCGGCTACTGGCTGGTGATCGTCGACATCTCGGCGAAGCTGCGTGCGCCCGCGCGCTACGACGACGAGCTGACCGTGACCACCGGCGTGTGCGCGCTGCGCCACACCAGCCTCACGTTCAACTACGAGATCATGCGCACCGAGGACAAGCAGCTCTGCGCGACCGGCGAGACGCGACTGGCCTGCCTGGCCGCGGCGACGCGTCGGCCGACCGCCATGCCCGAAGACCTCGCCGAGTTGATGCGCAAGTGCCTGCCGCTGAGTGCGCCGCCGACGGAGACGCCATGACGACGGTGCGCGGCCTGGTGATGGCAGCAGTGCTGATCGCGACGTCGGCATGGCCCGGCGTGGCGGTCGCGCAGGAGACGCCGTCGCGCGTGGATGCGTTGAGCGCGCGACTCGCGTCGGAGAATGAGCGCACGCGCGAGAGTGCCGCGGAGGCGCTCGGCCGGCTCGGCGCGCGCGCACTTGTGGCGGCGCCGCTGTTGCTGGCCCGCACCGCCGACGAGGACGAGTATGTGGCAGCGGCGGCGATCATTGCGCTGGCCCGTGTGACGCGCGATCAGGACAGCGCGGCCCTCGCGCAGACGCTGCGCCGCCTGGCGAGCGACACCGCGAAGCCGACGGCGGTTCGCGCGGCCGCAATGACGGCGCTCGGCTACTGCGTGCCGGATGCGGCGACCGTCGACACGTTGCTGGCCGGCCACGCCGAAGGTCGCGACGCGTGGAAGGTGTCGAGCCGCGCGGGCGCCGCGCTGGTCCGGCTGGGCCGCGCCGCGGTGCCGGCGATTGCCGCGCAACTCGACAGCCGGGACGAGGCTGCGATCAGTCGCGCGCTGGCGTTGCTCGCCGCGATCGGGCCGGCTGCTGAAGAGGCGGTACCGGCGATGATCCGCCACTTCGGCAACGACGACGGCGACCTGCGCACCGCCGCATGGAAGGCGGTCGCGCGGGTGGGTGCAGCGGCCGTGCCGTCGCTCATCGATGCAGCGGGTCGCGGAAGCGAGAACCACCGGGTCGCGGCGATGCGCGCGATCGAGCAACTCGGCGACCTGGCGCGCGAGGCCGCGCCCGCGCTGATGGCGGCGCTGAACCAGAGCAGCCTGTGGATCGTGGCCGCGGCCGCGCGCGCACTGGTGGCTACCGGCGGCATCACGCCCGCCGCCGCTCCGCGATTGACGGCGCTGCTTGGCGAGACCAACGACTCGATCTGCGCGGTGTGTGCGCGCGCGCTCGGCGCAATCGGTCCGGCTGCGCGCGAGGCCATCCCGGCGCTGGTTGCCGGACTCGAGCGCCGTCTGCGCGACACGTTCAATGCGATTGCCGACGCGATCCGTCGCATCGACCTTGCAGCGGCGATCGCTCCGTTGCTGGCGGCGCTGGATCATGCAGAGCCGTTGGTGCGGTCGCGCGCGGCCACGCTCCTTGGCGGTCTCGACGACAACAATCGGAGCCGGGCGATACCGCGGCTGATCCGTGCGCTGGACGACGTCTCGCAGCCGACCCCGCTGGCCGCGGCGGCCGCCGCGCTCGCGGCGCTCGGCGCGACCGATGCAGTCCCGCGCCTGCGCGAGCTGGCGAGCCACACCGACGCGTACATCCGCAACATCGCGACCTGCGCGCTGGCGAAGCTGCGCGATACCACGGTGGTCCCGCTGTTGATCGAGCAGGTTTCCAACGGCGGGCTCTACCACATCTACCGCGAGGCCGCGTGCCGCGCGCTGGGCGACGTGCCTGACCAATCGGCGGTGCCGGCGCTGCTGGCCGCGATGCGCGACCCGCAGATCGAACTGCAGGAGGCCGCGATTGCCACGCTCGGCGCGTTCGGCGCGGTGGCGGCCGACGCGGTGCCGCGCCTGACCGGCATCCTCGCCAACCCGCGTGGACCGATGGGCCGCCATCTCGACGAGGCGGCCGCGGCGCTGGTGAGCATCGGCGCGCCGGCCGTCGACGCCGTGGCCGCGTTGCTCGAATCGGGCGACACCGGCGTGCGCTACCTGGCGGCGCGCTTCCTCGCACGCTTCGGCCCTGCGGCCCGGCCGGCGCTCGACCGGCTGCGCAAGGCGCTGGCCGACCACGACCGCGAGGTGGTGGTCGCGGTGATCTGCGCGATCGCCGC
>JBFWQT010000178.1:0-11989 GCA_050249295.1 Planctomycetota bacterium
CAAGGCGGTCACCGGCGCGGCCGCGATGTGCACCGGCTTCCTGCCGATCGCGTCGTCGCTGGTGGTGCTGCTGGTGTTGTGCGCGTGGCTCTACGCCAATGCGGTGTACGGCGCGTGGGTGTGGTTCCGGCAGGAGCTGCCCGACGGCCCGCCGGCGGCGCACGAGCACGCGGGATGAGACTCGAACCGCAGCGTCATGCCGTCGCGACCGCTTCGCTGCTGGTCGCCGGCGCGGCCGGAGCCGCCGACGCGGCCGAAGCGGCCGACGCGACCTGCGGATCCTCGACCACCGCAAAGTTCTTGTCGTTCACGTTCGTGGGCAACTCGTAGCCGGCGCGGCCATGCCGCGTGATGCGCGAGTACAGCGTCAGGTTGCGATCAAACAGGAAGCGCAACCACAGCCACGTCCACGAGCGGTGATACACCAGGCTCTCGTACATCTGCGGCGCGATCCGACGCAGCCGCGGCAGCCGGTTCCAGGCCACCTGCGGCAGGTCGTGATGCTCGACGTGCATGCCGACGTTCAGCGCCGGCACATTCAGCGGGCCGTAGTAGCTGTAGGTCTCCTGGCCTTCCTTCACCACGAAGTGCTCCTGGATCCAGCGCGCGCCGAGCGGGTGCGGGCCGACCGAGAAGATCAGGCTCAGGCCGAGATACAGCAGCGCCCACGGGCCGAAGAACCACACGATCGCCACGTCGAACGCGACCTGCACGATGATGTTCGCGACGAGCCAGCGCTTCCAGAAGCGCGACTGGCCGGCGGACGTCAGCCACAGCGTGCGCACACTCTGGAAGATCGGGAACAGCGTCTCCCAGATCAGCTTGCCGATCACGCCACGGCCGATCAGGCTGGCTTCCCACGGGCGCGCCAGGTCGGCGTCGTGGTCGGGGTCGCCGCTGTATTTGTGATGTTTCAGGTGGTAGATGCAGAAGCTCACCGCGGCCGGCACCACAAACGGGAAGTTCGCGACGATCGCGCACAGCGCGTTCATCCACTTGCGCTTGAAGATCAGCTGGTGCGCGCATTCGTGCACCACCACCCACAGGCAGTGATTGGCGTACGCGCCCACGAGCCACGCGACGGCCACGATCAGGTACCAGGGCGACTCGCGCAGCGCGAAGGCCAGCCCGACCTGCAGCGCGACGACGGGGAGCAGAATCGCCACCGTCCACGGATTGTTGCCGAACAGCTCCTTCACTTCCGGATGCTCGCGCAGCAGGCGGCGGGCGCGGTCGGGATGATCGAGCGGCAACTCGGTTTCGAAGTACCAGTCGATGCCCGGACGGACCGGCTTCTTGCCGGCGGCGTCAGTTCCGGACGCGTGAGCTTCGGGTGTCGCGGACGCGGTCATGGCGTTGATGCGGGCGCGGTGTGACGTGGAACGACGGCGCGGCCGGAGTGTAACACCGGCAGGCGATCAGGCCATGGCCAGCACCTGGTGATCATCGGCGTCGAGGTCGAGCACGGCGGCCAGGCCCTCGCAGAGGCGCGCGGGGCCGCCGGCGCGATCGGCCAGCCAGTCCACCGAGAGCGACAGCTCCTGCGGCAGACTGAACGGCGCGAGCTGCGCAGCGATGCGGCGCGCATGCAGTCGCAGCGTGTCGCCGAGGTTGGCGGCGGCGGTGTCCACGCGCTTCGCGACGATCTCCACGTGACCCGCCAGCGCATCCTTGTGGCGCGTTGGCGCGCGCATCGCCGAGTCGGCGTGTACCGCTTCCCAGCGCGCGAGCACCGCCTGCGCGGCCGCGAGGAACTGCGACGTGTGGCGGCCGGTGTCGTCGGCGAGCGCGGCGGCGCGCTCGTCGGCGAGGGCATCGAGGGCCACGCCGGGCGGCGGCAGCGGTGGCGGGCCGCCGGCGCGCAGCGTGCGCGAGAGTTGATCGAGCAGGATTGTTGCATCGGCGTCGAGCTTGCCGAGCGAGCGTTGCGTCTTCGGCAGGATGATCGTCACTGTCGGCGGCGTGACGATGCGCGGCCCGGCCGGAAGCGGATCGGCGGCGCCACCCGTGACCGGCGGGAGCGGATGCAGCCGGCGGTTGTGCACGATCACATTCGTGTTGTCGCTGCACGAGCCGGCGGCCTTGCACGCGGCGTCGAGCCACTCGTCCCAGCGCGCCGACGACGCGACCGGCCGTGGCATGCCGTCGGCGTGGTCAAAGCTGACCGCGGGACGACACCCGGCCCACTCGCGGATCACGTGAGGCTTGCGGCCGCCCGCATGTCGCGCGGCCACGAGCAGCGCGATCAGATCGGCGACGGCGAGCGGGCCGGTGGCGACGTGCACCGTGGTGGTGGTGGTGGATGCGACGGCGTCACCGTTGCCGGGCGGCACGGTGGGCCATGGCGATTCCAGTCGTGTCACGCGCTGCCACATGTGGACGTCTCCACTGCGAGGGATCGTCGTTCCAGGCGAGCCGGGGGTGTAAGCCCCCCGGAGTCTGATGCCGGGACCAGCCTGCATGTCATTCGCGGTCGTTCCAGAACCAGACTCCGGGGGCTTACACCCCCGGCTCGCCTGGAGCGCTCGCGCCCACCTCTCTACCCCACCCGCAACGGCACCACCTTGAACGCCGCCACATCCACCAGGCCGTGGTCGGTGAGCTTCAACGCCGGGATCGGCGGCAGCGCCAGGAACGACAGCGTCATGAACGGACACGGCAGCGCCACGCCGAGCGACCCGGCCGCGGCGTTCATCGCGTGCTCGGCGTCGCGCGCGGCCTCCACGGTGCCGGACGACATCAGCCCGGCCACATCCAGCGGGAAGCTGGCCAGCACCTTGCCCGCGTTGACCGCCACGAGCCCGCCCTGCATGCGCACCAGCTCGGCCAGCGCGTGGCGCAGGTCGGCGTCGGTCACGCCCACGGCAATCAGGTTGTGGTTGTCGTGCGCCACGCTGCAACCGAGGGCGCCGGCGCGCAGATCAAACCCGCTGACGAAGCCGACGCCGGTGCGCGCGTTGCCGGTGTGGCGATCGACGACGACGAGCTTGAGCACATCGTTCGCCACGTCGGATTCGATCGCGCCATCGACCGCGCGCGGCGCGATGCGGCGCTCGCCGGTGAGCAGGCTGCCGTGCTCGGCCACAATCACGCGCAGGTCGCCGGTGCCAGCCGCGGCCGCGTCCACGCGCAACGGCAGCGTGGCCACCTGGTCGGCGGTCAGGCGCACCGTGTTGAACGTCGCGCTGTGATCGAACGTCGGCACCGCCTGCAGCAGCTTGCCATCCTTTGCGACCAGCTTGCCGGCCTTGAACACGTGCGTCGGCTTGATGGTATCGAACGACTCGAACGCGATCAGGTCGGCGGCAAAGCCGGGCGCGACGGCACCGCTCTGCAGGCCGTAGTGCTGCGCCGTGTTGAACGAGGCCATGCCGCACGCCGCGGCGGGCGAGATGCCGCAGCGAATTGCATCGCGCACCACGGCATTGATGTGGCCGTCTTCCAGCAGGTCGGCCGGGTGGCGGTCGTCGGTGACGAACATGCAGCGGCGCGCGCTGCGCGGCGTGACGACCTTGATCAGCTCGCGCAGGTTCTTCGCGGCCGAGCCCTCGCGGATCTGCAGCATCATTCCCTGGCGCAGCTTGTCGCGCGCCTCGTCGGCCGTGGTGGCCTCGTGGTCGGTGGTGATGCCGGCCGTGATGTAGGCCGAGAGATCGCGGCCGCGCACCTGCGGCGCGTGGCCATCGCGACGGCGCCCCTGCTGCGCAGCTACCGAGAGCTTCTGCAGCGGATCGTCGAAGGCGTGGATCACGCCCGGAAAGTTCATCATCTCGGCGAGGCCGATGATGCGCGGATGGCTCTCCAGCAGTTGCCCGACGATGCCGGCGTCCATCACCGCGCCGCTCGTCTCCAGCGGCGTCGCGGGCACGCAGCTGGGCACATTCACCCACACGTCGAGCGGCAGACCCTCGCTGGCCGAGAGGATCCACCTCACGCCGTCGGCGCCGAGCACGTTGGCGATCTCGTGCGGATCGCAGACCACGGCGCCGGTGCCGTTGGGCACCACGGCCCGCGCGAACTCGGCCGGCGTGACCATGCTGCTCTCGATGTGCACATGGCCATCGATGAACGACGGCGAGAGGAACTGCCCGCCCAGGTCGATCGTCTGCGTGGCCGGGCGATCGGCGCCGAAGCCGACGACGCGACCCTGATGGATCGCCACGCCGTCCACTTCGTAGACCTCGTCGGTGAGCACGTTGACGAGCTGCACGCGAGTGAGCAGCAGGTCGCACGGGTCGAGTCCGCGCGCGACGCGAATGCGGTCGGCGATCAGTTGCGGTGTGGTCATGGCGTGGCGTGTCGCGTGCTGCTCCGGATTCGCGGCCCGCATTCTGACAAACGCGGCGACGCGGCGTCAGGGCGTTGGCCGGACCGTTCAACCGGTTCAACTCGCCGCGTCGTCGTCGTCGTCCTGGTCGTCGGTCCAGGGCACGTCGCTGTCGTCAAAGTCATCCACCTCGCCGCGCGCGCGCCGTTCGGCCATCTCGCGTTCGAAGTTCTCGCGCACCGCCTCCAGCAGGTCGCGCCGGATGTCGTCGACGACGCGCGTGTCGTACCAGAACGGCTTGTTGAACTTCTTCTGGCGCGCCGCGTCGATCTCCTCGCGCGTCCAGAGTCGGCCGTGGTTGATGCCGGGGCACCACTTCGTTTCGTTGTTCCAGGCCTCTTCCGACACGAGGTGCTCGGGCCAGAACGGGTACGTGCGGCACTGCTGCGGCCGATCCTCGTAGACCGAACAGCCGCCCGGCGCGAGGAATGTGCAGTCGTTCTGCGGGCCGACCTCGATCAGCGAGACGCGGTTGTCGACCTGCTTGCAGCGCGTGACCAGGAACTCGTCGAGCGACTCCTCGACCACGGCGGCCAGCTTCTCGGCCTCGTCGAGCGTGATCCACACGTAGCCGGGCGAGCCGGTGCAGCAGGCGCGGCACTCGGGCCACTTGCACGAGAAGTGCAGGCCGTTGGCGTACCACGGTGTGGGGCCGGGCGAACCGGCCGAACCGGACGGGCTGGGCGAACTGGATGGCGGCGTGGGGTTGCTCATGCGCGACAGTCCAGCGTGCAACCGCAGCGCGGTCAATAGGGCACCCGCCGCGACCGACCCGCGCGGCGGTTTTACGTGACACGGCATGAGCGCGTTTGATAGCCCACCCGCCAACCGGGCCTGTGGAGCGGCGATATGCGTTCGATCAACGACGTGGTGGCGCTCACCGGCGTGGCCGTGGCGCGCGGACTGACGGCCGGGGAAGTCGACGCCTCGCGCGCCGCGAACGGCCGCAACGTGCTGACCTCGCCGCCGCAGACGCCGGTGTGGAAGCTGTTCCTCGCGAAGTTCAACGACCCGATCATCCGCATCCTGATCGTCGCGGCCGGGCTGTCGATTGCCGTGGCCGTGTTGCGTCACGACGCCGACCACCTGATCGAAGGTGTTGCGATCGCCGTGGCGGTGGTGATCGCGGCCGGCGTGTCGTTCCTTGCCGAGTACCGCTCGCGCCGCGAGTTCGAACTGCTCAACGCCGAGAAGGAGTCGGTGCGCGTGCGCGTGCGACGCGACGGCGCGATCGTCGAGGTGCCGATCGACGAGCTGGTGGTCGGCGATGTGGTGCTACTCGAAGCGGGCCACGAGGTGCCAGCCGACGGCCGCGTGCTGCGCTCGACCGAACTCTCGATCAACCAGTCGCTGATGACCGGCGAGGTCGAGCCGGTCGAGCGCGGCGCCGGCGCTGCCAACGACAGCGGCGACCCCCTGCACGCCGAGCCCGGCACGCGCGTCAACGGCGTGCTGCGCGGCACCCTCGTGGTGCAGGGCAACGGCGAGATCCTCGTCAGCGAGGTCGGCGACGGCACCGCGCTCGGCCGCATCGCGCGCATGCTGCAGGCCGGGCAACACGACGACGCGACGCCGGCGCACCTGCGCGAGACGGCCACGCGATTGCAGCACCGGCGCGTGCACGACCGGATGGACATCGACCGCTCGCAGACGCCGTTGCAGAGCCGGCTGGCGAAGCTCGCCACGATGATCAGCCGGGTCGGCTACATCGCGGCCGCGCTGGTGTTCGTCGGCCTGCTCGTGGTCGGCGTGCTCAGCGGCGAATTCAGCAAGAGCGCCGAGGACATCACGCAGTATGTGCTCGACGCGTTGATGATCACGGTGGTGATCATTGTGGTGGCCGTGCCCGAGGGCCTGCCGATGAGCGTGACGATCTCGCTGGCGCTGGCGATGCGGCGCATGACGCGGGCCAACGCGCTGGTGCGCCAGCTGATGGCGACCGAGACCGTCGGCTCGACCACCGTGATCTGCTCCGACAAGACCGGCACGCTGACCGAGAACCGCATGAAGGTGCAGGGCCTCGCATCGGCCGGCACCGATGGCTGGACGCCGCCCGACGTCTCGGCAATGGACCGCGAGCGCTGGCGCGGCAACCGCGTGCCCGCGGCGACCCTGCCGATCGAGCACCTGCTGCTCAACGCCAGCGTGAACTCCACCGCGCACCTGCTCGGCGAGGGCGACGACATGAAGCCGGTCGGCAATGCGACCGAAGCGTCGATGCTGCGCTGGTGGCACGAGCAGGGCTTCGACTACCGGCCGCTGCGCGACAACGCCGACGTCGCGTATCAACTGTTGTTCACGTCGGACCGCAAGCGCATGTCCACGGTGCTGCGGCATGCCGACGGCGCCGACTCGCCGGTGCTCTACGCCAAGGGCGCGCCCGAGTTGCTGCTGCCGCTGTGCGTGGCGTGGGGCGATGTGGACGGCAGCGAGAAGCCGATCGACGAGTCGCAGCGCGCGGTGTTCGATCGCCTGTTGCAGGGCGCCTCGCAGGATGCCCAGCGCGTGCTCTGCTTCGCGCACCGCCAGCTGAAGGGCGCGCCCGCCGATCAGGCCGGCCTGCACGCGATGCGCGACTCACTGGAGGAGCAACTGGTGCTCGACGCGCTGGTCGCCATCGCCGACCCCGTGCGACCCGAGGTGCCGCCAGCCCTCGATCGCTGCCGCGCGGCCGGCATCCAGGTGAAGATGATCACCGGCGACAACATCGAGACTGCCCGCGCGATCTCGCGCCGCATCGGCCTGCTCGACACGCCCGACGCGCGCGTGATGGACAGCGCCGAGTTCCGCCGGATGGGCAACGACGAGCTGCTGCCACTGCTGCGCAGCGTGCGCGTGCTGGCCCGCGCCACGCCCGAAGACAAGCACCGCATGGTCTCGCTGCTGCAGCAGACCGGCGAGGTCGTGGCCGTGACCGGCGACGGCACCAACGACGCGCCGGCCCTGAAGCGCGCCGACGTCGGCCTCTCGATGGGGTCGGGCACCGAAGTCGCCAAGGAAGCCAGCCGCATCGTGCTGCTCGACGACTCGTTCGCCACCATTGTGCGCGCCGTCGCGTGGGGCCGCGGGCTCTACGAGAACATCCAGCGCTTCCTGTTGTTCCAGCTGACGATCAACATCGCCGCGCTGTGCATCGCATTCCTCGGCGCGTTCCTCGAACCGCTTACCGGCGTGCGCACCCCGCTGACCGCGATCCAGCTGCTGTGGATCAACGTGATCATGGACAGCCTGGCCGCGATCGCGCTCTGCTCCGAGCCGCCGCACGACTCGGTGATGACGCGCCGGCCGCGACCGCGCGACGAGTTCATCATCACGCCGGCGATGACACGCAACATGTTCGTCACCGCGGCGCTGTTCGTGGTGCTGATCCTCGGCCTGCTGTTTGTGGCCGGGTCGATGTTCGGCACGGCCACGGCCGCGGTGCAACCGGTGCCCACCGTGGTGTTCACGCTGTTCGTGATGCTGCAGGTCTTCAACCTGTTCAACTGCCGCACGATCGACCCGCGCGAATCGGCCTTCAGCGGCCTCGGCGCGAACCGCACGTTCCTCGTGATCGCCGCGCTGATCGTGCTCGTGCAGATCGTGGTGGTCAACGTTGGCGGCGCGGCGTTCCACACGGTGCCGCTCGACCTGCCGACGTGGCTGGCGATCGCCGGCGTGTCGTCGCTCGTGCTGGTGATCGGCGAACTGACCCGCCTGCTGCGCCGCAGCCGGGCATCCACGCCCGCCTGACTTGCGGTACAGTGCGTCCACACGACGATCAACGCCGCACCCGCTCGCACCACCACCATGTCGCAGCACCCCTGGCATGATCTGCCCAACGACCCGGCCACCGTGGCCGAGGGCTTCAATGTGGTGATCGAGATCCCGCGCGGCTCGAAGGTGAAGTACGAGCTCGACAAGCCCAGCGGCCTGCTGCGCGTCGATCGCATCCTCTACAGCTCCGTCATCTACCCGGCCAACTACGGCTTCATCCCGCGCAGCTACTGCGGCGACGGCGACCCGCTCGACGTGCTCGTGCTCGGCGAGACCGTCGTGCCGATGTGCATCATGCAGGCCCGCGCGATCGGCGTGATGGGCATGCAGGACGACGGCAAGCCCGACGACAAGGTGATCGCCGTGCACGTCAACGACCCGGCGTGGGCCGACATCAACGACTACAAGCAGCTGCCCGCGCACGTCGTGCGTGAGATCCAGCGCTTCTTCGAGGACTACAAGCAACTCGAGAACAAGACCGTGGAAGTGGCCAGCGTGCGCAATGCGAAGGCCGCCGTGAAGGTCGTCGTCGAGTCGCTCGAACTGTATCGCCGCGAGGAGAAGCGCCTGCGCGGCTGGTGAAGAAGGAGACGATCTGATGACCATGCTCACACTCGACGACGCGCGCGCCCTGCTGGCCGATCGCGTGCAGGTCCCGGCGCCCACCGCCATGGCGCTGCAGGACGCCACCGGTTGCCGGCTCGGCGCCGCCGTCACGGCCGACGTCAGCCTGCCGCCGAGCGATGTCTCGGCGATGGACGGCTACGCGGCACGTCATGCCGAGCTGAAGGCCGACGAGCCGTTCCGCGTGGCCTTCGCCGTGCCCGCAGGAGCCGCTCCCGAGGCGCTTCCGCCGGGTGCGGTCGCGCGCATCTTCACCGGCGCGATGCTGCCCGCCGGCGCCGACACCGTGGTGATGCAGGAGGACGCGGTGGCCGTCGACGACAGTCGTGTGCGCTTCAGGTCGGTGCCCGAGGCCGGCGCGTCGGTGCGCAAGGCGGGCGAAGTGGTGCGCGCCAACGACGTGCTGGCGTCAGCCGGCGAACTGCTCACGCCGCAGTTGATTGCGCTGCTGGCGGCGGCGAGCGATGCGCGGATCAGCGCGTGGCGCCGGCCCGCGATCGCGGTGCTCGCCACCGGGTCGGAGTTGGTGCCGGTTGGTGCGACGCCGGCGCCGGGGCAGATCCGCGACAGCAACTCGACGATGATGGCGGCGTTCGTGCACGCGGCCGGGCTGCCGTTGGCCACGCGCCAGACCGTGGGTGACGACGCCGCCACCCTGCAGGCGGCCCTGCGCAGCGCGCTCGAAGGCAGCGCCGACATCGTGATCTGCACCGGCGGCGTGTCGGTCGGCGATCATGACCTGGTGCCCGATGCCGTCGCGAGCGTGGGCGGCAACGTGCTGCTCCACGGCGTGCGCATGAAGCCCGGCAAGCCGATCCTCGTCGCGCAGGCTGGCAGCAAGTGGATCATCGGCCTGCCCGGCAACCCGGTCTCGGCGATCGCCGGCTGGCGCCTGTTTGCATGGCCGATTGCGCGCGTGCTGGCAGGCGAGGCGGATGCGATGCGCGAGTCGCCGGTGCGCGCGACGCTGGCCGAGACGGTGACCAACCGCGGCGACCGCGAGTTGTTGCTGCCCGGCACACTCGACGGCGGGCGCGGCGGGCGCGACGCTGGCGGGACTGTCCGGCCGCTCAACTGGAAGGGTTCGCACGACGTGGCGACCACGGCCCGCGCAAATGCGCTGCTCCGGCTGGATGCGGGCGCCACGCACCGGGTCGGCGACGTGGTGCGTTGCTACGTCCTGTAGGCTTCCCTCTGGAGCCTGCAAAGCAGGCGGCTCAGAACGCAGCGGGCCGCCTGCTTCGTCACGACGTGCAGTCAAACGCCGATCTCCGGCTCCCTTTCGGTCGCGGCTCTCGTCGCTGCTCACGCCTCGAAGCGCCTGATGATCACCACGCTGCAGATGCCGGGCATGCCGAGCGAGTTGTTCTGGATGTTGTCCACCTTCTCCAGCTGCTGCGGCCACCGTGAGCCGAGTTAGTGCCCATGCCGTGGCAGCGATACACCGGTGGTCAGCTCACGCGTGGCCGCATACTTCGTGCGCGGCCCTGTCTGACCGGCGTGCAACGCAAACGGCCCCCGCAGATGGTGGGCCGTTGCAATATCACTGGCACTCGCCCACTCGCTCAGGCCTTGATGCGGATCTCGACGCCGGCCGGCATGTTGAGCTTGCTCAGCGCTTCCATCGTCTTGGCGGTGTGCTCCGAGATGTAGATCAGCCGCTTGTAGGTGCGGATCTCGAACTGCTCGCGCGACGACTTGTCGATGTGCGGCCCGCGGATGACGGTGTAGCGCTCGATGCGCGTGGGCAGCGGGATCGGACCCGCGACCCGTGCCCCCGTCCGCCGTGCGCTCTCGACAATCTCGAGCGCCGACTGGTCGAGGATTTCGTGGTCGTAGGCCTCCATCCGGATCTTGATCTTGAAGTCCGACATACGAGCGTTGCCTGAGCGTCAACTGCGACTGCCGGGGCTGCGATCCATCCAGCAACCATGCTGGCGCGCAGCCCCACTTGCGAGGGAGGCGAATCATAGAAACGCGACCGGTGGCGTCAAGAGTCTGCGAGGCGGAATCCGGGGTTTCCGGTCCGGGGCGGCCTCTTCACACCTTGCCCTAGCACCTGCCCTTGCCCCTTCGCACCTTGCCCTTGCCCCCTTCACACCTTGCCCCCTTCACACCTTGCCCTTGCCCTTGCCCTTGCCCTTGCCCTTGCCCCCTTCACACCTTGCCCTTGCCCGCCATCCCGTGGCGTCCACGGCGATGCCGGTGCCGATAGGGAAGGAAGAAGATTGAACACAGAGAACACAGAGGGCACAGAGCAGAGGAGGAGTCGAACGTGAGGGCTCGAACTGGTTCGCCCCGTCTTCGTCGTCTGTGTCTGATCAGCAAGAAGGGCAAGGGCAAGGGCAAGGTGTGAAGGGGCAAGGGCACCCGGATTCATACTCGCGGGCATACTTTTCTGTTTGACAAGTTGATTTCAAGCGGTATTATTCAATGTGGTGAGCTGCCGCCGGCCGTATCGGAGCGGGTCGGGCCACCAAGCTGACCGGGTGAATTGCGTGCCGGGTGCCGCGCCTGTTGAGCGCCCCATGATCGCCGTCGCGAAGTCCTAACGACCTCGCGGCCGTGATCCCTTGCACCACGCGCGCGCCGCCCTGCGGAGAGATTGCAAACCCAGCCCGGAAGCCGGGACCGCTGACGGTCCGTATCGCGTCGCGACTGCGCGAGCAGCGTGATTCGCGATTCGCGATTCGCGATCGTCAGTGGGTTCCAGGCTTGCAAGCCCGACGCGAAGCGCAGCGGAGCGAGGGACGCAATCGGAGGCCTCCGGGACTGACGTCCCCGGCTCGCCCGGGTGAATGGACCGCGACCTGACTCATGGATGGACCCTGACAAAACCTGTCCTTGGATGCTTGAAGGCGCCCATACGAGCCTTCTCTCAACTTCACTCACGTTCAAAAACGCACAGAAACGCACAGTCATGACCACCACCGACCCCAACAACACCAAGCCCAACCCCACCTCGAATGCGCGAATCGAAGCCAACCGTCGCAACGCGCAACGCTCCACCGGTCCTCGCACGGCCGCCGGCAAGGAGCGCTCCAGCCGCAACGGCTGGCGCCACGGCCTGACCGCCACCACTGTTGTAGCGCCTGGCGAAGACGCCGCCGCGTTCGACCACTACCGCCTCGACATGCGCCTCTCGCTCCAGCCGGCCAACTCCATGGAGGAGGATCTCGTCGAGCGCATCGTCGTCACCGGCTGGAAGCGCCGCCGGCTCGAAGCCTGGGAGCAGCGCGTCTTCAACGGTGACGAGTTCAACCAGCGCGAGTTCGACAACCT
>JBFWQT010000179.1:0-11921 GCA_050249295.1 Planctomycetota bacterium
CGGCGCGCAGGTGCACGGTGCGCGTGATTTCATCGGCCTCCGGGGCAATCCAGTCGACCGTGCCGGCAATCTCGTCGCCGGTGTCGGGCTTGAGCCGTACCTGGCAGCCGGGTTTGACGAGCCGCGCATCTTTCGGACTCAGGTTCAGGTCCAGCCACAGCTGCGACGGATCTGCGACGACGAACATGACGTGCGATGAGGTGATCACGTCACCCGCGACCAGGTCACGCCGGATGACCACACCGTTGAAGGGGGAGAAGACCGGCAGCAGATTGGCGGATGACGTCTCTGCCTTGAGCGTCACAACCAGGTCGTCCGAAAGCCCCAGCCACGGTAGCCGAGCAGCCAACTCGGCTTCGGACAGTCCCTCGAATGCGGCGGCATTGACGATCAAGCGCAGGTTTGCCAGCGCCTGCTGCGCGCTCGCCAGCTGCATCCGTGCTTCCACCGCGTCCCGTTCGGCCATCGCCAGATCGCGGCCCGCCACCCCACCCTGTGCGGCTGCGGACTTCAGCCGCTCGACGATCTGCGTCTGCAACCGCGCCTGGATCAACGCCTGCATGAACTGCGCGCGCGCCTCGCCGACTTCGCGGGAGTCGATCAAGGCCAGCAGATCCCCCTTCTGGACCTCCTCACCCTGCTGCTTGAGCGCGCGGTAGACCGTGCCACCCGACGGCGTCGAGATGCGAGCGACGCGGGTCTCGTCGTAGTTGATCTCGCCCGGGCCGCTGACGGCCTCCTCGATCTCGCCGCGCCACACCGGCTCACTGAACACGCCGATCTTCTCGGCGTCCTGAATCGTGCAGAACTGGATGCGCCGGTTGTGCAGCTGGCAATTCGGGTTGTTGGACTGCCTTGCGCGCAGCCCCAGCGCACGCGTGGCGCGGATCATATCCGCGGTGAGTTCCAGCGGCGTCGGCGGTTTGGCGGCCTGCGCCAGCTCCGGGTGACACAGCACGCAATAGTGCACGCCATGCTGCTTGCACCAGCCGGGATCATGGCCTTTGGGCATCAGATCCGCATTGCAGGCGATGCAGTCCTTCAGCGGCATGTGGTGCTCCTCGCACCACGGCTCCTTGGCCGCAGGCTCGGCACCGGCCATGTGCTCGAAACTGGGAATCGTCCAGTGGTTGGTGTGCCCCCACCACATCATCCCGCCCAGCAACGCGAAGACGAGCAAAGCCGGAATGCCACGGAGGAGCCGACCCATGCGCGACGCATTGGACTGCTTGCCGGTAGCCGGTGGCCCGATCTCGCTCTGGGCCGGATACGCCTCTCCGCGGGCATCCGACTCGACCACTGGAACCGTGCGTCCCGTTGCATCCCCGTTCATGCGTTCTTCTCCTGGACCGGTAGTTCCTTGTCGGTGAGCGCGTGCAGGATCTGGCAGTCCGCGATCGGCCCCCTGCCACTGCAGCTATTGATCACGGCCACCAGCGATTCCCGCAGCTTCGTCAGGTGCTCGATCTGCCGCCCGATTTCCTCGACCTTCTCGCTCGCCTTGGCGCACACCGGTGAGCAGTCGGGGTGGCCCGCGCCCTGCATCTTCAGCAGTTGCGCGATCTCCTTGAGCGTGAACCCGAAATCCTTCGCGCGCCGCACGAACAGCAGCACATCCACCGCCTCCCGCGGATATGCCCGATACCCCGACTCCGGGTCCCTCGGCGGTGCCGGCAGCAATCCCTCCCGTTCATAGAAGCGGATGGTTTCGATCCCTACGCCGGACTCTTTCGCAATCTGGCCGATTCTCATGCGCAAAAAGCAGGGCTGAAGGCAACGACTCCAGCCTACACCCTGAACTATGGTACAGGGTCAAGCGAAAAACCATTGCGAGCCATAACTAATTAATAAAAAACAGCTTGTGACCATATCATGGTGTGGCGCTTTGCCTCTCAGGTCAACTGCTACAGGGTGGCGTCCAGCATGCACCGGGGAATGTGCCGGGCAAGCAAGATACCGCAGTCGTTTGCTGGTCGAAGGGCTCGATGGCACATCTGGGCACGACGCTGAGCGCGGCTAGCGCGCTGGCTGCGCGAGATCGAATCGACCGAACGCGACATCCGTCACTCCTCCGCCTGGGTTGGACTTGGATTGAGCGAATCCCGGAATCCGGATACGCCTCCAACCGTTGGGGATTCGCGGGGCCAACCCTTCTCCACGTTCCAATGAGACTGTCCGGCCTTCCAGTCCAGATCATTGCACCCCTGGCAGCCGTTGTGCTGCTGGCGGCGCAGTGGGGTGGCACGTGCACGGGGTGCGGACGGCCGATCAGCCTGTTGGCGGTACTGACTGGAGCGCCGCTGGGCTGTTGTCCATCCGGGGACGCGGACACGCCGGGCGAATCCGGCTCCGACCCTGACGCCCCAAAGCAGTGCGAGCACTGCACAACCCACGGCCCCCACGACGAGCAACGCGGCAGCGAACACGGTCACGAGGCACCGGGCCAGCAGGATGATTCTCCCTGCCACTGCCCGAAGGTCAACGGCATCGACATTGCCATGGGTGCTGTGGATGTAGTGGTAGTGGAGGAGCCGGACTCCCACCTTTCGGTCGACGCATCCTTCTACGCACCGTCGGCCGACTCCAGCGTGGCGGTCGCCGGCCCGCCCGCGAGGCGGGCTCACGGACCACCGGCCGATGGTCCGTCTCTCTCGGCAGTTCTCTGCGTCTGGCGGAATTGATCACAACCGGAGCCGGCCAACCGGTAGCGCGGCCGGCATGCGCTGACGGTCCGTCTCGCCACAAACGGCAGGCGGCCTGGTGATCTATTTCCCCGATCGCCATCGGGCGATCCAGACCCAAGGACTGAACATGTATCGCATTCTTCATTTTTTCGCGATGTCGAGCCTCTTCCTGCTCGGCGCTGCGGTGATTGCTCCCACGTTTGCCAACCCCGATCCCTGCTGCGGGGCAACCCCGTGCGGCGATGACCACGCCGCCGCGCCCTCGCCACAGTCGGCGGGCTTCGAGGCCGGGCCGCACGGCACGGTCAAACTCGGCAACGCGAAGTGCCCGGTGATGGGCGGCAACGTCAATCCGCAGGTGGGCACTGCCTACAACGGGTGGTGGATCAACTTCTGTTGCGGCGGTTGCGACGCCAAGCTGAAAGCCGACCCGGACACCTTCGCGGCGAAGTTGCTGGAAGCTACCGGCGTCGACATCCGCAAGAGCCCGGCCGCGTACATCGTGCGGCCGAACCGGCACTTCGCGGATGGTCCGGAAGGCACGCACACGAAGCTGCTGGGCAACGCGACGTGCCCGGTGATGGGCGGCAAGGTCAATCCACAAGTGGGCACTTCCTACAACGGCTGGTGGATCAGCTTCTGCTGCGGCGGTTGCGACGCGAAACTGAAGGCCGATGTGGACAAGGCCGCCGCGGCGCTGCTGGCCGAGACCGGTGTCGACATTCGCCAGACGCCCGAGCACTACACGTCGCTGCCGAACCCGGCGTTCGAGTCCGGTCCGGACGGCAGCGTCAAACTCGGCAGCGCGAAGTGCCCGGTACTGGGCGGCGATGCCGATCCGCAGACTGGCGCCGTCATCAACGGCTGGTGGGTGGCGTTCTGCTGCCCCGGCTGTGACGCGAAGCTGAAGGCGGACCTCGACAAGTTTGCCCCGGCCCTGCGGGAGCGGACCGGCATCGACATCCGCCAGTCGCCGCTGCACTACATGCGCCGGCCGGCCGGGCATGCCGATGCGCACGGTGACAATCCGCACGGCGAACACGGCGACAATCCGCACGCCGCCCCGGTTGACCCGACGAAACGGCACCACGAGCAGGGACCGCACGGCACGATCAAGCTCGGCAACGCCACCTGCCCGGTGATGGACAAGCCAGTCCACGGCGACCGTGGCGTGGCGTTCAACGGCTGGTGGGTCGGCGTCTGCTGTGGTCGTTGCGAGCGCAGCCTGGAGGCGCATCTGGACAAGGTGGCCGACGCCCTGAAGCGCGAAACCGGCATCGACATCCGCAAGAAGCCGGCCGAGCAGGGCATCCACGCGGACCACGAGTAATCCACGACACAGCTTCCAGGAGCCTGAACATGAAGCCGATCCATTTGACCCTCGCGCTCGCACTGGCGGCCGCCCTCTCCCTGATGCTCGTGGCCTGCTCCGGCAAGTCCGACACGACCGGCAACACCGCCGGCAACTCGACGATGTCGAACGCGCACCACGAACACGGCGAGCACATGCCCGCCGACCTCGCCGGCGCCGACAACGCCGAGTACGCCAACCCGCACCCCGGCTACTGCCCGGTCACCGGCGACCCCTTCGAGGATCCGCCGATCATTGTGGAGCACGACGGCAAGAAGTACCGGCTGTGCTGCGACGACTGCATCGCCGACTTCAAGGCCGATCCGGAGAAGTACATCAAGGCGCCCGCCACCCCGCATCCCGAGGGTGAAGGGGACGACGACCATCACGACCACCACAGCCACTGATTCAACGCCCTACGGAGCCATCCAACATGAACCCGCATTCACGTGCGTTTCGCTATCGGCGAAGAGTTGCGGGGCTCTCGGTCTGCATGCTGGCGGCGGCGATTGTCGCCGCCAGCTGCGGGTCGCCGGAGCCACCCATCACAGTCGACAGCCCGGCACACCCTGACGCACCTGAGGGCGGAGCGTCGCCGATCCCGCGCAGCCTGGCGACCAACACACCGCGGGAGTCCCCTCAGACGCAACCCGCAACGCCGGACACCGACGCCGCGCATTCGCACACCGGTACGGGCCAGCGGCCTGATCACTTCGAGGTCGGGCCGAACGGCACGGTCAAGGTCGGCAACGCCACCTGTCCGGTGCTGGGTCGCCCGGCCAGCGACCGCGTGGGCGTGGCCTACAACGGCTGGTGGATCAACCTGTGTTGCGGCATGTGCCGTGATGATGTGACGACGAACAAGACGGACCAGGTAGCTGAAAAGTTGCTGGCCGAGCGTGGCGTGGACATCCGTCGCACGCCGGCCGAGCAGGGCGTCACCGCAACGGAAAGAGGCCACTGATGACAACGTTCTCCTTGCGCTGGGCAGTCCTGCCGATGTTGCCGCTGCTGGCCGGGTGCGCACATGCCCCGGCTGACGCGGGCTTCAGTGGCGTGCAGGACGCGGCCGCCCTGGTGACCGATGCGCAACTGGTCTGGAACCGCAATTCCGACGCGGACGCGACAATCGCGGCGCGCGTCCACGACCTGCTGGGCGGGCCGCTCGACGCGGACTCGGCGTCGGCCATCGCGCTGCTCAACAACCGCGGGCTTCAGGCCACCTACGAGGATCTCGGCATTGCGCGCGCCGACCTGATCCAAGCGGGACTGCTCACCAATCCGTCGTTCAGCGTACGGCCGCGTTGGACGATCAACGGCCCGGGTGGCGTGAACACGGAGTTCAACGTCGGCTTCAGCCTGCTTGACGTATTCCCGCTGCCGCTGCGAACGAAGGTCGCGCGGGTCCAGCTCGATCAGGCCGTGGCGCGCGTCTCGCAGGAAGTGCTCGACCTTGATGCCAGGACGCGCGATGCCGTGCTCGACCTGCAGGCGGCCGAGGCCGAGCTGGATGCGCGGCGCAGCATCGTCGATCTGGCGAACGCCTTTGACGAACTGGCCGACGCGCAACGTGATGCCGGCAATCTCGGCGACCTTGACTACCTTGAACTCCGACTGGAGTCGATCGGCCCGCGCAAGGAACTGGCCGCAGCGGAGGCGCGCGTGGCGTCGCAGCGCGAACAACTGAACCGGCTGCTCGGCCTGTGGGGCGACCAGATTGGCTGGACGCTTGCGCCGTTGCGTGACGTGCCGGCCAGCACAGAACTGCCGCTGGCGGGGCTGGAGAAGCTGGCGATCCAGCATCGCCAGGATCTCGTCGCCGCGCATCGCGCTGTGGAACTGGCGGCGCAGGCGGCCGGCCTGGACAACGTGTGGGTCAAGATGGCGATCGACCCCGGCCTGAACATCGAGACCGAGATCAACGGGCCGACCTACATCGGGCCGTCGCTCGACCTGCAGTTGCCGCTGTTCGACCAGGGCCAGGGGCTGCGCGCGCGCAATGCCGCCACCCTGCGCCAGGCCGTGAACCGTCTGGCCGGGATGGCGGTGGATGTGCGCTCCGAGGTGCGCGAGGCGTACGACCGGCTGATGCGGGCGCACGATCTCGCGATCTGGATGACCACCGTGGTGGCGCCACTGCAGGCCAAACACGTGGTAGCCGCGCAGCGCGAATACAACGTGATGGTGCTGGGCGTCCAATCGCTACTGCAGTCGCGGCGCGAACAGATGGAGGCCGGCATCGACCTGGCGCGCTCACGCGCGGACTACTGGAAGGCCCGCGGCGCGCTGGTGCACGCCCTGGGCTGCCGGATCCCGGGCGACACGGCGCCGAACTGACCCAGCTTCATCCATTCACCCGAACGAGCACTCCGATGAATCCTGAACATGAACGCGATTCCGCGGGCGGTGTCTCCCGCCGCGACTTCCTTCGCAACTCGGCGATCCTCGGCGCCGCCGTCTCGCTCCCGGCGTGGCTGTCCAATACCGCCAGCGCGCAGGACCCCGCTCCGCAACCTCAACCTCAACCGCAACCTCAACCGCAGCCATCGCCGGCCGGTGCGGACACGCTGCGCACCAACGGCCACGCGCCGATCACCGCGCCCAACAGCGACGTGCTTCCGTTCAAGATGGTTGACGGAGTGAAGGTCTTCCACCTGATCGCCGAGGAGATCGAGAGCGAGTTTGCCGACGGCCTGAAGTTCACGGTCTGGGGCTACAACGGCCTGTGCCCCGGCCCCGTGATCGAGGTCGTCCAGGGCGATCGTGTGCGCATCTACGTGACCAACAAGCTGCCGGAACCCACCACGGTGCACTGGCACGGCGTGTTCCTGCCCAACGGCATGGACGGCGTTGCGGGACTCAATCAGCCGGCGATCATGCCCGGTGAGACGTTCCTCTACGAGTTCACGATGACGCAGCAGGGGACGTTCATGTACCACCCCCACTACGACGAGATGACGCAGATGGGGATGGGGATGATGGGCTTCTTCATCTCGCATCCGCGCGATCCCGAGTACCGCCGGGTCGATCGCGACTTCGCGATCTTCCTCGCCGAATGGGCGTTCCGTCCAGGCGCGAAGCGGCCCGACCCGATGGTGATGCTGGACTTCAACTACTTCACCTTCAACGGCACGGTCTGGCCGAAGTCCGAGTCGCTGATCGCGCGCACCGGCCAGAAGGTGCGGCTGCGGCTCGCCAATCTCTCGATGGACAACCACCCGATCCACCTGCACGGCTACGCGTGGAAGATCACCGCCACCGATGGCGGCGACATTCCGGAGGCCGCGCAGCACCCGCACACCACCACCGACATCCCGCCGGGCAGCACGCGCACAATGGAATGGGTGGTGGACGCGCCCGGCGACTGGGCAATGCACTGCCACAAGACGCACCACATCATGATCGGCATGGAGCACGGCCTGCCCAACATGCTCGGGGTGCGCCGCGGCACTGCCGAACGCGCGATCCAGCGGCACCTGCCGGACTACATGCAGATGGGTACCGAGGGCATGGGCGCGATGGCCGACATGAACATGCAGGGCCCATCCAACTTCATCGGCATGGGCAGCGGACCCGGCCCGTTCGGTGTCGTCGGCATGAGCGGTATGTTCACGATCCTCAAGGTGCGTGACGACATCCAGCCGCCGTACACCGATCCGGGCTGGTACCCGCAGCCGGAGGGCACAGCGACACGGAGGGTGGCTGCACCGGAGTAGTCCGACGTGGAACGCAACATCCGCCTCTATCCGCTCTACCAGGCTTTCTGGAACGCGCTGTTCTGGATGCCGGTGTTCTTTCTGCTCTTCGCCTCGGTGCTCACGCCGGCCGAGGTGCTGCGGCTGGAGGCGATCTACTACCTGGCCGTTGTGCTGTTCGAGGTACCGTCCGGGTATCTCTCCGACCGGGTCGGCCGGCGCGTGACGCTACTCATTGCCACCGCCTGCTGGACCGGCGCGGGCGTGGTGTTCGCGCTGGCCGACTCGTTCGGGACGTTCGTCGTGGCGCAGATCCTGCTGGCTGGCGGGATGGCATTCAACAGTGGCACCGACACCTCGCTGCTGTACGACTCGCTGGCGGTACTCGGACGGCACGACGAAATGGCGCAGGTGGAGTCGCGCGCGGCGTCGGCCGGGCTCTACGCCGGCTCGATCGCGGCGCTCTTCGGTGGGCTGGCCGGTATGTTCAGCCTTCGACTCGGGTACGTACTCTCCAGTCTGGCGGCAACCGGCGCCATGCTGGTGGTGTGGCGGTTCGGAGAGCCGCCGGCGGGCGATGCGCAAGTGTTGCCGCCTGCATCGCAGGTGGTTGACTGCCTGCGCCGCCTGCGCAACCCCGCCCTCGCCTGGCTGTTTCTGTTCGCCGTCGCCATGACGGTGTTCGATCACGTCCCGTACGAATTCGCCCAACCCTGGCTCGGCTTCCTGATTGTCAGTGCAGGTGGCAGCGCTCGGCTGACTCCGATGTCGTCCGGAGTGATCGTCGCCGTTGTCGCACTGCTCGGGGCACTGGCAGCAGGTCGCGCAGTGTGGCTGCGGAGCCGGCTTGGCATTCGGCCCGCGCTGATGGTGTTGATGCTGTTGCAGGTGGGCGTGACCACGTTGGGCCAGTGGATTCATCCGCTGGTCCTGATCGCGCTGGCTCTGCGCGGTGTACCGGATGCCGTTGCCGGGCCGATCCGCAACGCGGCGGTGCACGCGCACCTGCACAGCGGCATCCGTGCCACGTGGCTCTCGTTGCAGAGTCTCGCCGGCCGCCTTGCGTTCTCCGGCACACTGGCGATTGGCTCGCTGTTCGCCGGATCGGGCGTTGCGCTGACGCCAGATCGACTCTCCACCCTGCTGGTCGGATTTGCCACCGCTGGTGGACTCACGGCCGTCACGATGGGCGGATTGGCTTTCATCCGCTGGCGGCGCCGGGAACCGGAAGGTACCGCATGACCTATTCCTCTCCACGAACACCCGGGCCGGCGTCGGGTCGCATCCCGTCATTGCACGGCCTGCGCGATGCGTTGCGCGGCCCGTTCCGCGCTCCTCCCACCGTCTGGAAACCGCTGCCGCCGGAATCGAGTGAACCGCCAACGGTGCCGTGGAGCGAACGAGACCTGGGCGCCGACGGACTGGCTCCGGGTGTCCCGCGGCCGGGCGAACTGCCAACGCCACGGCCTCGTCATGCCAAGCGCAACCTGGTGGTGATCGGCCAGTACCTGGCCGACTACGGTCGCTGGCGCGGCGTGTTCGCCATCGTGCTGCTGCTGGCCGCGATTCATCTGCCGTCGCTACTGGTGGCGCCGCCGGGCGTGAACCTGTCGATCGGCGCGGCGCCCTACTTCCTCTCGCCGCTGGGCGGCGCGCACAAGGCGGTGGTGCACATCGTGGCGGCCATCGCACTGATCGGGGCGCTCGTGCTCCCGATGTGGCTGCGCGGCAGCTTGCTGCTGGCGCTCGGCCTCACACCCATTGTGCTCTACGTCGCGATCCTGCAGTCCGGGGCCGAAGACATCGGCCAGAATCACGCACTGCAGGTCTTCCGCGACCACATCGTCGCGCTCCATCCGCTCTGGATCCTGCTGTCCGGCGGGTTGGTCTCCCTGCAGAGCTTTCCGGACGACTCGCGCGTCCGCGGCGTGGTGCTCACCGGCGCCGGCCTCCTGCTCGTTCGACAGTTCTTCCTGTGGGGCAGCCTGTGGACTCACGCGATCTGTGCCGTGACCGGTGGGCTGGCCGTCCTGTTGGTGGTGGCGGCAATCGTCGTCGTGCTGCGCCGATCACAGATCGCGGCGATCCGCCTGGTGCGCGTCGGGTGGCTCTACGTCCTGGTGCTGCCCGCTCTCTACTACACCTGGCTGTACGAACTACCGGAGATGGCGGAGGCCAGTGGCGCGACTCGCTTCCTTGCGCTTCACGGCCTGGTGTATGCCGTGGCGGCGTTCGCCATCGCAACGGTCGGACTGGTGGACGTTCTCCACGCCATCGCGTGGCGCAGCGAAGTGCGCGCCACGCTGGGTAGTAACTGGATCGGCGCCGATCCATCGAGCCTGGAGTTCTCCCGGCGGTTCATGGAGTTTGCCGCTGCCAGCGGAAGGTTTTCGCCAGCAGAAATCACGTTCCTGCAACGGGCGCTCGTTGAACCTCACGACCCCGGACGGACGACTGCTGATCAAGAAGGGGAGTCATGATGGACCACGGACATGAGCACCAACACCACCATTCGCCGGATGCCGCAGGCACCACCATGCACACCGATCCGGTTTGCGGAATGCAGGTACCGGAGACCACGCCGCACCGCCTCGAGCAACACGGCAAGGTGCACTACTTCTGCAGTGAAGGCTGCCTGAAGCAGTACCGGGACCAGCCGCGCGAGACGCGGCGGGTGATCCGCAAGGAACAGGTCTACACCTGCCCGATGCACCCGGAAGTGCGGCAGGACGGGCCGGGCAGTTGCCCGAAGTGCGGCATGGCGCTGGAGCCGGCGGACGCGCCGACGGGCGGCAAGACGAAGACGGAATACGTCTGCCCGATGCACCCGGATGTTGTGCGCGACGAGCCGGGCAGTTGCCCGATCTGCGGCATGGCGCTGGAGCTGCGAACGGTGAGCCTGGACGAGGAAGAGAATCCGGAACTGCGGGACATGACGCGCCGCTTCTGGATCAGCACCGGGCTGGCGCTGCCGCTGTTCGTGATTGCGATGAGCGACATGCTGCCCGGCGAGCCGATCAGCAAATGGCTCGGGCCAGAGATCAACAAGTGGCTGCAACTGGCGCTGGCGACGCCCGTGGTGCTTTGGGGCGCATTTCCGTTCTTCGTGCGCGCCGTGGCCTCGGTGCGCAACCTGAGCCCGAACATGTTCACGCTGATCGGCATGGGCGTGGCGGTGGCCTACCTCTACTCGCTGGTCGGCACTCTGGCGCCCGGCATCTTCCCGGCCGCGGTTCGCGGGCATGGCGGGCACGTGGCACTGTACTTCGAGGCGGCGGCGGTGATCACCGCGCTGGTGCTGCTCGGCCAGGTGCTGGAACTTCGCGCGCGCAGCCAGACCAGTTCCGCGCTGCGCGAATTGCTGGGCATGGCCCCCAGAACCGCTCGCAGGATAGAGGATGACGGGAACGAACACGACGTGCCGGTGGACGACGTGCAACCCGGCGACCGGCTGCGCGTGCGGCCCGGCGAGAAAGTCCCGGTCGATGGCGAGATTCTGGAAGGCCAGAGCAGTATCGACGAGTCGATGGTGACCGGCGAGCCGATTCCGGTCGAGAAGCAGCCCGGCGACCGCGTCATCGGCGCCACCGTCAACGGCACGGGCGGCTTCGTGATGCGTGCCGAGAAGGTCGGCGCCGACACGTTGCTCTCGCAGATCGTGCAGATGGTGTCCGACGCCCAGCGTTCCCGCGCGCCGATCCAGAAGCTGGCGGATCAGGTCTCCGGCTGGTTCGTGCCCGTGGTGATCCTCTGCGCCATCGTCACCTTCCTCGTGTGGTCAGCCGCGGGGCCGGACGTGGGCACGGCGCTCGTCAACGCGGTGGCCGTGCTGATCATCGCCTGCCCTTGTGCGTTGGGCCTGGCCACGCCGATCTCGATCATGGTGGCCACCGGCCGCGGTGCGAAGGCTGGTGTGCTGTTCAAGAACGCCGAGGCGATCGAGGTGATGCGCAAGGTGGACACGCTGGTGGTGGACAAGACCGGCACGCTCACCGAAGGCAAGCCGAAGGTGGCCATCGTGGAGGGGACGAACGGCACCGACGATTCCGAACTGCTGCGCCTGGCGGGCAGCCTGGAGCGCGGCAGCGAACACCCGCTGGCGGCCGCAATCGTCGTCGCGGCGGAGGAACTCGGCGTCAAACTGGTGGAAGCGTCGGACTTCCAGTCCATCACGGGCAAGGGCGTGCGCGG
>JBFWQT010000180.1:0-11918 GCA_050249295.1 Planctomycetota bacterium
CGACGTTCCGCGAGCGCGCCATCAAGTGGATGCTCGACCGGCCCGGCATGACCGACCTCAAGCGCGCCGACATCCCGCTGCGCATGAACGACCGCTTCGACATGTTCCACCTGCTCAAGGCCAGCAGCGTCAGCGCGTCGATCCTTGTCTCGCCCGACGAGTTCGCGGTGCCGGCCAGCCTGATTGTGCCGGGCCTGTACCACATCGCGCAGTTCTTCCAGGAAGTCGAGAAGGGCGCCGACGTCAACAACCCGACGGTGCCGACGGCCGACCCGATCATGGAGCTCGTCGAGATGTCGCTGAGCATCCCGGTGAGCCGCCAGGCCGGTGCCGAGGGCAGTCCGGCGCGCTACGAGATCACAGCGTTCGACCTCGACAAGCAGTTCGAACCGGGCTGTTCGCCGAACAACCTGATCCACGCCTTCTTCGAGATGTGCACGAAGCGCGAGATCGGTGAGCCGATGCTGCAGCTGTTCACGCCGGAGATCCGCGGCAAGGTGCAGGATTCGCTCACGCGCTGGAACGCGATCAACACGCAGTGCCTGACCGAGCAGATCATCCCCGGCATGGAGAGCATGCGCGAGGTGCTGGTCAAGCACGGCCAGCCGACGACCGAGATCGACAAGCGGCTGGAGTCGGCGCGCCTGGTGGCCGCGAACCTGCCCAACTGGCCGTTCTGGCTGGTCGACGACTACATGGTGCAGTTCTCGATGCCGGTGGTGGACAAGGAAGCCGGCGAGACGAAGGTCACGGCGGTGCGCGTATCGGTGTTCTCGCAGGTCAAGCTGCGGTCGTTCATGCCGCACCGGCTCGACAAGCAGATGATGTTCCAGGACCAGCCGGCGCTGCGTCCGATGAACTTCGGCTGCATCCGCGTGGCCGACGGCAGCTGGCGCATCGCGACCAACCCGTTCGACATCAAGGATGCGATGGACGCCGCGCTCGGCCGCGCGAAGGGGCGCTGAACTCTCGCCCGCCTGACCCGCTGAACGGGCGGCCGGCGATGGAACAACCGGGCGGTTCCGCGCGTTGTATCTGTGAGCAGGGTCGTCCCGACACGCCCCGACACGACACCACACCAGCCAGGGCTGCATGTTCGACGAATCGCCCGAACGTCTGATCGAAGAGGCTTCCGAGAAGTCGGAGCAGGGCAAGACCGACGAGGCCCGCAAGCTGTTCCTCCGTGCCGTGGAAGTGGCGGCTGCATCGGGCAACCACCAGACGCACATCGAAACACTGCTGGCGACCGGCGCCTGGCTGACCGACCAGGGCGAGCCGATCGAGGCGATGCGCAATGCGCGCACCGCCTGGAAGCTGGCCAGCGAATGGGGCGACGCCGACTCGCGCGCCTCGTCCGCCCGCCTGCTCGGCTGGGTCGAGCACATCATGAGCCACACCGATCGCGCGATCGAATGGCTCAACAAGGCGCGCAACCTCGCCCGCGAGGCCGGCGATCGCAGCTCCGAAGCGGCTGCGCTCGGCAACCTGGCGATGGTCCACGCGCACACCGGCAACCTCGACGCCGCCAACGACATCTACAAGAAGATGCTCGACATCTATGAGTCCACCGGCGACCAGGTGGCGCACGCCCGCGTCACCGGCAACGTCGCCGGCATCCATCGCGCGCGCGGCGAACTTGACGCCGCCGAGAAGCTGTTCCGCGACGCGCTCTCGCGCTTCGAGGGGTTCGGCGAGGACAGCGACGCCGCCCTCACGTACGGCAACCTCGCCTCGCTCGAACGCATGCGCGGCAAGCCGCTCGGCGCACTCGGGTACTACCGCAAGGCGATGGAGCTGTTCCAGCGCGCCGCCGACAAGCACGGCGAGGTGCTCACGCTCGGCAACATGGCCGACGTGCACCGAGACCTCGGCGAGCGCGACAAGGCGAAGGAACTCTACGAAGAGGTGCTGCGCCGGTTCCGCGACCAGAAGGACGACAGCAACGTCGCCGTGGCGATCGGCAAGATCGCCGACATGCATCATGATGCCGGCGAGGACGAGGACGCGCTCAAGCTCTACCGCGAGGCCTACGCGCTGTACGAGGCCGAGCAGGACCAGGCCAACCAGGCGTTCGTGCTCGGCAACATCGCCAACGTGCTGCGCGCGCTGGGCCGCACCCGCGACGCGATCCAGCACTACAACGAGGCCGTCGCCATCTCCGAACTGCTCGGCGACGAGAGCAACCGCGCGATCTTCACCGGCAACCTCGCCAACCTCTACCGCAGCGAGCGCGACGACGACACCGCCCTGCGCCTCTACGACGAAGTGCTCGGCATGTTCGAGTCGCTCGGCGACGCGGGCAACCGGATCCTCACGCTCGGCAACATGGCCGAGATCCACGAACGGCGCGGCGACCTCGACAAGGCGCACGACTGCCACCAGCGCGCGCTGCAGATTGCCGAGGACAGCGGCGACCCGCGGGCACGCGCCGCGGCCTACTCCGGCATGGGCGACCTGGCCGGCCAGCGCGGCCGGTTCGACGAGGCAGCGGCGCACTTCCGCAAGGCGCTGGAGGTCAGCACCGCCGCGGGCGACGAGCGCGGTCGTGGCGAGGCGCTGCTCAACATCGGGCACGCCGAGCACAGCCGCAGCGGCGAAGCCGGTCACGGCGCCGCGCTCGAGGCGTTCCGTGCTGCGCTGGCGGCGTTCCGCAACGTCGGCGACCAGATCAACCAGGCGCTCTCGCTGGTCAACATCTCCATCGTGCTGCGCGACGGCGAGCAGTACGACCGCGCGATTGAAACCTGCAACGAGGCGATGGCCCTGTTCGAGGCGGTCGGCGACGACAACGGCCGCACCCAGGTGATGGCCAACCTCGGCCTGATCGAAGTCCGTCGCGGCAATCCCGACGCCGCGATGGCGCATTTCGCCGAGGCTGCCCGCATCCACTTCGAACGCGGCGACCGTCACGGCATGGCGCGTACCAGCGTCAGCATTGCCAACCTGCACCGCGACGCCGGCCGCTCCGACAAGGCGCGCGAGCACTACTCCAACGCGCTGGCGCTGTTCGACACGCTCCACGATGTCACCGGCCGCGCGATGACGCTCTCGAGCCTCTCGCAACTCGCCCGCCTCGAGGGCGAGTTCGACGAGGCCCGCCGCCTGCTCGAGGAAGAAGCCGACATCTACCAGCGCATCGGCGATCGCACCTCGCGCGGCAAGGTGCTGATCACCATCGGCAACCTCGAACGCGACCGCAACCGGCACGACGCCGCGCAGTCCGCCTGGCAGGAAGCGGCCGACCTGTTCGCCACGGTCGGCGACGCGCGCGGCCGTGGCGTGGCACTTTTCAACCTCGCGCAGCTGCTCGGCGAGCGCGGCGAGAACGAGGACGCCCTGCGCCTCTACGAGGAGGAACTCGGCATCTGCACGCAGCTGGACGACTACCCGGGCAGCGTGATCACGCGCCGCGCGATCGCCGGGATCCATCGCAACACCGGCCGCATGGACGACGCGATGCGCCTCTACCGCGAGGCCCTCGGCGTCTGCCAGGAGCACGACAACCCGTTCCAGGAGGCCGTAACGCTCAACCAGCTGGCCGAGACCGAACTGGAGATGCAGCACGAGGACGACGCGCTCGAGCACTACTGGCGCGCGCTCTCGCTCTTCGACGAGCTCGGCCAGCGCGGCGACTACGCCTGGACGCTCGCCAACATCTCGTTCGTGCACCGCGTCCGCCGGCACTACGACAAGGCGTTGAACCTGCTCGACCGCGCGCTCGCGATCTACACCGAGCTCGACGACCCGATCGGCCGCGGCCAGACGATCGGCAACATGGCCGGCGTGCACCGCCTGCGTGGCGACTACGACGCGGCCCACGACATGCTCGACGACGCGCTCGACATCTTCGACCACATCGGCGACGACCACGACGCGGCGATCACGTTGGTCAATCGGGCCGGTGTGTGGGAGGACGCAGCCGAGCCGCAGCAGGCGATCGAGGCCTGGCAGGAGGCGGCCGAGCGCTTCAACAAGGTGGGCGACGACGCCAACGCACTGCGCTGCGAGCGCAACGTGGCGATGGTCTACGAGCGCAGCGGCGCGATCGACGACGCGCTCGACTTCCATCTCCGCGTGCGCGACCGGTACGAGGCGATGGGTGACATGCAGGCGGTCGCGCGCGTCAGCTTCCACCTCGGCAACATGCTGCTGCGCGCCGACCGGCCGGATGATGCGGTTCCGTGGTTCCGCGAGTCGCTCGACCAGTTTGACGAGGCTGGCGACACGCTCGGCCGTCGCGAGTCGTTGAACAACCTCGCACAGGCAATGGCCGCAACGGACCGCTTGCGTGATGCGATCCGTCTGTTGGAGGAGGCGGTGGAGATCAGTCGCGAGGGTGGTCGCGCGCTGTACGACATGGCCTGCTACTACGGCCGGCTATCGCAGCGTGAGCCCCTGGCCGGCATGCCCGCGCCGGACGAGTGCCGTGATCTGGCCTTGCGCACCCTGGCCGACGCGGTGGCCGAGGGCTGGCGCCACGGCGAACACATGGATGTGGATCCGGACATGGATCCGCTGCGCGACTCCGACGAGTACGCCACAATCCGCAGCAGCATCCCGCCCGAGGACGACGATGAGGGTGAGGCGGCGGCGGACGAGAAGGCCGCACCGGCGGGCGCGTGAATGCGGCGGCGAACGCCCTTCGCCCGCACCTTGCAGCGATTTGCAATCGAGCGCGCCCTGCAAGCGGAAGAGACGATTCACCACGTGAGTCGGAGCGGTGCAGGCGCACCAGCATCCCGGCACGACCGCCTCGATCACCAATCTGCTGCTCGGCGATGACGGATACGCGCTAGTGAGAGAGGCCTGGACACAGAAGACCCGGAGGTGACGGAGGGAGGATCAGAGTCCCTCCTGTATTCCTCCGTGTCTTCTGCGCCCTCTGTGTCCAATCCTCTTCGCTGCACCGCGACTCGCGGACAAACGCCGATCGGCGGATTGGTGATCGCAACGCCCGGGCCCGCTCCATTGCGGTCGCTGCTCTTGTGTTGGTGTGTAGCCTTGCCTTGCCCCGACGACGCTGCAACAACTTCGTCGCCCGCACGCGCCACACGACCGGCAACGGGCGCCGCATGGTTGAGATCACCTGTTCAACAGCATCCTGGCTGCAACTTCGCCGGATATCATGCGTCCACTGCGGTTGCCGGTTCGTGTTCCTGCGGAACGGGCAAGCTCACGGGCAGGCGGTCGTAACGCCAACTGCCACGCGAGATCCGGCCGGCGGAAAACGGGCGCAGGGCGATATGCGCAACATCATGTTCGAGCACGCCGTCGTGCCGCGGGCCGGAGTAGCGGCCTGTCCGAAATGCCAGCGGCTGCAGCCGACCATGGTGCGAACCATCGAGCGTCGCGTGCTGCGGCCGATCGGTATTGCACTCGCTGTCATCGCTGTTTCCGTTGGCGGCATCATTGCCGGGCCACCCGGCGCGGGGATCGGATTTGCCGTCGCCTTGCTGGCACAGGTGATCCTGCGAGCGTTGCTGATTCGAGCACGCAACGACCCGCGCAGCATGCCGTCCGATGAGTTCGGTGCCTTCATGGCGAACGCAACTGCCAGGGGCGAGCAGCCCGAGACCGCATGGGCCAACGCGGCTGGCATTCGCACGCGGCGCAACGCGTGGCTGCTGCTTCCGCTGGACGAGTCAGACGAGCCCGATCCGGACGATCCGTTTCCGCCCGCCGACTATCCGGTGCGATTCCCGGAACGGGTCAGCGAGAACGCGCGCCGTATGGTGATCAAGCGCCACCGCTGATCAAGTGAACGCAGCGAGCCGGGGACCTGCGCCCCCGGCTCGTTTGGCATTCCGGCCTTTTGATGCTCAGAACGCGCGGGCGTAGATCACGCGGCGGGAACTGGGCTTGCCGCTGACCATGCACTTGCCGGCCTCCTCCTTCGCATCGAAGGGGATGCAGCGGATCGTGGCCTTGGTGTCTTCCTTTACCTTCGCCTCGGTCTCGCGCGTGCCGTCCCAATGGCACAGGTAGAAGCCGCCGCCCTCGACGCGCTCCTTGAACTCGTCGTAGCTGTCACAGACGTACGTGTTCGCCTCGCGGGCCGTCGTTGCCTTCGCCAGCATCGCAGCCTGGATGCCATCCAGCTCGGCCTCGATGGCCGCGCGGATGCCGTCGGCGCTGATCGACTTCTTCTCCTTGTCGAAGCGGCGCGTGGCGAACACGCTGTTCTTCGCCAGGTCCTTGGGGCCGACTTCCAGCCGCATGGGCACGCCGCGCTGCTCCCAGTGGAAGAACTTCTGCGCGGGCTTGATGTCGCGATCGTCGATCTTGCAGCCGAGGTGCTTCAGCTCGGCATGCAGCTTGTCGCAGAACTCCAGCACGGCCGCCTTCTCGTCGTCTTTCTTCCAGATGGGCACGATGACCACCTTGTTGAAGGCCAGACGGGGAGGAATGACCATGCCGTCGTCGTCGGCGTGCGCCATGATCAGCGCGCCGATCATGCGCGTGCTGACGCCCCAGCTGGTCTGGTGCACGTGCTCCAGCTGGCCGTCCTTGTTCTGGAACTGCGTGCCGAACGCGCGGGCAAAGTTCTGTCCGAGATGGTGTGACGTGCCGGCCTGCAGGGCCCAGCCGTTCTGCATCATCGCCTCCACGCAGTAGGTGTGCAGCGCGCCGGCGAACCGTTCGCTGTCACTCTTCTTGCCGCGGATCACGGGCACCGCCATGCACTCGTGCATGAAGTCGGAGTACACGCCGAGCATCTTCAGCGCCTCCTCCTCGGCCTCCTCGTGCGTGGCGTGCGCGGTGTGGCCCTCCTGCCACAGGAACTCGGCCGTGCGCAGGAACAGTCGCGTCCGCATTTCCCAGCGGCAGACGTTGGCCCACTGGTTGATGAGGATGGGCAGGTCGCGGTAGCTCTGCACCCACTTGGCGTAGGCCGCGTTGATGATCGTTTCGGACGTGGGCCGCACGATCAGGGGCTCTTCGAGCACCTTGTCGGGGTCGACAATCACGTCCACCTTGTCGCCGTTGCGCACGGCCTTCAGGCCATAGTGCGTGACGATCGCGCATTCCATCGCGAAGCCCTCGACGTGCGAGGCTTCCTTCGCGAGGTAGCTCTTGGGGATGAACATGGGGAAGTAGGCGTTGACGTGGCCGGTCTCCTTGAAGCGCCGGTCGAGGTCGGCCTGCATCAGTTCCCAGATTGCGTATCCGGTGGGCTTGATGATCATGCAGCCGCGCACGTCGGAGTGCTCGGCCATGTCAGCGGCGGTGATGATGTCGCCGTACCACTTCGAGTAGTCCTCGGCGCGAGGTGTGATGTTGCGAGCCATTTTCGGTTTCGTCTTCCAGCCTTGCGTGCGGCGCGTCGAAACGGTGAATGCGGGTACGGACCGGTCCCGGCGCGGCGGCCGGCGGCGCGCGCGCACTATAGTTTCCGCCGGTTGCGACGGGAACGGTGGATGGGTTGTCGTGGGAGTTATGGAGTCAGTCGCGCGGCCGGGCGGCCGGCGGCGCGTGGAGGAGGCGGAGCGCAACGCGAAGCTGAATGGCGAGCGAGCGGTTCATGATGGTGACCGGCAGCTGGCACGCGCTGAGAACGTCGATGCGTCGTAATACGGCCGCCGATGGCCAGCGGGTACAGTGTGTGGATGCGACCGATGGGCCGGCCCGGTGACATCATGGACATCAGCATAGAAGCCGCGCGCGAGCGCATCCGCCAGGCACGCCGCATCATCGTTCTCACCGGTGCCGGCATCAGCGTGGCCAGCGGGCTGCCGGTGTATCGCGGCGAAACGGGCAGCCGGTACGACGAGCCCGACGCGCTGCGGCACGCGATGGCCGGAACGTTGCGCGAGGATCCGGCCGCCTACTGGCGACGCTTCGGCATGCGGCGGGCCGAGTTCCTGGCGTGCACGCCGAACGCGGCGCACCGCATGCTCGCGCAGTTCATCGGCAGCGCTGGCGAACGGCAACAACAGGTGCTGCTGACCACCACGAACATCGACAACCTGCATCGCCGCGCCGGCAGCCACGACGTGATCGAGATGCACGGCAACGCGTTCTATCTGCGCTGCCTCGACGACGACTGCGACTCGCCGGCGGTGCGCGACGAGACCGACCCGGACGCCAGCACCACGGCCGAGATCCCGCGTTGCCGGCGCTGCGGCAATCTGATGCGGCCCGACGTAGTGCTGTTCGGCGAGGGCGCGCCGGCGAAGTGGCAACCCGTGCGCGACTTTGCGGCGGCCGGCGGCGTGGATGTGGCGGTGCTGATCGGCCTGTCCGGCGTGGTCACGGTCGATGCGTCGTTGCTGGCCTGCATCGTGGAGCATGGCCCGCGACCGTGGGTGCTCGATGTGAATCCGCGGCCGCGACTGGAGGGTCGCGTGATCGACGCGGTGGTGCGCGCGGCCGCCGAGGAGGCGGTGCCGGCGTTGTTCAGGGTGTCCCGGGGTGTCCCGGGTGTCTGACTGATTGCCCGTACTAGTGGTGTGCGCCATCCGGCGTGCATCACTCACAACGAACCAGGAGGCCACCATGGGACACCACAAGACGAAGCGCACGCGTCGCCGCCACCGCCACGACGAGCATTCCTTTTGAGCCGATGTCGAAACGGCGCCGAGGCTTCCCTTAGCGAGGCGCGCGTGAAGACCGGCGACACCATCGTGCAGGGTCGCTGGTTTCTGCGAGAAGCTGGGTCGCAACGACCCGTGCCCGTGCGGCTCGCTGCGCCGGTTTCCGCAACTGCTGCATGAAGTCGGGCCGCTATGACGGCGCCAACAAGCAGCACTATCATCGACCGCGATCATGATCCGATGCGGAGCAGGGGGCCGACGATCCGCACCGTCGGTCGGTCCCTTGCTCCGCGCGATCGCATCCAACGCCCCGCCACCCCCGCCACGCCATGACGACACCTGCCGCGCCGCAGCCCGCGATGTACACCGACCTGGCCGGGTGGTGGCACCTGCTCTCCGACCCGGCCGAGTACGCCGGCGAGGCGGCGTTCTTCGCACGACTCTGGCACGAGCACCCGCGCCCGATCCGCAACGTGCTGGAACTCGGCAGCGGCGGCGGCAACCACGCCTTGCACCTCAAGGCGCACGCCAACATGACGCTGACCGACCGCGCGCCGGGCATGCTCGCCGCCAGCCGGCGCATCAACCCGGAGTGCGAACACATCGAGGGCGACATGCGCACGTTGCGCCTCGGCCGCACGTTCGACGCGGTCTTCGTGCACGACGCAATCATGTACATGACCACGCGCGACGATCTGCAGGCCGCGATTGTCACGGCGGCTACCCACTGCGAACCCGGCGGACAGGTGCTGCTGGTGCCCGACTTCGTGCGCGAGACGTTCCAGCCGGGCACCGAATGTGGCGGCCACACCGGCCCCGACGGCCGCGGTCTGCGCTACGTCGAGTGGTGGAACGACCCGCTGCCCGGCCAGACGGTGGTCGAGGTCGACTACGGCTTCCTGCTCAAGGATGACGCCACGAGTACGCCGCGCGCGGTGGCCGACCGTCATCACGTCGGACTGTTCTCGCGCGACGAGTGGCTCGCACTGGCGGACGCCGCGGGGCTGGACACGCACACCGTGGTGGACGAGTACGAGCGCGAAGTGTTCGTCGGCGTGCGACGCGGCTGAGCACACTGGCCGCGGCTCGCCCGACCGCGCATTGTTGCTATCATCCGAATCGCGATCCGCGCGCACACCCCATCGCAGCGACGACAATGACGCAATCCAACGACTCCGGACAGCCCACCAACCCCCCGCCGTTCCAGGGTCCGTCGTGGCCGCCTCCGCAGGGAGGTGGCGCACCGCCGCCACCCCAACCACCTCCGCCGCCCGGTCCGCCGCCACCGCCCCCACCCGGCCAGCAAGGCCCGCCCGGTGGTTACCCGCCACCGTACTGGCGCCCGCAGCGGCCACAACAACAGCAGCCGCGACGCAACACGGGCCTGGCGATCACACTGCTCGTGCTGGCCGTGGTCGTCGGCATCTGGGCGATCGTCAACGCGGGCAGCACTCGCCGCACCACCACTGTTGCCACCGGCGGCGGCAACCTCACCGAGACCATCACCGACGGTGCCGCCACGGCCAGCTACAAGGTCGCGATCGTCGACGTCAGCGGCGTGATCATCTCGGGCGGCGAGAGCACGCTGCCGATTCCCGGCTTTGCCGCGGCCGATCCGGTGCAGATGGTGCGCGATGCACTCGCCCGCGTGACCGCTGACCCGCGCGTGAAGGGCCTGATCATGCGCATCAACTCGCCCGGCGGCGGCCTGACCGACAGCGACGTGCTGCACCACGAGATTGTCGCGCAGCGCGATGCGTGGGCCGCGGCCGGCCGCAGCGTGAAGCTGGTCGTGCTGATGGGCGACGTGGCGGCGTCTGGCGCCTACTACATCTCGGCGCCGGCCGACCAGATTTTCGCGCACCCCACCACGCTGACCGGCTCGATCGGCGTGATTCTCTCGGGCTGGAACTATGCCGGCCTGATGGAGAAGTGGGGCGTGGCCGACTCGACCGTGACGAGCGTGCCGCACAAGGACATGGGCTCGCCGTTCCGCCAGCCACAGCCGTTCGAGCGGCAGTGGTTCAAGGGTCTGCTCGAGGAGATGCACGAGCAGTTTGTCGATGCGGTGTGGAAGGGTCGCGTGCGTGTGCACACCGGTCTGACGATCGCGGACGTCCGCGCATGGGCCGACGGCCGCGTGTACACGGCGCAGCAGGCGAAGAAGATGAAGCTGATCGACCAGATCGGCTACGAGGAGGACGCGGTGCAGTGGATCGCGAGCCAGTACAACCTCAACGAGACGCCGATGGTGGTGCACTACGACCGCGAGGCGCCGAAGCTGTCGTTGTTCCCGTTCGGCCAGGCGCCCGTGCAGGGCCCCGGCGCGGCCACCGACAACATGAACGCGGCCGGTGTGGCGGCACAGCTCGACGCGTTGCGCGAGTATCTGCGCCAGCATCCGACGCCGCAGTCGAGCGCCTCGCCGCGCCTCTGGGCGCTGTGGCCCGGCAACTGAGGACGTCATGGGCAGTATCCACAACAGTGTGGCCAACAGCCAGGCGGATGGTGATGGCGGCGACCAGCGGCGGCGTCGTGCACCGGCCAACGGCATGGCGCAGTTCGAGCCGGGCGAGCTGATCGGCGGTCGCTACCAGCTGATCAAGCGCATCGGCACCGGCGCCAGCTCGGATGTCTTTGGCGCAAAGGACACCCGCACCGGCCGGCTGGTGGCGCTGAAGATTGTCGCGGCCGAGGTGGCCGACAACGAGCGGGTGCTGCGCACGTTCCAGCGCGAGATGGATGTGGTGCGCAAGCTCGACACCTGCCCGTGGATCGTGCCGGTGTTCGACCTCGGTCACGAGCGTGGCCGGCCGTACCTCGTGCTGCCGCTGTTCCGCGCGCCGGCACAGCTGTCGTTGCGCCGCTACTGCAAGCCGCTTGCGGGGATGATGGATATCGACGGCCTGCGGCGCATCGCGCTCGACATTGCGCGCGGACTCGATCATGCGCACCGCCGCGGCGTGTTCCATCGCGACGTGTCGCCGAACAACGTGGTCGTCACGACCGACCCGCTGTCGGCCGCGGTGATCGACTTCGGCATGGCGTCGCTGCCCGGGCGTGTGCGTGATGCGGACGGTGAGCCAACGGGTGGCGGCGTACTGACCGTGGCCGGGCTTGGTACGCCCGGGTTCGTCGCGCCCGAAGTGCTGAAGCACAAGCCGGGCATCGACGAGGCGCGTCGCGACGTCTACAGCCTGGGCGCCGTGCTGTGCTGGATGCAGACCGGCGACGTGCCGCCATCGCCGCCGACGCCGGCGCGAATCCGCAAGCTGCTGGATGACGCGCCGCGCGATCTTGCCGGGCTGATCGAGTGCATGCTCGACCGCGAGCCCGAGCGGCGGCCGTTGATGAAGGAGGTGGTGGAGTCGCTGGAGAGCATGC
>JBFWQT010000181.1:0-11888 GCA_050249295.1 Planctomycetota bacterium
GTGACGTCCGGGAAGATCACCCCGAATTCCTCGCCACCATATCGGCACACGACATCCATCGCGCGGGAGGCAACCTTGAGTGCCTGTGCCACCCCCGCGAGGACGAGATCGCCGACCTGGTGCCCGTAGCGGTCATTGAACTGCTTGAAATGATCGATGTCAAGCATGACCAGCGTCACGCCGGTGTGCTCCGCGGGGTCGCGTTCCTCGTTGAAACGCTCGGCGCGGGCGACCTCCTGCTCGAGGTGGATGTCGAAGTGGCCGCGCGAGTAGACCTGCGTGAGATTGTCGACGATGCTGCGCTGGTAGAGGTGCGCGTTGTAGAGCGTGACGCCCGCCATCGAGCCGAGCAGCGAGAGGAACTCGCAGTCGGCCTCGGTGTAGCCCATCGAGCCGAGCCGCCGGCCGAGGCCCACCAGGCCCATCAGCGACTGCTCGCCGGCTTCGTCCTTCTTGACCAGCGGCTGGAGCAGCGCGATATCGAGCTCGCGCAGGCCCTCCACCTCGCCCATGTCAGCGATGTCGCGCGGCGGCGCCGCCAGGTCGATCGCGTTGGGATGGTGACGGGCGTACTCGGCGAACTCCGAGTCGAGCCGGATGCGCAGCGGCGGGGCCGTGCGCAGGCGGGCGGTGTGCACGCCGATCTCGTTGTCGCCGTAGTCCTTCTGGCGGAAGAAGTAGACCTTGAGCACGCCGAACTGACCGCGCAGCGTGTTCAGCGTGTACTGCTCGAAGCGGTTGAGGTCGAGCGACTTCAGCGCGATCTCGCGCATCGTCTCGACCACCGTGCTGTAGGTGTGCCGCTCGCGCTTGAGCTGCAGCGCGACGTCCTCGGCCGCGGCGACGGTCGCCCTGAAGTGGCTGCTCAGCGAGCCGGCCGAATCGGCATCGGCCCCCTCCAGCTGGCGAAGCCGATCAAGCGCCTCCATGTGGGCGGCGGTGCGAACGATAGTCGGATCGCTCTGCATGCGACACGGCGAACAGGGCATCCTGTTCGTTGTGGGCGTTTGATGCGGCGTTGGCTTTTGCCGTCGAAAAACCAATGGAGAATAAAGGCTACCACTATGCGCGGCAAGGATAAATCCCGATCGCCCCGCGTGCCCACCGGAGGGCCGGATGGTTCGTTACAATCCGCGCACACCCGAACCGGAGCCGATTGACGATGACTGACGCTGGACCGGCCGGCCCCACCGCGCCCGCCACTGCTGCCCCCGCCACCGCTGACCCACGGACCCGTGCCGCTCGCACGATGCTGGTGTTGGCGCTCCTGGTGGTGGTGGCAGCGTTGTTACTGTGGTTCCGTTGCGCCACGCCCGTGCTGCCGTTCGACTGGTTCCGCTACCAGGCGGGCGAACTCGAGAACGACCCGGCCGCCGTCGTCGCCTTCGTGCGCGACCAGGTGAAGACGCTGCCGTATCGCGGCAACGTGAAGGGCGCTCTCGGCACGCTGTGGCACGCGGCCGGTTCGCCCGAAGAGAAGGTGCAGTTGGTCAACGCGTTGCTCGCGCACTGCCCCGGCGCAATCCCGGCCGACGCCGCCGCCTTCAGCACGATTGCGCCAGACCGCGACGCGGCCACCGACGGCAGCCCGGACGCGGCGATGCAATTCTCGCTGATGATCGCGCACCGCAAGCGCACCGCCAGCGGCGGCATCGAGGACATGCCGCTCGCCGAGATCTCGATCGGCGACCTCATCGGCAATGTGCACAGCGTCGAGGTGACCAGCGACACGGCGACCACCATCACGCTGCGCGCGCGTACCGGCGACGTGACCACCACCGTGCCGACGAAGGGCGCCACCGGCGAGTCGCTGATCTGGCGCATCGGTGCCCCCGGCGAACTCGACGGCGAGGAAGTCACACGCGAGCTGTGGCAGGCCGGCAACACGGTCGGGCCGGATCGCGCGCTGCCCGGCGACCGGCATGACTTCGTCGTGCTGCCCTGTCGCGTCACCCGGCTGGTGCGCGAGAAGGAAGAACTGCGGCTCACACAACGCGGCCGACTCCGCGACGCCGACGCGACGGCCTACCTCACGCTGCTCGACTGGGCCGTGCAGCACGACGAGATGCTCGCCCGCGTCGAAGCGCAGCTCGGCGTGACGGCGCTGTACTCGCAGCCGCGCATCATCGTCTGGTCCACCGTTGGCAAGGCGCTCGGCGCGCTGGTGTCGGCGATCGACCTGCGCCACGACTACACCGCCTTCACCGGCGAGCGCGTGGACAGCTACCACGCCGCGCAGATCCGCTCGCTGGTGGCGTCCGGCATGGAGCATCACTTCCTCGAGCAGGAAACCGGCGCTCCGGGCACGTCGGCGTACGACATGTTCGGCCGGTTGATCGACGAGGTGCCGGACAGTGTGGACCGCCGGCGCAATGCGATCCGCGCTGCGCTGCGCGCGTTGCTGCGCGACGGCGGGGCCGATGCCACCGCGACGTTCCGCGCGCGCATGCCGGCCGGCTCGACGGTCGCGCCGCCGGCCGTGACGGTCACGCGGGCCGGGCGCGGGGCGTTGCGCGTGGTCGGCGGGGCGGTGACGACGTCGTTCCGCGAGCAACTGGCCGCACACCCCGATGCACTTCCGTTTGCGCTCGGCGAGACCGGCACGCTCGATCGCGCCTTCGAGCAGATCGACGACGCGGCGGTCGCCATCGAGTCGTTGCTGGCCGGCGCCGACGTGACGCCGCGCGTGTCGCCGGGGTTCGTGCTCGACATCGATCTGCAGACCGGCGCCGCGCCACTGGTGGTCAACGGTGCGCGCCTGCACTTCGCGTGGGGCGACGGCGACAGCCGGGTCGAGCAGCGCATCACGATTGACGGCAGCAGCGCGGGCGAACTCGGCTACAGCTTCGATGTGCGCACCGGCCTGCTCTCGGCGCGCGGCCGACGCAGCATCGGAGCCGCGGCCGTGCAGTCGGCCACTGTGCACAATCCGAACTACCGCAACGGCGAGTCGCGCCAGGACGACGCGACCTCGCTGGTCGTCTCGCGTCGTGTCGCGGCTGCGTTGCGCAACGGCGAGTCGATCGACTTCTCGATGCAGGCCACGCACGGCCTGCACGACGACCCGCTCGCCCCGCGCCCGATCGCCTGGAGCGGCCAGCTGCGTGGTGCCGGCAAAGGCGAGGTGACGGTGCCGGTGAATGGCAAGCCGGTCATGCTGCCGATCATCCGTGCGACCGGCGCCGACAACGAACTCACGATCATCGATGACGCGCGCTGGCCGGTCGGCATGGCCGCGCAACTGCAGGACGTGCACACCGGCATCCGCCTGCGTGTGATGGACGAGCAGGGGGTCGGCATCGGCAACGCGCTGATCAACATCGGCGACCTCGGCGATGAGGGCGTGCCGACGCGGCCCGACGGCCGGATCCGGATTGCGCCGCTGCATCCGATGATGGACTCGACGGCGGTGAAGGTGTTGATCCTCCAGGCGCATGCGCACGAGTCCGAGCGCCAGACGGTGACGCTCGACCTCTCGACGATCGGCCTCGACGAGGCGGTGCTGCAGGTGCCGCGCTGGCGGCCGCGCTTCCGCTGGATCGGCCCGGCGCTGGCAGCCGAGCTCGACACGCTGCCGATCTCCGAGCAGACGCGCCGGCACGCGCGCGCCGAGCTCGATCGCGACCGCCTGTTGATCATGCCCGACAGCCCGCTCGTCACCGACGTCGGCGCGCTCTACGGCTTCTACTCATACGACCCGCGCACCGGCCACGTGATCGGCATGACCGAGGACGGCCTGCACGGCGGTGCGATGATCGACTGGTCGCGCTACCGCGACGCGGCGAAGAGTGCCGGCAGCGACATCCACGACGCGTCGTCCGATCCGGCCAGCCTGGCGGCGTCGCCGCTGCACGTGATGCGCGGCGTGAACACGGCGATGTGGGTCTTCGCGGCGTACCGCCTCGAGGAGAGCAACGTCGATACGGTGCTCGACCGCATGGTCGCCGAGATGGATCAGTGGGAAGCCGCGACCAACCTGTTCGAGCAGGTGGAGGGCGTGGCCGGATCGAAGGCGCGCGAGAAGCTGGCCGAGAAAGTCAACGAGGCGCTGCCGGGTGCCGACAGCGCCGCCGCGAAGGCCGCGTTCAAGATTGGCTACCTCGGCGCGCTGATGTTCATGGAGCATCGCCAGGGAGGAGACAGCTGATGACTGCCACGCGACGCGCGCGCGCCTGCGCACTGCTGTTGATGGCGATGCTGCTGCCGGTCGCAGGGTGGTCGTCGACCACGGTCGCGCAGGATCCGCCGGGCGGCGATCCGTCGATGCCTGTGCGGCAGTCGGCCGAGCCGGACGACGACCCGAACGCCACGGGTGCCGTGAAGCCGGTGGAGATCGCGCCCGGCGAGGCCGCGGTCGGGTCGCTCGACTCGGCCGAGGATGTCGATCGCGTGGCGATCGTGCTGCCCGGCCCCGCCGAGGTGGCGCTGACCGTCACGCTGAAGACCGACGGCATGAAGGTCATCGTCAGCGGTCTGCTGCGCAAGCCCCACTACACCGACTCGGAGGAGACCCGGTGGCTGCACGTGCGCGGCAAGCCGGGGCGGATCGATCTCACGCTGCGCCCGCGCACCGGCCGGCTCGGCTCGTGGCGGCTGGAAGTGACGGCCGAGCCGATCGTGCCCGGCATGGACCTCGAGCCCAACGACCTGCCGGCCGACGCGCTGCCGATTGCGGCCGACGGCACGCCGCAACTCGTTCGCGTGTCGTACGAGGACGACACCGATCGCTTGCAGCTCGACCTCACCGAGCGCGGCATCTGGCACGTCACGATCGCGCCCGCCGGCGAGATGCAGCCGCGCACCGACGCCACGGTCTACGTGTACGCCGGCGAGTCGCGCAGCTACAGCTACAAGTACGCGGTCGATCGGATCGCGCCGCAGTTCCACTTCTATCCGGTGCTCGATCCGGGCCGGCACAGCATCTACATCCGCATCGACGGCCAGCTCGGCGAGGGCTACACGGTGACGGTGCGGCGACACGACACGCACGTTCCGGCCGACAACGAGCAGGCTGCGCACGCCGCGATCGACCGCGCGACCGACTGGCTGATCGCGCAGCGCGTCAACGCCCAGAAGTGCGACTTCCCGCTGGCGGGGCTGGCGATGGCGCTGGCCGCGCTGGTCGATGGCGAGGTGCGCGAGCCGCAACGCGAGCCGCGCAAGCAGGTCATCGACGCGCTGATCGCGAGCCTGCGCGACGCGCTCGAGCCGGTGACGGTGGAGAACGCGTGGCCCCGCAGCGACGAGGCCGTGGCCGCCACGCGCAACATCTACGAGCACACAATGGCCACCGTCGCGCTGGCCGAGGCGGTGGCTGCCGGGCACGACGCGGCGCGCGAACCGTGCCGCGCGGCACTGCGCTTCATCCTGGCGTCGCAACTGTTGCCCGGCCGCTGCGAGGCCTGGGGGCCGGTTGTGGCCGGTCGCGACGTCGGTGGCTGGCGCTACAAGCCCGACTCGAAGGAGTCCGACCTTTCCGTGAGCGGCTGGTGTGTGATCGCCCTGTACGCTGCCGCGGTGGCCGATATCGATGTGCCGGGGATGACCGACTCCGTGCGCGAGGCGATGAACTTCGTCACGCGCTGCCGCTACGACGAAGGCTACTCGTACCGCGCGAACAGCCAGGTGCGCAGCGGCATCGGCAACAGCATCGGTGCGCTGCTCAATATGTTGTTCCGCCCCGCCACCGATCTCGACGCCACGCTGGCCGATCTGGATCGCAATCTTTGCGCCGGCACCGAGTGCAGCCACGGCAGCCACAACACGCCCTACTACTACTGGTACTACGCCACCCGCGTGAACTTCCTGCGTGGCGGCTACGCGTGGGAGGCGTGGCGCTCGGTGATGATCGAGCAACTGCTGCGCCGTCAGAACGACGACGGCACGTGGGACACGATCCGCGGCGAGACCGGCGCCGGGCCGCGCTACGCCACCGGCCTTGCCGTGCTGATCCTGCGCTTGTGCCTCGGCCATCCGCCACACTACCTGCGTCGCGAGGTGCAGGGGTTCTGACCGTCGGCACCAGCCCGTGATGTACAATCGGCGTGCTGCGCCGTGTCCACGTCCGGGTGCCCCATGAGCGATCCTGCAACTGCATCCGCATCGGTGCCGGCCCTGCAGACCGTGGTCGTCGCCACCGACCTCTCGCAGGCCAGCCACGCAGCCCTGCGAGTCGCCGCCGAGATCGCCGTGCGCAACGGCAGCAAGCTGATCATCGCGCACGTCATCGAGCGGCCCGACACGCACGCCGCCGACGTGTTCGATCATGGCGTCGAGAGCGAGATCATGGCCGACGCCGACAGCGCGCTGCGCGAAGCGGTGAGCCACCTGCCCGGCGAATTCACCACGCATCTCGTCGACATCCGCCTGCTGCACGGACGCGCGCTGCCCGAACTGCTGAAGCTGGCCGGGAATAGCCGCGCCGACCTGCTCGTCACCGGCACGCACGGACGCGACGGCATCGACACGCTGGTGCTCGGCTCGATCGCCGAGAAGCTCGCGCGCAAGGCACCGTGCCCGGTGCTCGTGGTGAAGCCCGACTTCCACGAGACGCATTTCTCGCGGCCGATGGTGGCGGTCGACTTCTCCGACGACGCCGTGCGCGCCGTGCGACGCGGCCTGCAACTGTGCCAGGCGTTCGGGTTGACGCGGCTCGCGCTGTTGCATGTCTACGACGTGCCTCAGCGCTACATCAAGCCGGGCATCACGCCGCAGCAGGCGGCGGAAGCGGTGCGCGCGCACGTGCAGGAGACCGGCACGACGTGGCTCGACCACTTCAGCGGCCAGCATAGCGGCATCACGCTCGAGCTCACGCTGCAGGCCGGTTCGCCCGGCACGGCCATTCCCGAATTCGCGCTCGCCCACGGCACCGACCTGATCGTGATGGGCACGCGCGGTCGCACCGCCGCGGCGCGCATGCTGCTCGGCTCGGTGACGGAGCGCGTGCTGCGCGCGGCCTGCGTGAGCGTGCTGGCCGAGCGCACGGCTCAACAATCGCAGGATTTCTTCGACGCGCTTCGCGAGTGGTTCAGCTGATGGCCATGACGAGGACGATGACGACGGCAACGACTCGCGCGCACGCGGCACGCACCGGCGCGCTGGTCAGCGTGGCATTGCTCGGGCTGGTCATTGCCGTCGTGCTTGCGCAGGATCCCGACCCGCCACCCATGGCGGGTGGCCCGGCGGTGGTCAACGGCGGGGTCGCGCCGATGCCGATGGAACTTGCCGGCACCGACACCAGCACGCCCGGCGTGCCCGACCTGCTGCGCCCGCAGACGCAACCCGACCTGCCGGGCGAGCAACCGCCCGCCAACGACGCGTGGCTCGCGCAGAACCTCGCCGAGTTGAAGACCGAGGGCATGACGCTTGAAGCCGTGCTCACCGGCTGGGAGTGGGCCGCCGAACCGTGGCGCGGGCAGGCGATCGCGGCGCGCGCGCTGGCGCCCGACGGCACGCGCGTGGCAATCGTCGACGCCACCGGCCTGACGTTGCGCGCGACGGCCGGCTACGGTGCGCTGCGCCACATGCCCGCCGCGGCCTCGGCCACCCTGATTGCGTTCAGCGCGGACGGCCGCGCGGTGGCGATTGCAGGGCAGCCCGACAACCCGGCGCGCATCCGCGTCTTCAGCACGATCAACGGCGACACGCTCGGCACGATCATCGCTGCCGCTCCGGTTACCGCGCTGGCGATGGGCGAGCGCGGCGGCCACATCTCCGACGGTCGCACCGTCTGGAAGCTGCGCGGCGACGACGCGCCGCTCGCGGTCACGCTGCCGGAGTCACCAGCTGCACCATCTGTGGTGGCGATGCTTGACGCGGACGCCGACTCGACCGGCGCCGTGCCGCGCAGCTGGATTGCAGTGGCTGGCGGCATCGGACACGCTGCCATCGCCGAAGTCGCATGGACCGACCCGCCGGCGATTGCCACCGCGCGCAACATTGCCGTGCCCGGCGTGCGCGTCAACGCCATGGCGATCGAGTCCGGCGGCGAACTGGCGATCGGCGCGAGCGACGGCTCGGTGCGACTGCTGCCGGTGGGCGGCGGCAATGCGCGCTACGTGTGGCACATGGCTGCACCCGTGACTGCGCTCGCGCCCATGCCGCGCCGGCCCAACCCGCGCTTCGTGGTGGGCAGTGCCGACGGCGCGATGGTGGCCATCGTGTGCCACACCGCCGACGTGAGTTCGCATCCGCTGCCGCTGGCGATCACGCGCACCGAACCGGCCGCCTGGTCGCCGGTCGTCGGCGTGGCCTTCGCGCAGCAGGTGGTACCCGGCCCGCGCGGCGCCCGCCTCGTCGACTACCTCGTGAGTCTTGCCGACGATGGCGCCGTGCGCATCCATCACGCCACGCCGCATCGCTTCAGTCGCATGCAACCCGCCACCGGCGGCGCCGTGCGCGTGATGGCGGTCTCGCCGATCGTTGGCCGGCAGGATCTTTCGCCGAGCGCGTCGCCGGTGCGCCGGCTGGTGGTCGTGCGCGATCGCGTGGCGCGGGTGTGGCGCCTGCCGGTCGATCTCGCGCCGTGGCTCGAGAACGCGCTGGTCAACCTGACGTTCCGCCCCGAGGTCGCCGGGTTCAGTCCGGACGGCCGCCAGATTGTGTTCGCGGCCGGCGATGCCACCGAGGTGCGCGACGCCGCGACCGGCACGTTGCTCACCGAACAGAGCGGCGGCGATCGCATCGGTCGGGTCGCGTTGCTGGTCTCGCATCAGCGCGTGGTCACGGCGCCGGTGCGCGACACTGCGCGTGCGCCGATCGCGCTGCCGGGCGTGGATGTGCATGTGCGCGACAGCCGCACCGGCGGCCTGCTGGAAGCGATTGCGCCGTTCGCCGCGAGCGGCACCGACCCGAACGAAACGCCCGCATGGCGCCCCGGCGATGCGATCCCGCCCGCTCCGGACAGCGCCGCGCTGCTCGAGTCCGGCCGCTGGTTGCTGATCGCGCGATCGGCCACGACGCCGGCGGCGGTGCCCGCGAACGGCGCGTCGTCGGTGGCGCTGTTCCGACTGGCCGACGAGGATGCCGCGCGCGCCGGCCAGCCCGACGCTGACGGCGGATGGGCGCTGCTGCGCCACGGCTACCTGCGTCTCGGCGCGCGCGAGGCCCAGGTCGGCGACCCGCCCGTGCTGCGCATCATCGCGTGCGGCAACTCGCGCTACCTTGCGGTGCGCCGCCATGCTGCGGGTGGGCTGCTGCTCGAGCGCTACCGCCCCGCGTCGCACGAAGAGCCGCTGACCATCGGCCAGCCCGGCGACCTGCGCGCCGACCTGGCCGACATCGCGACCGACGACGCCGGTACGCTCGCCGCGGTCGCCACTGCCGACGGCCGCGTGGTGGTCTATCGCCTCGACACCTCGGCCGACGCCGTGCGCCCGGCCGCCACGCTGCAGCTTCCCGCGGCCGACGCCGACGCGCGTATCCGCGTGCAGGTGGTTGATTCGTCGCGCGTGCTGGTCGGTACGTCGCGCGGCGCACTGCTGATGATGCACCTCGACTGACCGGTGGGCCGGCGTCGCCAGCGGTCAGCGCACCGGGATCAGTTGCCAGCGCGTCAGCGTGCCGTCGCTGTTGCCGGCCACAATCCGCGTGGCGTCGCCCGGCACGAACGCCACCACCGTGACCACCGTGCTGGGCCGCCACGCCGCCAGCGGCGCGCCGTCGGGCAGGCTCCACACGCGCATCACGCCGTTGTCGGCGATCGACGCAATCCGCGTCGAGTCGGACGAGATCGCCACCCGATTGATGCGCCCGGTGTGGCCGGTGCACGACGAGTTGATCGACCCGGCCGACGCATTCCAGATCCGCAACGGCCCGCTGTCGCCGCCGCTCACCAGCCAGCGGCCGTCGGCGCTCGCGGCCACGATGCGCTGCGGATCGTCGGCCACGATCATCGACTGCGCGACCGCGCCGTCGGGCAGGTGGCGCAGCTCGATCCGGCCATCCAGCACCAGCGCCGCGTGCCCGCCGTCGGGCAGCAGCGCGAGATCCACGATCGGCTGCTCGAGCATCAGCGCCTTGATCACCGACGAGCCATCGCGATCGCACACCGAGACACGGTGGTTGCCCGACACGACCACGAAGCGCGAGTCGGCCGTCACGCCGATGCGCGTCGGCGCATTGTTCGAGTCCAGCGCGGTCAGTGTCGCAACGGTCTCGCGCGACGCGACGTCGATCCAGACGACCTCGCCGATCTGCGTCGCGGCCACCATGCGCAGGCCGTCGGGCGTGAGCGCGGCACACGAGAACTCCTGCGTCGTGGTCATCAGCGGCTCGCCGCTGGCGGCATCCCACAGGCGCGCGCGGTCGAAGTACGCGGCCGTGGCCATGCGCGTGCCCTCGGTCGCAAAGCCGATCGTCATCAGGTTGCGGCTGTGTCGCGCGTTCTTGTCGGAGGCCGCGATCTCGCCGGTATCGACATGCAGGAACACCAGCATGTTGTCGTTGCCAGCCGCGACCAGCGTGTCGGCATCGATGAACGCCAGCGCCACGAACGACGCGACGGCGGTGCGGTTGCCGGTGGCCGTGAGCGTGAACTCGCGGACGAGCGCGCCGGTGGCGGCGTCGACCACGCGCGCGGTGTGCTGGTTCGCAGCGGCCACGCGCGCGCTGGCGGTGCCAATCGTGCCGAGCGCAACGGCCGGGCCGATGGCGTCGAGGTTGCCGAGCGCCTCGTCGGTGCCCTCGATCGCCGGGTCGAACGCGCGCGCGAGGTTGCCGTCGTGAATCACGAAGCGCTCGCCGATGGCCGATGCGCGCGGCGTCTTCTTCGAAGTCAGTTGCAGCACGTCGCGCGAGTTGCCGGTGGTGGCATCGAAGCAGCGCACCAGGAACGTCGCGTCGATGCTCAGCACGTGGCGCGCGCTCGCACTGATCGCCAGCGCGAGGATCGCACTGCTCACCTGTGGCAGACTGCCGCGCCGCTCGCCGGTCTGTGGATCGAAGGCGATCACGCTGCCATCGGAGCCGCCGGTGTAGACGGCCGAGCCATCGGGCATCGCCACGCCGCAGAGGCACTCGCGGCCGGTAGCAAACGATGCGAGCCACGCGCCGGCCGCGTCGGTAGCGGATGCGGTGCGCAACACGCCATCGGCCTGCAGCACCGACACGCGCGTGCCGTCGGCCGAGAAGCCGCTCCACTGGATCGGCGCGTCGGCGTCGGGCAGTTCGCGCACGACAAACCCTTCGCGCGTCAGCACGCGCAACGAGCGATCGCTGATCTGCACGAGAATGCGATCGCCGGCCGTCGACACGGCCAGGCGGCGCACAAAGCCGGGCTGCAGGAGATGATCGTGCCCGTACTGCAGGTCGATGCGCGCCCCGAAAGGCAGTCCATCGCCGGCCTGCGCCTCGGTCAATTCGTTCTGCCACTGCTGGCGGAAGCGGCCGCCGGCGTCGGGGTCGCCGGGGTTCACCGGCTGCGCGCCCATGCCCGGATCCACCGGCGGATTGTGCGGGTCACCGGGGTCGGCATGGCCCCCGGGGTTATCCGGATTCGTGCCTGGCGGGTGGTTGCCGCGCGGATCGGTGTTTGCCGCCGGCACTGCAGCACCGCGCGGGTCGCTGCCACGAGCGCCATTGTTGTTGACGTTCACGCGGGTTGGATCGTCGTTCGGCGCGCCGCCGTCGTGGCCGCTCAAGCCGCGCCTCGTCGTGCCGTCGTCGTTCACGCCGTCGGGCAGCCGGTCCGGCCCGGCCTGCGTCCCGGCCGGCACAGTGGACATCACCACCGGCACCATGATCAGCGCCAGCAGCAGCGTCGCGCCGACAATCAGCAGCAGTGCGCCGCGCCCCATTGCAATCTCCGTGCGTGCCTCCGGTCGTCGGCACCATTATGCCGCGCGCCCGGCCGCCGTGTGGAACGACTGAACCACTTCGCCCTGGCCCAC
>JBFWQT010000182.1:0-11877 GCA_050249295.1 Planctomycetota bacterium
CTTCTACAAGAACCGCGGCTACATGATGAGCGTGTCGCTCGACTACCACCACGGCGCGCCCGCGCTCGTACCGACCCGCGTGGTGCCGCTGTGGGTCGGCACCGCGCACTACGGCTCGGCCGAGAATCACTTCGCCGACTTCTTCGAGCCGCGCACGGTCGAGATCGGCAAGGACACCACTGCGGCGATGTTGTTCGTCACGACGACCGGCCACTCGCAGGTCGGCGAGTTCACGCCGTCGAAGCGGACGATCACGTTCACGCCGCCCGCCGCGGGTAGCGAAGAGGCGCCGCCGCGCGAGCCGGCGACGTTCGCCAACACGCTCTGGAAGTCCGACTGCTATCTCAATCCGAACCGCCCGCAGGCCGGCACCTGGAAGTACTCCCGCGCCGGCTGGGCGCCCGGCGACGTCGTCCGGCCGTGGTGGATCGACCTCACGCCGCACCTCGCGGGCGCCGGCAGCTACTCGCTCGCGTATGCGCCGCAGCCGTACGAGTTCGAGGGCGAGGCGCCGCCTGCAGCGGAGATCAACGCGGCGTCGCACATCGTGCGCGCGTACCTGATCGAGTACGGCACGCCCGCCGCGGCCGTGACGCCGCCCTCGCTGGTGATTGCCGACGTGAAGGCGGGCAGCAATGCCGCGACCGCCGGCATTCAGGCGGGTGACTACCTGGCCAGCTACAACGGCTCGCTGCTCGATTCGATTGACGACCTGCGCGCGGCGATTGCGAAGGCCGCGGCGGCCCGGCTCGAGAGTGTGCCGGTGGTGATCTATCGTGGTTCGTCGCGTCTCGAGTTGTCGCTCGCGCCTGGCTCGATGGGCATCAGCCTCGGTTCGCGTTGACCCGCGACCGGCCGTGTCGGCCGTTGTCCGGGCCAGCTTCCGGCGGCACGTTCCGGCTGCCCGTGAACCCTTGACACTGCCGGAGGCGGGGCGTAAAAGATGCGCCGCGTTGGGGACGTAGCTCAATTGGTTAGAGTACCGGACTGTCGATCCGGTGGTTGCGGGTTCGAGTCCCGTCGTCCTCGTCAGAAGCAAAGCAACGGCCCGGCAGCCAGATACGGCCGGGCCGAGTGCGTTTCGGGCCACGCGACAACCCCGGGTACCCCGGGGCACCCGACCGGGCTACCGCGGCGGCGTGCGTGCCAGTTGCTCGCGCAAGGCGGCGGCAGAGGCGCGCAGCGAGGCGGCACTCACCGGGAAGTCGCACCAGTAGTCGCCGCCCCGATCCGCCCACGGCGGACGGCACTCGGCGCCCAGGCGAACACCCAGCGTGGTGCGCGCCGGCGGCGGGCAGCGGAAGCCGAGGTTCGGCTCGATGAAGCCAATGACGTCGTCGACGTCGGCATCCGCACCGGCACCACTCGCAACGGAATCCAGCCAGTCGGCCAGCCCGGCCACTTCCGACGCCAGCAACGACGGGTCGACCCTGACCCAGTGACGGTCGCCGGTCGCGAGGCGCAACTCGATGCGGATCAACAACCAGTTCGCGTCCCAATGGTCGGTCGCCGTCGGGAACTCGTAGCCGGCTATCGTGAGCGTGAACTGATCGCCGCCGTGCTCGAGGTGCATGCGAATCACCATGGGTTGCCGTTGCCACCGTCGCGGTGCGACTCTGGCAAATGACCCGACGCCCGGGAAGGGCCGGGCGCCGGGGTTCCGCGGGATGCAGCGCGGAGTCACACACTCGTGGAGGCCTTGTTCATGGAGCCTGGAAGCCCTTGATGAAGTTCCAGATCGTCGTCGCGGTCGAGCTGTTGAAGGTGTGGCCACCCGCAAACTCGCTGCGCAGGTAGTTGGTGTTCTCGACCCAGCCGGCGTTGAGGAAGGCCGTGCGGTCCTGCACCGTGTTCGGGTTCAGCGGGTCGGTCGTGCCGATGCTCACGCAGATGCCGAGCTTGCGGCTGGCGCTGGCCGGCGTGATCCCGGCGGGAGTGGCCGCGCCACCCAGCACGCCGGCGCTGACACCGTAGGCCGCGAAGAAGTCGGCGTTGGCCAGGGCGATGGCGTGCGTGATGTGGCCGCCAGCCGAGAAGCCCCACAGGTAGTTCTTCTTCACCGCGACGTTGTAGGCCGCCCAGGCGTCGTCGATCAGCTCGTTCATCACCACCGCGGCTTCGTTCAGCGAGTAGCTGCCACCGGCCGACAGGCCCTGCTGGGCACAGACGATGAAGCCGTTGGCCTCGGCCACGCTCTGCCAGATGCTGCGCACCTGGGCCGCCGCGGTCGGCGCGTTGCCGTCGCCCGCCTGTCCGTGCAGGCAGATGATCAGCGGCATCGGGTTGGCCGGGTTGTAGCTGCTGGGGATGTAGAGGCGCGAGGTGACGTTGCCGTAGCCGGGCACCGCGACGGTGCGATCGACCGTGCCGGGGTACTGGCCACCGCTGCCGCCCGAGCCCTCGTCGCCGTTGCCGCCGCCACCGTTGCCACCGCCGAGCTGGTCGGGATCGAAGGTCGAGGTCACATCGGCCGCCGCGGCCGCTGCGACGATCAGCCACTGGTACACGGTCGTCGGGCTCGAGCCGGTCTGGTTCAGCTGGCTCCAGTTGTGGCCGACGCCGTTGACCCAGTCGCTGTTGCTGTCGTGGCCGGCCGCGGTCCACTCGCCGAAGGCGCTCTGGATGTTGGCGAGCTGCGAGTCGGTCGAACCGCACTGGAACCACGCCGGGATGTCGCGAGCGACCGGGAAGGTCTTGCCGCCGACGCCGCCGCCGTAGCAGGCGATACCGGCGATGCGGGTGCTGAAGCTCCAGCCGGCGATGTCGGCGAACGCGGCGCCGTCGCCGAAGCCGACCATGTAGATCTCGGTGGTCTCGACGTTGAAGTCGTTGCCGACCGCGTAGTAGACGGCGTCGAGCAGGGTCGAGGCGTCGTTGCGGGTGGCCGCGAGGTCGAGGTTGGCGCCGCTGGTGTGCACGAAGCTGTTGGCCGCGCTGTTGGCGTCGTCGGGCACCATCACGATGAAGCCCTCGGCGTTGGCGGCAGCCTGCCAGCCGACCTGCAGGCTGGTGGTGAAGAAGGCGCTGTAGGTCGTGGCGCTGTCGTGGCAGAGCACGACGACGGCCGTGGGGGTGGCCGGGTTGTAGCTGGTCGGCACGTAGACGCTGTAGGCGCGGCCGTTGTAGTTGCCGGTGCTCTGGCCGGTGGCGCCGCCCGATCCGCCGGTGGCGACCGAGGTGCCGTTGCCATTGCCGCCGCCACCGTTGCCGCCGCCATTGTTGTTGTTGCCGCCGCCGCCACCGCCGTTGTTGGTGTTGCCGCCACCGCCGCCGGTGTTGGTGTTGCCGGGGTCACCGAAGCCGCCGACTCCGCCGCCACTGCAGCCGACCGCGAAGGCCAGTGCGCCAACGAGCAGCATGAGCGTGGAGAAGCGGGTCAGCCAGAAAGTGGTGCGGTGGAAGCAGGTGGCCATGACGTCCCTTTCACATCGTGAGCCATTGGTTGTGTGGTGATGTGCTGAGATGCAATGCCCGTGCCAGGCTCCACGAATGTCGCTACCTGCTTTCTCCAATGGGTTTACGTGGATGTCAGGTGCGCTTGCCGGCTCGAGTCCGTCAACGGGTCGCCGAAACAGGACAGCCCGGCATTGACGCGCAGGCGAGTAAAATCCGGGCTCGGCGTGTGCACGAACAGGACACGATAGTTGGCGCGCCAGTCGATTGGGTTCGTTTTGTCGATTGTGCGATCCGTGCATCCGGATCCGACTGTGGCTCCCGGAGCCCGTGTTTATGGGCCTCAAATCGTGAAAGTGGCGTGAAAGTGGGGTGAAGCCTCGTATGGGCCTCGTGAAGGGTTGCAGGAGCTGTGTGAGCGCACGTATGAGGCCCGTCAAACTGACCCGCGTTATTACCCAAGTCCTTTGTTTCAAGCTATTTACGTAGATCAACGCTTACCAGATCAGGCGAAACGGCGGCTCAGGATGCTGACATCTGGCTATCCCATGGCGGTGCGACCCGTGGACCTATCCGTACCTATCTATAATACGTCGCGCGGCATTGGATGTCAAGTTAAAACGGCGTGTTTAAAATTGCAATCAGGGAGGCAGGCTGGAAGCCAGCACCACAAAGGGCTGGTGTCTGCCTGGCTGTGGTGCAGGCTTCCAGCCTGCTTCCGGGATTCCTGCAAGGGGCAAGGGGATGCCGGCTGGAAGCCTGCAGCACAAGGGGATGCAGGCTGGAAGCCTGCACCACAAGGGATGCAGGCTGGCTGTGGTGCAGGCTTCCAGCCTGCTTCCGGGAATCTGCAAAGGGCACCACAAGGGGAGGCAGGCTGGAAGCCTGCACCACACGGGCCACCACCATCACGCACGCAGTTCGCCGTCAAAGGTCTTGCACAGCGTCTGCACGATCGCGTCGCACAGCGGGTTGATCTCCTCGGCCGTGAGCGACCGCTCACGATGCTGGAACTGCATCGACAGGTTGTACTGCTTGCGATCCTTCGGGATCTGCTTGCCGCGGTACTCACCGAGGTACTCGACGCCGACCAGCAACGCGCCAGCCTCGGCGCGGATCGTCGCGTCCACGTCCTGCCACAGCACATCGCCGGGCAGCACGATCGCCAGCTCGCGCGTCATGCCGGGGTACCGCGGCAGGTCGCGGTAGCGCCGATCGAAGTCGGCCAGCAACTCGAGCGCATCGACATCCAGCTCGGCCGCGGCACACGGCACCTGCAACTCGTACTGCGCGAGCACCGACGACGCGACGTCGCCGAACACGCCGAGCCGGGGGCCGGGCGTGCCGTCGGCGTTGCGCACGTGCACCTCGGCCGCGTGGCCACGCTCGAACAGCGCGTAGTCGGTAGGCGCAGTGAGAATGCCGATCTGCAGGCGCTCGCCGAGCACCTCGATCAGGCCCTTGATCTCGGAGAACGCCTGCTTGCCGTCGCAGCACATCGCCAGCACGTGGCGCTCGAGCGCGGGCGGCGCGTTCTTCTTCTTCGGCGCCTTCACGTGCGACGCATACACGCGCGCCTGCTCGAACAGGCGGATGCCCTGCACCTGGCCGCGGTCCTGGTTGGTGCGGCGGATCTGTAGCAGGCTCTGCACCATCGCGGGGCGCAGCAGGCCCTGGCCCTTGACGACCGGGTTGGTGACGACCATCGGGCCGCCGCTCGGCCACGGCGAGTTGCGCCACAGGTCGGTCTCGGGCACGAAGCTGTCAGTCACGGTCTGGTGGTAGCCGGCACCGACCAGCACATCGGCCAGCCGATCGGTCACGCGCTCGATACGCTTCGGGGGCGCCGTGCTGACGCGCAGCACGGTCTCGGTCGGTATCTTGTCCAGGCCGTGGATGCGCGCGACTTCCTCGATCAGGTCGATCTCGCGCGTCAGGTCACGCCGCGCCGACGGCACGACGACCTCGATGTTGTCGCTCTTGCCCTTGCCCGGCTTCACGGTCAGGCCGAGGCCCTGCATGATGCCGACGACGCGATCGTGCGGCACGTCGATGCCCAGCACGCGGCGGATCGCGCGCAGCTCGAGCTTCACCTTGTGGTCGCCCGCGTCCAGGTCGGCCAGCGAGCCGGCCTCGATAATGCCGTCGGCAATCTCGCCGCCGCAGTGCTCGATGATGAGTTGTGCGCAGCGCAGTTGCGCGGCCTTCACGCCGGCCGGGTCCACGCCACGGCTGAAGCGGTACGACGAGTCGGAGTGCAGGCCGAGCCCGCGCGCGGTGGCGCGATTGTTGAGCGGCATGAAGTACGCCGACTCGAGCAGCACGTCGGTGGTCGTCGACGTGATCTCGGTGTCCATGCCGCCCATCACGCCGCCGAGGCACTGCGGCCGCTCGGCATCGCAGATCGCGCAGATGTCGTCGCTCCAGTACCAGTTGTCGTAGTTGACAGCCCTGTCGCGCTGCGCCGGCACCTCGTCGAAGGTGTACGTGGTGTCGTTGATCGCGTGCAGCTGCTCGCCCTTGCGCGCGCGCCGCACCACGATGCGGTTGCCGGCCAGCTTGTTGTAGTCGAAGGCGTGCAGCGGCTGGCTCATCTCCAGCAGCACGTAGTTGGTGATGTCCACCACGTTGTTGACCGAGCGGATGTTCTTCACCGCGGCCAGCGTGGTCAGCAGGTCGGCCAGCCACTTCGGCGAGGGCCCGACCTTCACGCCACGGATCACGGTGGCGGTGTAGTACGGGCAGAGGTCTTCACACTCGATGGTGACGCTGGTGAGGTCCTTCGCCTTCGTCTTGCCGGTCTTGAGTTTCGTCTCGGGCGGCGTGAGCGGCTTGCCGGTGAGTGCCGAGAGTTCGCGCGCGAGGCCGATGACGCCGTAGCAGTCGGTGCGGTTGCTGGTGATTTCCAGCTTGAGGGCCGTGTCGTTGGTGGCCTTGACCGGCTCGAGCTCTTCGACTTCGGAGCCGCTCATCGTGAGCATGTCGGCGATGGTGGCCGCGTCGGCGTCTACCTTGCAGTACTGGCGCAGCCAGTTGACGGTGGTTTCCATGGTCGGTGCGATGCGATCAGCGAACGAACGTGAAGGCTAGTACGGTCCGGAAGCGGCAATTCCGGGCGAGCCGGGGGTGTCAGCCCCCGGAGTCTGATTGTGGAGTCACCACGGAATCGGCGAGCGGTGGTCCCGGAACCAGACTCCGGGGGCTTACACCGGGCTTGCACTCCCGGTTCGTTCGGAACGCGGACCGGAACGCGGACGCTGCTCAGTGGGCGCTGCCGCGGGTCAGGCCGCGGAACGTCGGGGCGACAATCGAGGTGACCACCGTCGCGAACAGCATCACCGCCAGCGTGTAGCCGATCATCGGCAGCATCTTCTTGAGCAGGGCGTTCATCGCCTCCGGCTGGATCGCCATCGAGACGAGGATCAGCAACACCACGACCAGCACGATGCCGACTACCGAGTTGAGGAAGTCTCTCTCGGATGGCGCCATCGCCACGGTGAAACTCAGCAACAACCAGAGGTAGATCACGCCGATCAGGAAGTTGATGCCGAGCGGCTTGATCAGCTTGCCAGTCAGCGTGTTCCAGATGTACTCGGTGAGGTTGAAGAAGAAGGCGCCGAGGTCGGTGCCGGCCGAGTCGGCGACCTGGTCGGTGCTGACCTGACCTTCGACCAGCGTCTGCTGGGTGGTGTCGAACGCGGGGTCGCCCATCACGGCGTTGCCGATGATGCCCATCAGCCAGATGCAGGCCAGGCAGCCCATCACCGGCGCGAACGAAATCAGGAACTGGCTCAGCGCGCGCGTCTTCATCAGGCGGCCGCCCTTGCCCTCCTGGTACGGCGCGAGGAACGGCAGGCCGAGCAGCGTGGCGTTCGGCTTCTCGTGCTTGACGTGGCCGCCGTCACGCTTGAACAGCTTGATCTCGTGGATCTTGGTGCCGGTGAGCAGGCAGGCCAGCGCGTGCGAATACTCGTGCACGATGATGCCGGGTGCCACGAACAGGCGGAACGCGCGCACGCCGAGGGCACGCACCCAGAGCCACTCGATGTACTTCGAGCCCCAGAGCAGGACGGTGATCCAGCCCAGTACCAGAGCGGCAAATGTGAGCTTTTCCATGGTCGATGAGTGCGGTGCGGACTGGCCGGCCTGCCGGGGAGTGGCGGGATTCTAGCAGTGCATCCGCGTCGCGCCAATCAGCGCGGCGTCGAGCCCAGCTCGCGCAGTTCGCCTTCGATCATCGCGCGCTGCTCGGCCGGTGCGACCTGCCATCCGTTGCGGTAGGCGCTGATCGCTTGCTCGCGGCGGTTGAGCTGCACCTGCGCGCGCGCGAGGCCGATCCAGGCGGTCCAGTCGCGCGGCTGCATCGCCACCACGCGCTCGAGGTCGGCCGCGACACCGGCCGGATTGTTGAGCCGCGAGTGCAGGCGGGCACGATCCATCCGCGCGCCGACATCGTCGGGCGAGAGCTCGAGCACGCGGTTGTAGTCGGAGAGCGCGCCCGGGAGGTCGCCGTCCTGCATGCGGGCCACGCCGCGCCAGCGCCAGTAGCCGGGATCGTTGGGGGCGAATCGGATCGCCTGGCTGATCGCCTCCATCGCGTCGTCATGGCGGCCGGTCTTGTTGAGCATCGACGCCTTGTTGCGCCAGGCCAGCGCGTTGCCGGGGTCGATCTTCAGCGCCTGTTCGATGTCGCTGATCGCGCCGACCAGGTCGTTCTGGTTGGAGCGCATCGCCGCGCGGTCGGCCCAGCCGTCGCGGAAGGTCGGCGCGACGAGCACACACAGGTCGAGGTCGGCGCGCGCGGCGGCCCAGTCGCTGTTGCGGCCGTGGATCATCGCGCGCTGGCGCAGGATCGACGGGTCGTCGGGGAACAGGCGGACGAGGCGGTTGAGATCGGCCAGCCCGTCGTCGCGCTTGCCGGCGTTCTCCGACGCGATCGAATGCCACCACAAGGCGTCGCGCATGTCGGGCGCGCGTCGCAGCGCGATCGTCAGGTCGTCGACGGCCGGGCCGAACTTTTCCTGGTGGTTGCGACAGATGCCGCGGTTGACGCGGCCGGGCACGCTGTCGAACAGCTCGAGCGCCTTGTCGAAGTCGGCCTCGGCCAGGTCGTACTCGCCGGTGCGCATGCGGATCATCGCGCGATAGTAGTAGCCGTCGTGCAGCGTCGGATCGATCGAGATCGCCTGTGTGAAGTCGTGCAGCGCGCCCGATCCGTCGCCCATGCGCTGGAACAGCCGGCCGTGTTGCACCCACGCGATCGCCAGCATCGGCGACACGCGGATCGACTCGGTGAAGTCCTTGTCGGCCTGCTCGTACTTCTCCTCGGCCAGGTAGATCAGGCCGCGCGCGAGCAGCGCTTCGCCGAGCGCCGGGTCGAAGCCGAGCGCGGTGTCGAGGTCAGCCATCGCCGCGGCGCGGTTGTTGGCCAGGCTGTACGCGGCGGCGCGGGTCAGCCAGACGCGCGCGTTCTCCGGCTCGAGGCGCCCGGCGCGCGTGCAGTCGGTCAGCGCACCTTCGATGTCGCCGGTGGCCGCGCGACAGTCGCTGCGGGCCAGCACGATCGCCACGTTGTCGGGCGCCAGCGCGACGGCCTGGTCGAACATCGGCAGCGCGGCCGGCGGATCGAGCTTGCCGTACTGGTAGAGCATCGCCATCAGCAGGTGGTCGTCGGCGGTGATGGTCACGCCGGTGTCGCTGGCGGCGGCGCGCATCAGCAAGTCGAACGCCGCGGCGCACTCCTGCACGCGGTCGGCGCCGAGCTCGCGGAAGAAGCGATCGGGCGGCATCGACGCGGGCCGCTGTGCCCACGCGGTGGCGAGGTTCTGCAGCACCTTGCCGCGCGCCGTGTCGACACGGATCCCGAGGGTGATCTTCAGCTCGTCCACCTTGCCGGCCGCCAACTGCTCGCGCGCCCTGGCCTGTTCGCTCTCCACCACATGGCGGGCCGCCTCGGCGGTGGCCTGCGCGGCGCGCGCGGTCATCAGCTCGGCCGCCTGGTTGCTGCTGTAGAGCAGCACCGCCAGCACGCTGACGATCAGCCCGCCGACGAGCGCGACGCCGAGACCGAGTGCGGTGGTGGGGCGCCGGCGCATCCACTTGAGCAGCCGCGAGACCGGCCCGTCGGGCAGCGCCGAGACCGGCTCGTGCGCCGCGTAGCGCCGCAGATCGGCCACCATGGCCGGCATGTTGGCATAGCGCCGCTTCGGGTTGCGGGCCATCGCCTTGCCCAGAATCGCGACCAGCTCGCGCGGCGGTTGCGTCCAGCGGCGTCCCCAGTCGTCATGGATGCGCGAGCGCACCGGCTCCCACTGGCCCTTCGCGGCCAGCAGCACGGTCTCCATGGTGGTTTCGCCACGGTACGGCGCATCGAGCGCGAGCAGTTCGTAGAGGATCGCGCCGAGCGAGAAGATGTCGGTGCGCGCATCGATCGCCGCGATGTCGCCGTTGGCCTGCTCGGGGCTCATGTACGAGGGCGTGCCGGCCACGTCGCCGTCCATCGTCAGTCGCGCGGTCTCGTCGCTGCCGTCGGTCTGCACCATCGCACCGCCATCCTGCCACGCGCTGCCGATCAGCGTGTCGGCGCTGGCGATGTCGTCGTCGGACGCGACCTGCTCTTGCGGCGGCGCCTGCCGGCGGGAGATGCGCGCGCGCGGATCGCGTGGCGGCTGCAGGCTCGCGTTGACCGCGGGCAGTGCATGCGCCGGCCGGCCGATCACGCGCGCGAGGCCCCAGTCCATCAGCTGCACCTCGCCGAACCGGCCGATCATCACGTTCTCGGGCTTGAGGTCGCGATGCAGCACGCCGTGCTCGTGCGCAAACGCCAGCGCGTCGCCGACCTTGGCCAGCACGTCGAGCCGGTCGCCGAGCGGGAACACGCTCGCCCCGGCCGGGCCATCGTCCATCACTGCCTGACGCAGGCGGTCGAGTCGCGCGCGCAGGCTCTCGCCGCGCACGACCTTCATCGTGAAGTACGGCCGGCCGTCGCTCGTGTAGCCCAGCTCGTGCACCGGCACGATGTTGGGATGCTCGAGCTGCCCGGTGACCTGCGCCTCCTGGATGAAGCGCGCCAGCACGTCCGGCTGCGTGCGCTTGCCGAGGATCACCTTGAGCGCGACCTCGCGGCGGATCTCCGGATCGAACGCGAGTTGCACCGAGCCCATGCCGCCGCGGCCGAGTTCCTGGCGCAGCTGGTAGCGGCCGAACTCGCGACCGGCTGCCGTCGGGCCGGGCGCCACGGTTTGCGGCACGCGTCGCGTCGCGGGTGGTGTCGGCAGCGTGACCGCGTCGTCGGATGGCAGCCGCGTGGGCAGGTTGCGCGCGCGCCGGGCTGGTGCGGGGATTGTGCGGCCGGGCAGGTCGCCGTCGGTGTCGTCGCCGGGATCGGGAGCCGGAACAGCCGGTGGGTCAGGCGGAACAGGCGGCATCGGGTTCGATTGTCGGAGACGACGGTCGGTCGGTCGGTCGGAAGAACGTTGCGGGTGGTGAGCCGGGAAGAGCCGCTCGATCGTCGACAGCCTCGCGCCCGCGCGTTCCCCGCTCCCTTCCGGTCGCGGCTCCTGGTTGCGGCAGTGGACTCATGTCCGCGGCTCGCCCCCTGATCGGAACGGAACGTCGTGCCCGCGCCCGCGCCGCGCGGCTACTTCTGGAAGATCGGCAGGTACGCGTACGGCATCTGCAGGATCAGCACCGCGATGCTCGTCGCGTACACCTCGCCGTAGCCGCCCGGCGCTGGCCACGTCCCGTTGCGGCTGTTGCGACGCTTGATCAGCGTGTCGCGCACCTTCGGGAAATAGTTCGTCCAGTACTCCGGCTTCGGCGCGTGCAACATCGCCTGGGCCGCGTAGAGGTGGCTGTAGTAGAAGAACCGCTCGTACCAGTTCGAGTTCGGCTGGTCCTTCATCGTGTCGTGGAAGAACGCGTTGATCCAGTCGAGCCCGCCCTGCAGCACGTCACTCTTGTCGTACACACCACTGCCCTGCAGCGTGCTGACCGCGGCCGCCGTCAGCGGGAAGGTGCTGCGGTTGTTCTGGTACTTCAACGAGTACTTGAAGGTGTAACCGACGTGGGTCTTGCCGTCGGAGTCGGTCCAGTCGACGCGCATCGCGCACTTGTGGACGTAGCGGATCGCCCGGTCGATGCAGTCCTTGTTGACCTTCACGCCGGCGTCGCGGGCCGCGCGCAGACCCTGCACGAGGGTCACGGTGGTGCTCGCCTCGTCCCACGTGCGGTCGTCGGGCACGTAGCCCCAGCCGCCCTCGGGCGTCTGCGAGGCCTCGATGATGCGCACCGCGTTGGCCACCGCGCGACGCACGCGCGACTGGCGCTCTTCTTCGTTGAGCATGCCAAGCACCTGCGCGAGGAACAGCGTGGCAAAGCCGTGGCCGTGGGTGCGCGAGCCGTCGCCGTCCACGCTGAAGAACCCGCTGTTGCCCTGCGCGCTGATCAGGTACTCGATCGTGCGGTTGACGTGGTCGCCGTAGA